>CAZNOC010000061.1:0-19249 GCA_964574545.1 uncultured Bifidobacteriaceae bacterium | reverse complement strand
TGGATCTGTGCCTCCGTGATAAGGATGTCCATCGATGTCGCGTTCATGGCGAGCGAGGGTAACATATCCCACGGATCCCGATGAAGCAGTACTCCCTCATCACGGAAGCCGACGCGCGAGTCCTCGAGGCAGGCACCACCGTCGCGCTCGCGCCCGGCGGCCACGTCACCCCTCTTGCCCTGGACACCCTGAGGGACAGGCGCGTCACGGTGGTCGGTGCGTTGCCGGATGCGGATGACGCACGGCTGGCCCCGGTCGCCGACGTTCGGCGGGTGGCGGTCGGCGCCGACCATTCGGGGTTGACGTTGAAGGCCCTGGTTCGCGACCACCTGCGCGGCCGTGGGCTCGCGGTCACCGACGTCGGGACCGACACCCCTGACCCCGTGGACTATCCGGACATCGCCGGCCGGGTGGCGGCGCTCGTGGCCGGCGGAGAAGCCGACGCGGGTGTGGTCATCGACGGCGCGGGTCTGGGGTCGGCCATTGCGGCCAACAAGGTGCGGGGGATCCGCGCGGCGATGTGCACGTCCCGCACGCTGGCGCGGTATGCCAGGGAGCACAACGGCGCGCAAGTGCTGGCCCTCGGATCCACCCTGGTCGGCGCGGAGGAGGCACTGGCGATCGTCGAGACATTCCTGACGACCCCCATGACCGAGGCGCGCTACGTGCGACGCCTGGCGAAGATCGCGCGCCTGGAACGGATGGCCTGACGTGGCCGAGACTGTGGGCGTCTCCGACCTCTCGCGGCTCATCGCCATCATTGTCGAGGAACTGGCGGCCGCCGAGCGCCAGACGCCCGCTCAGTGCACCTGCCACGGCGTGCTGTACGACTGCTGTCCCGGCCGGGTGGCGGGTGTGCTCGACGCCGGCGCGTCGCGCCTGGGCCTGCATGCCTCGGGCGGGAGCGCGGGCGCCGTCAGCGGGCTGATCGATCACACACTGCTCAAGGCCGACGCGGCCCGCCACGAGATCGAGCGTCTCTGCCGTGAGGCCGCGGAGTTCCGGTTTGCGACCGTGTGCGTCAACCCTGCATGGGTGTCGCTGGCCGCACGCCTCCTCCACGGCAGCGGAGTGGGGGTCTGTTCGGTGGTGGGCTTCCCCCTCGGCGCAACGACTCCGGACGTGAAGCAGTACGAGACGCGGCGGGCCATCTTCGACGGCGCCACCGAGGTCGACATGGTGATCAACGTGGGCGCGTTGAAGTCAGGCGACTTCCGGCTGGTCGAGCGTGACATCGAGGCCGTGACGGGGCCGTGTCGCGAGTGCGGCGTGGTCAGCAAGGTGATTATCGAAGCGGCGCTCCTGACCGACGACGAGAAGGTGACGGCATGCACGCTGTCCAAGGCCGCCGCGGCGGATTTCGTGAAGACGTCCACGGGATTCGGACCGGGCGGCGCCACAGCGGCGGATGTAGCGCTGATGCGGCGAGTCGTCGGGGCGGAGATGGGCGTGAAGGCTGCCGGCGGTGTTCGCGACTACGACCAGGTCAAGGCGATGGTGGCGGCGGGCGCCACCCGGGTCGGAGCCAGCGCGGGCGTCCGCATTCTGAAGGAGTCGCGGGGCGATGCGCCCTCCCCCGCGGCCGGCGGCGGCTACTGAAGCGCGTCTACGCCCGCCCGGCGAGGCATTGGCCCTCGCGCCGGGAGTGTGCGATCATCGTTCGTTATTATCATTTCATCATCCGACAACCGAGAGGAGCACACCGTGGCAGGAGAGTTGAGTCGAGACGACATGCGCCGGCTGGCCCGTTTGGGGGCGATGCGTCGCCTCGAGGAACTGCGCCGTGAGGAGTCGATGATTCGCGCGGCCTTTCCAGAACTGTTCGACGGCAGGGCTCCGAAGCTCAAGGGTGGCGCCCCGGCGGAGGCCGGGCCGGCGAAGCCTGTCCGCAAGCGCCGTGTGTCCGCCGCCGCGCGCAAGGCCGTGTCCGACAGGATGAAGAAGTACTGGGCCGAGCGCCGCAAGACCGAGAGCAAGGGCAAGGGCAAGGGGTGATTCGTCGCGGACCCCTCGTGGCGGGCGTCCTGGTGGTGAGCCTGGCGCCCGTCACCGCCATCGCCCAACCCACCGAACCCATTTCCCGTTACATCATCGACGTGCGCGGCTCGACGATGTCGCTGCCGACCACCGAGGGCTGGACGCCCACCCAGGCGTCCGGTGTGGACGTGCCCGGTCGCGGCTGGGGAATCGAGCTCGGCGCTCACGTCTACCCCTTGCGGCTGGGTCCGATGACGATTGGAGTCGGCGGCGCCTGGACGCGTCTCCGCGGTAACTACGCTCCTGGCGAGGGGGCTCCGCCGGACGCCCGGGCCGTGACGACGACGTTCACGGGTGTCGTCCCGCAGTTGTCGTTCAACTTCGGCCATCGGCTCGGATGGAGCTACCTGAGCGGCGGTGTGGGGAGGTCGCTGGTGGGCAGCATCGCCGAGGGAATGGTGGCGCCGTCGGAGGAGTGGTCGAAGACGGTGAACTACGGCGGGGGGGCTCGCTGGTTTCTGCGCGACCGGGTGGCGTTCGGATTCGACCTCCGCTTCCATCAGTTGAGCCCGCGACCCGCCACGGACCTCCGCGCTGGCGGGGGGCGCATCAAGCAGATGGCACTTAGCGTCGGGTTGTCGGTTCGGTAGGCGAGGGCCTGGGAAGTGTGGAGCGGGAGACGGGGATCGAACCCGCGACCAACAGCTTGGGAAGCTGTGACTCTACCACTGAGTTACTCCCGCTCAGCCCGCTCATTCTAACGTACGGCGCCGGCTGGAGCACGCCAGGCACCGGTCGCCGGTTCCGGCATCGTGGGTGCCCCCGGCGGCTCCTGGCATCGTTGGCACCCGTACGAGACACCGCCCCCGCGTGAGCGTTGTCACGGCAGGGGCGGGTCTCTCGAGAGAGGCGGTTCAGCGCTTCGGAGCAGGCTTGTCGCAGCATCCCTTGGCATCGCCGGCGGCCGTCTTGTCGCAGCACCCGGCCTTTGCGGTGTCCCCAGTCTTGCCGCAGCACGCGCCGGCGGCCTTGTCGCCCTTGGCGCACGACGCACACATCGCATCGTCAGTCTTCGCGCACATGGCGCAGCCGCCTGCCTTCTCGCCGTGACCCTCACCACAGCAGCCCGGCGCGGTCTCGCCGTGCGAGTGGTCCTGCGCCACTGCATGGGCTGCCGCCGCCGCACAGCATCCGTGCTCCATGGCGGGCGCCTGGCCGGCCGCCAGGACGAGCGAGGTCGTGAAGAGGAAGGCAATGGCGACGAAGAGAGTCTTGAATTTCATGACGGAATCCTCCCGGGCATCATTGGGATGCCCGCGCACCGACGTCTGGAATCACCGCGTCCGTCCGATCGGACACCATGGCGCGGTAGGTTCGAGTCGAGGTGCCGCGCTACAACAGCAGCGCGCGGTCGAGGAGGAAGGGAGGAAGCGGTGCCACGCGGCCTTGCCGGCGTTCGAACGCGGAGACGACGACAACGCTCCGGGCCCCTGGCACCATCCGCGGGAATGCGGCCTGCTGCTTCCGCAGCACCGACCGCTCGGGCATGGCGCTGACTGCCGACGACGCGGTGGCGACAATGGGCGCCTCCGGCGTCCGGCAGCACCCCACGGCCTTGAGGGCCGAATGGCAGGGGGCAGCCTGCATCTCCTCGCAGCAGCCCATGGCCTCACCGTGCCGGCCGTCCGCTACGAGCGGTCCGACCGGCAGAAGGGCCATGAGGACGGTGAGAAGGAGAGCAAGGCGTGGCACATGGTCGCAGTGTGCACACGCCGTGCCAGTACAGGCTGCGGCAAAGAGCCGCAAGCAGACGGCCTTCCCTGATCCATGGCCGCCCGGCGCCGGGTTCCCGGCGTGGTGGCGCCGGGGTGGTGCGGCGTTCCGGCATGCCGCCGCCGGACTACGAGCAGGGGGCCTCGATCAGCCCCGGATGATGGCGAGGACCTCGTCGCGCCGGCGTTCCATCACCTCGGGAGTCAACCCCTCGAGATTGAGGCGCAGCAGCGGCTCGGTGTTGGAGGCCCGCACATTGAAGTGCCAGTCGTCGAACTCCACCGAGATGCCGTCCATGTAGTAGACGTGCCCGTGCGCGTATTCCTTCGCGAGGCGCGCAACCTTGTCCTCGATCACGGCCATGCTCGAGACCTTCGTGTTGATCTCGCCGGAGATGAAGTAGCGCTCCCGAAGGGGCTTCAACAAGTCCCGCAGTGACAGGCCCTTCTTCGACATCAGCTCGAGGATGAGCAGTGCCGGGATGAAGCCATTGTCGGCGTAGAAGTTGTCCTTGAAGTAGTAGTGCCCGGTGACCTCGCCTCCAAAGACCGCATCTTCCTCGCGCATCCGTCTCTTGATGAACGCGTGGCCCACGCGGTTCATCAGCGCGGTGCCGCCGTACTGCGCCACGATGTCCTTCACGGCGTAGCTGGCCCGGCAGTCGTAGATCACCGTCGCCCCTGGAGTGCGCAGCAGGAACGCTTCCGCGAGCAGCGCCGTGATGAAGTCGCCCGCGATGAACTCGCCGCTGCCATCGATGAAGAAGCAGCGATCGGCATCGCCATCCCATGCGACGCCGATATCGGCGCCGATCTCCACGACCTTCTCGACGATGTCGCGGCGGTTCTCCTCGATGAGGGGGTTGGCCTCATGGTTCGGAAACGTGCCGTCCACCTCGAAGCACAGCCGCGTCGTCTTGCAGGGCAGCCGATCGAACAGGTGAGGCGCCACGGCGCCGGCGATGCCGCTACCGGCGTCGAGCACGGCACTGAACGGTCTGATGATCGCCGGGTCGACGAACGACATCACGTGGGCGACGTACGCCTCGAGCATGTCGGCCGCGGCCACGGTGCCTGGTGTGGCGGCCGGTGCCGGCAGCGAGCCGCCGAGAATCATCTCCTTCATCTCGCGGATGCCGGATTCTCCGCTGAGCGGAAACGCCTCGCGCCGGACCATCTTGCAGCCGTTGTATTCGCCGGGGTTGTGCGAGGCCGTGATCTGCGCGCCCCCGTCCAACCCTTCGCTGGCCACCGCGAAGTACATCATGTCCGTCCCGGCCAGTCCGTAGTCGACGACGTGGGCGCCCTGCTGCCGCACGCCTTCGATGAAGGCCGCGGTCAGGGTCGGCGACGACAGGCGCATGTCGCGCGTGACCGCGAACCGCCCCGGTCCGAGGAAGGCGGCAAAGGCGCGCCCCAACTGCAGGAACACCTCCTCGTCCAGTTCACCCGGATAAAGGCCGCGGACGTCGTACGCCTTGAAGATGCTCGGATTGATGGTGGTCACGGTTCAGGTCCTTGTGTAATCGGTCAGGACGGTCTTGTCACCGAGGACGGCGCCACCCGACACCACGGCGCTCCGGCCGACGTGCGCATGCCGGCCGATGATGGCGTCCTCGACGATGGCGTCGCGACCGATGCGGCTGTTCGGCCAGACGATGCTGCCGCGGACGGCGGCGTCCTCTTCGACGATGACGCCCCGCCCGATCATGCAATACGGTCCAATCGTCGCGCCGGCGCGGACATGGGCGCCGGCGTCCAGGAAGCAGGGGCCTTCGATCCGGGCGCCGTCGTCAACGCGCGCCTCCGGCGAGAGGATGGCCGTTCGGTGGGCGGCGGCCACGGGACCGCGGTCGAAGCGGCCATCGAACATGTCGCGGTGGACCTGCTGGTACTTCTCGGGCGTCCCGATGTCGATCCAGTAGCCCTCATCCGTGTACGCCAGAAAGGCTTCACCCCGCTCGATCAACGAAGGGAAGTACGCTCGCTCAATGGAGTACGACACGTCCTTCGGAATGCGGTCGAAGGTGGACGGCTCGAGCACGTAGATGCCGGCATTGATGGTGTTGCAGGTGATCTCGCCCGCCCCGGGCTTCTCGATGAACCGGCGCACGCTCCCGTCGGGCGCGGTCTCGACGAGTCCGTACGCCGACGGGTTCTCCACGGGCGTCAGGACGATGGTGGCGCGGGCCTGGCGTTCCCGGTGAAGCGCCACGACAGCGTTGACGTCCACCGCTGTCATGACGTCGCCGTTGAACACCACGAGCGTCTCGTCGATGCCCTGCGCGGCAAACCGGATCGCGCCACCGGTGCCGAGCGGCGAGGGTTCGACCACGTAGCGCAGGCGCACGCCAAGGCCGGAACCATCACCGAAGATCTCCTCGATTCGCCGCGGCTGATAGCTGAGGCTGAGAATCACCTCGTCGATCTCCGGCACCTGTCGCAGGAGGTCGATCTGGTACTGGAGGAACGGCCGGTCGAAAATCGGCACGATGGGCTTGGGCGTGTGGATGGTCAGCGGCCGCAGGCGCGTGCCCTTGCCTCCGGCGAGCAGGATGGCTTTCATGTCAACCTGCGATCATACACGATGACCAAGCTCGGGCGTGGCGGTCCGGTTGTCCGGCCCGGGCACGAAGAGTACAATGCACTGCGGCATGAATCTGCCCAACACCCTCACCATCGCGCGCATCGTGCTCGCCCCGCTGCTGGTGGTTGTCCTGCTCACCAAGTTCGACGGACGGCAGCTGTTGGGGATTCCTGTGGAGTTCGTCGCCGCGGCGATCTTCGGACTGGCGTCGCTGACGGACTGGCTCGACGGATACCTGGCCCGGCGGCGGCAGCAGGTGACCAGTCTGGGCCAGGTGCTCGACCCGATCGCCGACAAGCTGCTGATCTCGGCGGCCCTGGTCTCCCTCGTCCAGCTCGACCTGGCCGATGCGTGGATCGTCGCCGTGATCATCGGCCGCGAGTTCGCGGTCACGGGGCTGCGGAGCCTCGCACTCTCGCGCGGCCTCATGATTCCCGCGTCATCCTTGGGCAAGCTCAAGATGGCCGCCCAGGTGGCCGCCATCCTCGCCCTCATCCTTGGATGGGAGCATGTCCCCGCGCTCGTCACCCTCGGGCAGGCGTTGTTGTGGGTCGTGCTCCTGACGGCGCTGTGGTCGGCCGGAGATTACTACCGCCGGTTTCACCGCGCGACGACAAGGATCGCGGACGACAGCGACTTCCGACGAGCTCAGGCGCGGCGAGAGGAGCGGCGCCGCGCCGGCTAGCCTGGTTCTACTGCTTTCGTGGACCGGTAGGTCCGACGATGCAGACGCCCCGCGACTCAGGGCGTGGCCGCGCGCATCGCGAGGTAGTCGCCCGTCAGTGCCTCGAAGTGCGACCGGATGAGCACGACGGTGGAGGTATCGGGTCCCACCGCCAGCGCGACGGCTTCGCCCACGATGACCAGCGGGCGGCCCGTGCCGGTGTCCCGATAGACGACGAACCGGCGTCCCTGCTCGACGCCGTGCTGCGATCCGTGATCGATGGCGAACAGCGATCCCGCCCCGAACACACCCGTCTGGTCCGTCCCGAACAGGATCCGCGCCATCTGGTCGTGCTGCGGCGCGCCGGTGCCGGCGTCCGTGGCAGGCAGTGACGCCAGGACGTAGGGCTCGAGGTAGTCGTTGGGGTGGACGCCGTCGCACGCGTAGTCGATGCGCGCCAGCGCGGTGCCATCGTCCACGGCCGTGACCGTCAGCCAGCCCGCCGTGCGCACCGCGCCCGGCGCGGCGGCCGAGATCGGCTGTCGCGATGGCCCACGCGACGCGCGTCGAATCAGATAGCGCTGGCCTGGCTCCACGCCGCCGGCGCGACCGGCGCTGAGCACAACCGAGTCGCCCGGGGCGAACGCGTAGCGCGGCTGGGTGTCCTGCACCCCGATGACGCGCAGGGAGACAGCGGGGGCCGTGTGCACGACGAGATCCGTGCACAGAAGCGAGTGGGGATGCACGGACACGCGATCGAACGTGGCCGGCTGGGCGGCCGCCCCGTGAGCGGAGACGAGGAGAACGACGGCCGTAGTGAGAAGACGCATGGTGACTGCCTCCCGGGGGGGAAACGTGTGTGGCGCGTGTCAGGACGTACCCGGCGAATCCTTGAGTTCGCTGATGCGACGCCGTGACGCTTCCAGATGCTCGCTTTGCTCGAACTCGGTGACGAGCCGCTCGTAGTAGGGGAGCGCCTCGGCAGCACGCTCCGTGCGCATCAACGACTCGGCGAGGTGGTAGTACACCGCGTCCCGGCGAGTGAACTGGGGGTCGTTCGTGAGGACGGCGCGAAACCGGTCGATCGCTCCAGGGTACCACCTCGCGCGGAAGTAGTACAAACCCACCCGGTAGCTCGCCTCGCTCAGACGGTCCTGGGCGTCCCGCAGGAGCGTCCGCGCTTCGGGCACCAGGCGGCTGTTCGGGTACCGCTCGAGGAACACCTCGATCTCGCGAATCGTGTCGCGGGTCGCGGTCTGATCACGCTCCGGTGCGAGCATCTGGTGGGAGAAGGCGACCGCCAGGCGGTACTGGGCGTAGTCCGCGCGAGCGTTGGTCGGGTAGAACGTCAGGAACTCCCGATACTCACTGACGGCCAGAATCAGCGACTCGGTCGTGCGCTCGCCGAGGTACGCGTCCCCCACCGCAAGCTTGGCGTCGGGCCGGTACTGGCTCTGCGGGTAATTGTCGACGATTTGCCTGAAGAACTCCCTCGCATTCGACCAGCGCCGCGCCTCGAGCGAGGCCTGGCCCTGCTCGAACAGGAACTGATCCGCTTGCTCCGTGCCGGGGGGCACGACCGCTGGACGCGCCGAGGCACAGGCCACAGTGAGCGAAACGAGGGTCACAATGAGGAGGAGTGCGCGGAATGTCATTCGTGCGTGGCTTCCATCCAGTTGATACGACGCCGGGGGCCCGGTTTGGCCATTCCCTATTGTAGACGCCCACGGGAGACCCGCGGACGGGCCGCGACGAGTTCCCGAACGCGTGGCGGGAGGCGCAGGGGGCGTCCCGACCCGTCCACAGCCACATGCACCGTGTGGCCCGAGGCCACCAGGGCCTGGTCCGCGCGCCGCATGACCTCGTAGTCAAACGCCAGCCTGGCGGGCGAAGCCAGCCGTGCCGTCGTCAGGATCTCGAGTTCGTCGTCGTACCGCGCCGACTGGTGGTAGTCGCAGTGTGCGCTGATCACGGGCAGCCGGACCCCCGCCGCTTCCATCTCCGCGTAGGTGTGACCCGTCTCACGGAGCCAGTCGGTGCGCCCGACCTCGAACCACACGAGGTAGTTCGCGTAGTAGACGACGCGCATGGCGTCGGTTTCGGCGTAGCGCACCCGGACGATCGAGGACGAGACGCGCGCGGGAAGTCCGGAGTCGGCGGCCCTGGTCATCAGATACCGGGCCGGGTCGCTGCGGCTTGTTCGGCAGCGGCCTTGAGAGCGCGGACGGCCCCCTCAGCGTCTCCCGTCCCGAACACCGCCTGGCCCGCCACGAGGATATCGGCTCCAGCGGTGACCACGGGACCAATCGTGTCGAGATCCACGCCGCCGTCCACCTCGATGGGGGCGGGATTGCCGGCTCGATCGAGCAGCGTTCTCACCGCGCGAATCTTGTCGAGGCTGCGCGGGATGAAGCGCTGACCGCCGAACCCGGGATTGACCGACATCACGAGCACGAAGTCGACGTCCCCGGCGACCTCCTCGAGGGCCATCACTGGCGTCGAAGGGTTCAACACGACTCCGGCGCTGGCGCCGAGCGCCTTGATCGCCTGGAGCGTCCGGTGCAGGTGGGGCAGCACCTCGACGTGGACCGAGAGCATATCCGCGCCCGCCTGGACGAACGCCTCGAGGTAGCGGTCGGGCTCCTCGATCATCAGGTGGACATCGAGCGGCACCCGCGCCACGCGCTTCAGCGCCCGGACGACGGGGGGGCCAATCGTCAAGTTCGGCACGAAATGGCCGTCCATCACGTCAACGTGAATCAAGTCGGCGCCACCGCGTTCGGCGGCCGCGACGTCGCGGCCAAGTGCGGCGAAGTCGGCCGACAGAATCGAGGGCGAGATGCGAATGCTCATCGGCTGACTTCCATGGTGATGAAGTCGCCCGGTTCGACCTGGTAGCCGCCGGCCGGCGCCTGACGCAGTACGATCCCCGGAGGTATGCCGGGGGCCGACTGCTCTGCGACGATACTCACCCGGAACCCCCGTGCCCTGAGCACGTCTGCCGCTCGATCGCCGGGCAGTCCGATGAGCTCCGGCATGACAAAACTGACGCGGTCCTGACCGCGATTGACGAGAACGTGCACTTCGTTGCCGGTGGCTCCCGGAGGGGGGGCTTGCGCGACGACGACGTCAGGAGGGTAGTCCGACGATCGAATCTCAGCGACGATTGCCGCAGGCAGGCCCTCCTGTCCGAGGAGGACCTGTGCGGAGCGCTCGGACTGCCCCACGAGGGACGGCACGTGCGCGATGCGGGGGCCCGCGCTGACCCACACCCGGACGTTGCGCATGCGCCTGACCATCTCGCCCGCGGGCGGCTCCTGGCCCAGGACGGCGCCCTCAGGGACTCGAACATCCGGCCGGCGCACATCATCCACCCGCAGGTTGAGATCGAGCGTGGCGAGCGCGGCGTTTGCCTCCGCAAGGGGGCGGCCCACCAGGTCCGGCACGACAACGTCCCTGGCGCGTACGGCCACGCGCATCGCGATCAGGGCAAAGACCACGAAGGTGATGCCCAGCGCGCCGGCGAGCATGACGAGCTTTCCGACGCTCCACGCGCGGGTCCGCAGGGCCATTCGCAAGCGTCCAATCTACTACAAGTGCTTCAGAGTCAGCAACTAAGGGCGTATGGTCACGAGTCTTGATTGCGCTGCATCACCGCCGCGAAGAAGGCTTCGAGACCGTCTCGTGAAGGGTCGGTGCGCAGGAAGCCCTCATTGTCTGCCAGAGCTGCAATGGCCGGCGGGAGCCCGGCCAGGGTCTCGAGGGGGCGAAGCGAAAACTGCGGATGGGTCTGGAGGAATCGACGCACGACCGCTTCGTTCTCTTCGGGCTCGCTCGAGCACGTGCTGTAGACGAGCCGGCCGCCGGCGGCGACAACGGAGGAGGCGTGACCCAGCAGCCGGTCCTGCACGGTGGCGAGACGAGCCAGGTCCTCAGGTTCGCGACGCCAGCGGATGTCCGGGTCCCGACGGACCGTACCCAGCCCGGAGCAGGGGGCGTCCACCAGGACATGCGTGAAGCGCGGCAGGAACGGCCAGCCGCCGTCCGGCGACATGTGCACGACGCGGGGTCGAACCCCCGCGGATCGGAGGGTGGCGGCCAGCAGCGCGACCCGATGCGCGCGAACGTCGGCGGCCACCACCAGGCCTTGCGGACCCAGGGCACCGGCGATGGCCACGGTCTTGCCTCCCGGCGAGGCGCACGCGTCGAGGACCCACGCCTCGGTGGTGACTTGCAGGAGCTCCGGGATGAGCTGTGACGCCTCGTCCTGAATGAGGAACCGGACGGGTGCTCCCGCGACCCGCTCGGGCAACTGGCCCGCCTCGACGATGAGCCCCTCAGGCGCCACGTTGGTCGGCCGCGTGGGGATGGCGAGCGCGGCGAGTTCTCCGGCGATCTCATCCCGCGTCCCATAGACCGAATTGGCCCGAATGGTCAGGGGCGCGGGCGTGTTGTTGAACCGCACCCACGCCTCGGCCTTCTCGAATCCGTGACGGTCCAGCCAGCGCTCGACGAGCCACGCGGGATGCGATCCGCTGGTCGCAAGGTAGCGAATGGCGTCGGCACGATCCGAGGGCTGGACCGGCGAATCCGGGCGTGGTGGCCACGGAAGCGAGTCCCGTTCGCGCGCCAGCCTGCGGAGGATGCCGTTCACCAGTCCGGTGGCGCTTGCCTTCCGCGCCTTCCGTACGAGCGCCACCGCATCGTTCACCACGGCGCTTGCCGGGACGCGCTCGAGATACAGGAGCTGGTACAGCCCCATTCGCAGCGCCATCAGCACTTCGTCGTCCAACCTGGCGAGCGGCCTGCCGTACACGCGGGCAATCTGGTGGTCGAGGGCATCGCGCGCGCGCAGGGTGCCGGTGACGATCTCGGAGCACAGCGCCCTGTCGCGGGAGTCGGCAAGTCCCTCGCGTGCCCGTGCGAGCGCCGCCCCGAGATCCACGCGGCCCGTGCCGACGGCCCTCAGGGCGTTGAACGCGGCGGCACGAGCGGGGGCGATCACGCGGACCCCAGGAGGGTGCCCGCTCGAACGGTATGGCCCGCCAAGAAATCGCTCACGGCCATGGGCCGCTTGCCCTCGGGCTGAACGACGAGGAGGTGTACCGCGCGTCCGTCGCCGCACGCCACCGTCAACGCGGTACGTGTGGCGGCGACCACGGTGCCGGGGGTGGTTGGCGCCGTGAGCGGATCACCAACAGCGGTGCGATGCACGATCAGCCGTCCGTGCTCGAGTGAGGTCGAGGCGTGCGGCCAGGGATAGAGGCCTCGGACGTGGTTGTGGACGGCCCTTGCCCCGAGTGACCAGTCAATCGGGCTGTCGTCCCTCGTGATCTTGTTCGCGTACGTGGCCGCCTCATCATCTTGTGGCACTTCATGCACGGGGCCGGCAGACAGTCGATTCACGACATCGAGCAGCAGTTCCGCCCCCAGGCGGCCGAGGCGATCCTCGACGTCCGCGCTCGTCTCGTCGGGATCGATTGGGGTGCGTGCGACACCGAGCATGGGGCCGGCATCGAGAGCCTTGACGACCCGCATGATCGTCACGCCGGTCTCGGACTCTCCGGCCATGACGGCCCGGTGCACGGGCGCCGCGCCCCGGTACTTGGGCAGCAGCGAGGCGTGCACGTTGAGCATCCCGAGGCGTGGCGCGGCCAGGAGCCACTCCGGAAGAATCTTTCCGTACGCCGCCACGATGCCAAGGTCGGCGCCCAGCCCGGCAAACGTGCCTGCGAGGCTGTCGCGCTGCAGCCGATCCGGCTGCAGCACGGCGATACCGCGTGCCACCGCGAGCGCCTTCACTGGCGCGTCCGACACCTTCTGACCTCGTCCGCGGGGGCGGTCGGGCTGGGTGACGGCCGCCACCACCTCGTGGCGCGAATCGAGCAGGCTCGCGAGCGTGGGTGCGGCAAACGCCGGGGTGCCGAAGAAGACGATGCGCAGGGCGCCGGGCACCTTCACCACTTGCCCGCGCGGCTCAGCTTGCGGATCTTCCTGACGATCAGGTCGCGCTTGATCCCGCGCAGCCTGTCGATGAACACGGTGCCGTCGAGATGATCCATCTCGTGCTGAAAGGCTCGCGCCAACAGGCCCGTGCCTTCGTGGGTCCGCATCTCGCCCCCGCGATCACGTCCGCGAATCACGACGCGGCCCGGCCGGGCGACGCACGCCGTGAATCCCGGCGCGCTCAAGCATCCTTCTTCTTCGATCTGCATGTCCTCGCGGGACACGAACTCGGGATTGACGAGCGTGATGAGCTGCTGCGGGTCGCGGCCCACGGACAGGTCTACGACGAAGATCCGGAGCGGCACGCCCACCTGCGTCGCGGCAAGGCCGATTCCCGGCGCGGCGTACATGGTCTCCACGAGGTCATCGATCAGCCGTGTGAGTTCCGGGGTGATGTCTTCCACGGGGCTGGCGGTCTGGTGGAGGAGCGGGTCACCGTAGCGAAGGATCGGTCGCAGCATGGGCTCAGTTCGTTGCCGGCGGCGTCAGGCGGGCCGTGATGCGTGCCGACGCGCCTTCCGCACGGGCTTCGATGTCGGACATCGTGTCGGCGCCGAACCGCTCGAGCACCGCGCCGGCCAGGACGAGCGCCACCATCGCCTCGCCGACGACCGCCGCGGCGGGCACGGCGCACACGTCGCTCCGCTCAATCGCCGCCGGGGCGTCCCGGAGGGTCGTGAGGTCCACCGAACGCAACGGCTTCATGAGCGTGGCGATCGGCTTCATGCCAGCCGTGACTCGCACCTCCATGCCGTTTGTCACGCCGCCCTCGAGGCCGCCGGCGCGATTGGTCGGGCGATGGATGCCGGGGGAGCGACCAGCGTGCGACGGAAGGATCTCGTCGTGCACGGCGGAGCCCGGCCGCCTGGCCGCCTCGACGCCCAGTCCGATGCCGACGGACTTGATCGCGTGGATCGACATCAGCGCCTGAGCCAGCTTCCCGTCGAGCTTGCGGTCCCAGTGCGTGTAACTGCCCAGGCCCACCGGCACCCCGGTCGCCACGACTTCGAAGCTGCCCCCAAGGGTGTCCCCGGCGTCGCGCGCCTCATCGATGGCGGCGACCATCCGCCGCTCGACCTCCGGATCCACGCAGCGCAACGGGCTGTCATTCGGAAGCGCGCGGACACGTTCGACGGGGACGGCCTCGGCGTCAGGCAGGAGGACCGGGCCGATGCCGGTCACGTGGCTGGTGATCTCGACCCCAACCCTGGACAGCAACTGGCGTGCGACCGCACCGGCCGCGACTCGCGCGGCCGTCTCGCGGGCGCTCGCGCGCTCGAGGACGTCACGGATGTCGTCCAGGTCGTACTTCAGGACTCCGGCAAGGTCGGCATGACCGGGCCGCGGACGCACCACGGGCGCACGGTTGGCACCGGTCGCGTCCTCCGGCAAGACCGGGCCGGTGTGCATCGTGCGCTGCCAGTTGACCCAGTCCTTGTTCCGAATGAGCAGGGAAATCGGCGCGCCGGTGGTGACGCCCCGGCGAACGCCCGAGAGCACCTCGGCGCGGTCGGACTCGATCGCCATGCGCCGGCCACGACCGTAGCCCCCTTGACGCCGGCGGAGGTCGGCGGTCATGCGATCGAGGTCAAGTGCGAGCCCGGCGGGCACGCCCTCGAGAATCACGACGAGCGCTTGGCCGTGCGACTCCCCGGCGGTGAGAAATCGCAACATCAACTGCCGATTGTATACGAAGTTTCTGCACTCCCCGTGACCCTGCGTAGGAGGGAACGCCCGCGATCACGGGCGATCGACGCGCGGCCTGACGATTGCACCAATGAGGGGATGCACGTGGATGGGACCCGCGGCGCGGAGTGGGCCTCGCGAGCGATCGCCTCGGCTGCGCCGGCATGGAATGCCGTAGTCGGGACGAGTCTGACCCCACAGCAGACCGCGCGGCTCAGGGACGCTGCAGAGAGGGAGGGGTGGCACTGGCTCGAGCACGGCGCCGGCCGGTGCCCCGAGTCTGCGCGCTCGGTCGTGTTGGCCGCGACGCACACGGCACGGGAACGCCTGGCTGGCGACGTGCTGCTGATGGCTCACCGGGGCGTCCGTTCGCTGCTGGTGCTGGGACGATTCCCTCGCCGCGTGCGCCGCGATGCGCAGGCCGTGATGGTGCGCGAAGCCTGCGGCACGTACGGCATCGAACGGCACGCCGCGACGGCACTCCGCGAGGCGCTGGCGCTCTGGCGTCGAGACGATGTGAAGGGCGCCAGACGGACGCTGCGCGGCGTGGCGCCAGACGACCTGCTGGGGAATGGTCTCCCGGCGGCCCTCGACGTCGTGGTCCTGGCCGCGGTGCTCTCGCGGGAACTGGGAGCGCTGGGAGAAGCCGAGGCCCTCGCGGCGGGTGCATCTCTCGCCGCGGCCCTCGCGTGCGACCACGACGCCGACGGAGCGGGTGCGCGGCTTGCCCTCGCGCGTGTCTTCCTGGAGCGGGGGCAGATCGTGCGGGCACTGGGCGTCCTCCACGGCCTTGCCGCACAGGGCGACGCCCTCGCTCCAGCGGCGCGGGTAATTGGACATGCCACTCGCATCCGGCTGGCGGTTGCCAGCGGCACCCCGGAACTGGCAGGGGCTCACGTCGAGGCGATTGAGCGTCTCGCCGTGGGCGACCCCTGGGCGATCGTCCATCTCTGGGATGCGCGGGCCAGAGTGCGGCGAGCCGTCGGGGACCGGCAGGGGGTCGCCGACGCCTGCGACAGGGGAGCGGAGGTCGCGCTCCGGCAGGGATGGACGCGTCGCGTGGCCAGGTTCCGGGAACAGCGTGCCGCGGTTGCCGCGGGACGCGAAGAGGTCGACGGCCCCAAGCAGAGGCGGAGGTGGATCGTGGTGGACGACCTGGTGGCAGTGCTCGAGACGTGTCAGGAACATGCGGACGAACAGACGGCCATTGCGCGTGTCGGTGCGCTTGTCATGACGCGGCTCGGCGCGAGCGGCGTCGCGGTCATTGGCGCCACCGACGGAGGGGGCGTCGTTCTTGGCTCCGTGGGCGTGCTGACCGGGATGCCGCCATGGCTCGACGACCTCCTTGCCACGGGCGCGCGCCGCCCGGTCGAGCCCCGACGGCCCGACTGGGGCGGTGCTCCGATCCGGACGGGAGGGCGCGTGATCGGTGCGTTGCTGTGTGAGTGGGCACCCGGGGCGCTGGTGCCGGAAGCAGAATGCTCGACGCTCATCGAGACGGCGGCGGCGGCGCTCGCCCCAGTCGTGCGTTCCCTCGTCGTGCGCCAGGTTGAGCTCGAGTCGGGTCATGCGCTGCTCGCCGACCTCGTCGGTGCCAGCCCGCCGATGCAGGCGGTCCGGGAATCGGTGCTCCGCGGGGCTGCGTCGCCGTTCCCCGTCCTGATTGAGGGCGAAAGCGGCACCGGCAAGGAGCTCGTGGCGCGCGCCGTCCACCGGCTCAGCCCCCGTCGCGCACGTCGGTTCGTCGCGCTCAACTGCGCGGCGATGGCCGACGAACTGGTCGAGGCCGAACTGTTTGGCCACGCGCGCGGCGCGTACACCAGCGCCGTGAGCGAGCGTGCAGGGCTCTTCGAGGACGCATCCGACGGCACGCTGTTTCTTGACGAAGTGGCGGAACTGTCCCCGCGCGCGCAAGCCAAGCTCCTGCGCGTGCTGCAGGAAGGGGAGGTACGCCGTGTGGGCGAGAACCGTCCGCGGCGGGTGGACGTGCGCGTCGTGGCCGCGAGCAACCGCGCGCTGGCTGCCGAGGTACAGGCCGGACGTTTCCGCGCCGACCTGCTGTATCGGCTGGATGTCATCCGGATCGGCGTGCCGCCCCTGCGCGCGCGTCTCGAGGATCTTCCGCTGCTCGTGGGCCACCTCTGGCGCGATGTGGCGTCGCGCGCCGGCTGCCGGGCCGTCCTCGGCGCGGCGGTGCTGGACGCGCTGGCCCGGTACGACTGGCCCGGAAACGTGCGGGAGCTCCAGAACGTCCTGGCGTCGCTGGCCGTTTCGGCTCCCCGACGTGGGGTGGTGCCACTCGCGGCTCTGCCGCCGCAGCTGACCGGTCGCGCGATCGCGGCTCAGGATCCGCTTCCTCTGGAACGGGCACGCCGCGAGTTCGATGCGCGCTACGTGGCTGCCGCACTGGTGCGGGCCGGGGGGCGGCAGGCCGTCGCGGCACGCGAGCTGGGTCTCACACGGCAGGGGCTCGCAAAGCTCATGACCCGGCTGCGACTGGCGCCCGTCGCCGTGAGCGAGGGAGCGGGCCTGCGCTGAACCCGCGTGAGAGCGCGGGTCCGAGGCGTACCCGCCCGTTGCCGCCGTCGGCCATCAACGCGTACGCGCACATGTACAATGAGCGGCGTGCTGCGGTTCCTCGCACGTCGCCTGTTGCTGACGGTCCCAGTGCTGCTGGGGGTGGCGACGCTCGTCTTCGCGCTCATCCACCTCGTGCCGGGCGATCCCGCGCAGGCCATGCTCGGCGAGGGCGCGGCACCGGACGATGTCGCGGAGCTGCGCACGCGGCTGGGCCTCGACCGGCCGCTCCTCGAGCAGTACGGGCTCTTCATGCGAGGGTTGGTGCAGGGCGACCTCGGATCGTCGTTCCGCACCGGACAGCCCGTGCTGGCGATGATCGTCGAACGCGTTCCGGCGACCGCCGAACTCGCGCTCGCCGCCATGGCGGCCGCGATCCTGTTCGCGATTCCGCTGGGTGTGGCCGCCGCCGTCTGGCGAGGCACGTTCGTGGACTGGTCCGCGATGACGCTCGCACTCGCCGGCATCTCGTTGCCGAACTTCTGGCTGGGGCCGGTTCTCGCCATCGTGTTTGCCGTCGAGCTGGGCTGGCTGCCCGTGTCCGGACGCGGCGGACTCTCGAGCCTCGCGCTCCCGGCGTTGTCGCTGGGGGCGGCACTCGCCGCGATCCTGGCGCGCATGACGCGGGCGAGCCTGCTCGACGAACTGCAGGAACTCTACGTGCGCGCCGCACGGGCCCGAGGCGCCTCGCGTTCGCGTGCGGTCCTGCTCCATGCCCTCGGGAACAGCCTGATCCCCGTCGTGACGATCGCGGGCCTGCAGTTTGGCGCGGTGCTCACCGGGGCGGTCATCACGGAGACCATCTTCGCCTGGCCAGGTATCGGGCGGTTGCTCATTCAGTCGATCAGCTTCCGCGACTACCCGATGGTGCAAGGGTGCATCCTGCTCATCGCGGTCACCTACGTCGGCGTCAACCTTGCGACCGACGTGATGTACGGCGTGCTCGATCCCCGGATCCGGTACGACTGACGGTTGAAGGGTCCTCGACGCTGAGATGCTCCGCCTTGGCACGACAATCGTGGTGATGGTGACCGCCGGCGCGCTGTTCGCGCCGTGGCTCATGCCGTTCGACCCGTCGGCGCAGGAACTGGCCCGCCGGCTGGAAGGGCCAACGATGGCCAACCTGTTCGGTCTTGACGAACTCGGCCGCGACATCCTCTCCCGCGTGCTCCTCGGCGCGCGCGTCTCCCTGCTGGTCGGCGTCACCGTCGTCGGAATCTCCGCGTCCGTCGGCACGCTGGTCGGTGCGGTTGCGGGGTACGCCGGAGGCAGGATCGACATGGCCATCAGCCGGGTCATGGATGTGTTGATGGCGTTCCCCGGAATCCTGCTCGCCATCGCGCTTGTGGCCGTGCTCGGGCCCAGCCTCACGAACGTCGTGCTGGCGCTGGTCGTTATCGGCTGGGTCGGCTACGCGCGCCTGGTGCGCGGCCAGGTACTGCGCGCGCGCGAGTTCGACTACGTGCTCGCGGCACGTGCGCTTGGGGCGGCCACGCCCCGCATCCTCCTCTGGCATGTCCTGCCTACGGCGCTCCCGGCGTTGACGGTGCAGGCGACGCTCGGCATGGCAGGAGCCATCCTGTCGGAAGCCGCGCTGAGCTTCCTGGGTCTCGGCGTCCAGCCGCCGACACCGAGCTGGGGCACCATGATTAACGGCGGCCGGGGACACCTGCTCGATGCGCCGCACCTGACGATCTTCCCGGGGATCGCGCTGGCCGTCGTCGTTCTCGGCTTCAACTTCCTCGGCGACGGGCTGCGGGATGCGCTCGATCCCAAACTGACGCGCGACGCGCCACGGCAGTCAGGGCAATCGGCGGCGTAGTGCCAGCAGGTGGCGGTTCCCGGGATCGATCGCGAGTCCCTCGTCGGCATAGCGGCGCGCATCGTCCAATTGCCCCAGGGCGAACTGCGCGTCGGCCATGCGGGCGAGCAGCGGCAGCGTGGGGCCCGCTTCGTCCAGGGCGCGGTCGAGCCAGTGCG
>CAZNOC010000060.1:0-19347 GCA_964574545.1 uncultured Bifidobacteriaceae bacterium | reverse complement strand
TTGGTGAGGTACCAGGCGCTCGTGTCGCGCACCGCGGTCTGCAGGTCGTGGCCGACCGAGGAGTCCGTGGCCACCACGAGGTCTGATCGCCGCCCGAACGACCGAAATCCCGCACGGCGCAGCACGCCGCCGATCGGTCCCGGTGGTTCAAGCGTCTTCACGATGTCCACCCGCGCATCCTCGAACAGTTGCATCGCTCCGGCGAGCAGCGCGTGCTGCGCGTCCTCTTCCTGCTCCGGAACCAGGAACTCCGCGATCGTGCCGTATACGTAGGGCGACTGCTGCACGACCTTGGCGACGAGGCACCCGCGCAGCGTCGCTCCGTCCAGCAGGGCCAGCACGGTGTAGGTGTGAAACGGATTCTCGAAGTACCGCCAGTTCATCGTCGCCTGATCGCGGTGGACGCTCACGGCCGTCTCGCGCGACAACCGCGCCCAGAGCGTGTCGAACAGGTCGTCGAAGCGCGACAGGCGTGTGACCTCCCCGGCAAGGGCCGGTCGGCGCCGGTACCGCAGCAGGGCACGCGACGGCGGGTCGACAAGACTTCCAAGCATGCCCCCCCACGGCACGGCCTGCGCCAGGGGTCGCGTCGAGAGCAGGCGAAACAGGTACTTGCGGGGCTGCAGCCCCACGAATCCCGCAGCCCGTGCGACGCGGGAGGTTGCCGACGCCGGGCCGTATCCCATCGAGAGGGCGACCGGGACGTGTCGTCGGAATTGCTCGAAGATGCGCCGTGCCACTCCACGGCCCCTGGCCTCCGGGGCCACCATCAGGTCGACCGCCCAGGCCGCCGGCGCCCTCTGCCCCGCTGCGGAGACCGTCACGGGCATGTACGCCATGCTCCCTACCAGCCGGCCGTCGAGCCGGGCTGCCCAGTGCAGGCGCCGTCCATCCCGCTGAGGGTTCGCCTCGAACTTCCACGCATGGTACCGAGCGATCTGATCGGGTGGCGGAAACGAGGCCACGCGGCGATACAGATCGAAGAGCGCGGCCTGCTCGGAGGCGTCGACAAGCTCGATCGACAGGTCGTTCACGCCTGGTCGCTCGCGGCAGGACCCGCGGTTGGGCCACCCCTGCCGGTAACCGTCTGATACGCCTCGAGCCAGGCACTGGCAACGGCTCGATCCGCGTATCGCGCAAGAACCCGCTCGCGCGCGCGGGCGCCGAGCGTGAGCGCGGATGCCGGATCGCTCAAACAGGCCGCCATCGCGTCGGCCAGCGCCCCGGCATCTCCCGGAGGCACCAGCAGGCCGTGCACCCCATCGTCCACGATCGCGTCGGTCGCCCCGGGCAACCGTGACGCGACGCAGGGCAATCCGCAGGCCATCGCTTCGAGCAGCGCCACGGGCAGCCCTTCGCGGCGCGACGGCAGCGCGAAGACGTCGGCCGCGCGCAGGTAGTCCTCCACATGAGGGGTCACGCCGGCAAACACCACGCGATCGGCAACCCCTCGCGCGTGCGCCTGATGCTTGACGGCGTCGGCGAGCCCGGCGTCCACCTCCCAGTAGGGCGACGAGGTGGCCCCGACGAAGACCAGGGTGGTCTCGACTCCATGCGTGGCCTCGAGCGACGTCCACGCGTCGAACAGCACGTGCGGCTGCTTGTCGGCCGAGAAGTACCCGACGAAGACGATCACAGGGCGGTCTGCCGGTATTTCGAGCCGGTGCCGCAGAGCGACGCGCTCCTGCGCATTCGAGGGCCTGAAACGCGCCGTGTCGATCCCGTTGGGGACCTCACGCAGGCGGTCGGGCGGAAGGCCCGCCGTCAGCCACGCCGCTGTCAGCTTCGGGCTCACGGTCAGATACAGCCTCGCCTGCCTGAAGGCCCAGCGCATCAGCGCGCCGCGCCCGGCAATCCCGGCGGGCTCGTCGTCCACGGCCGTGTGCAGGCTCAGGACGAGAGGACGCCTCCACACGAGCGCGGCCAGCGCCACCGCGAGGTTCTTGCCCGAGACGCTGTGGATGTGGACCACGTCCACGCGCGGGACGAGCCGGGTCAGTGCCGCGAGCAGGTCGTAGCCGGTGCGCATGCGTGACACGGGCCGCGACGCATCGACGACAACGCGTCTGAGTGGCACGCCTTCGACGACATCGCGGCGCGGGAGGGAGCGATCCACGGCGGTTGCCAGCACGGTCACATCGATGTGCTCCCTCAGGTGCCGCACCATCGTGCGACACTGCTCGCCGCCGCTGCTGATCTCGGGATGGTACGCACCGATGACAACCAGCACGCGCAGCCGCCGGTCCGCAATCGGCTCAATACCAGTCACCGGTGGAGCACGTCCTGCCAGAACGCGGTGATGTCGTCGGCGAAGTGCTCGATGGTGTGGACCTCGGTGGCCAGCCGGCGGCTCTCGGCTGCCATGGCGTCATGATGCTCTGGTGCGCGCAGATACGCGGCGATGGCATCGGCGAACGCATCGGCACTCGCGGACCTGACCAGCAGGCCGTTCACGTCGTGGCGGACGAACTCGCGTGTCTGGCCGACATCCTCGGCAATGACGGCATTGCCGGCGGCCATGGCCTCCAGCATCGACAACGAGGTGAAGTTCTCGAAGGCCTGGGTCGATACGAACAGCTGCGACCGCGCGAACACAGGGGCCATGTCCGCCGTTGAGTGGCAGTTGAGCACATCATCGACGCCATGATGGGCGATGCGGCTCGCAACCTCCGTCGCCAGGATACCCGTGCCGTACAACTCGAAACGCCAGCCAGCAATCAACTCCGGGTACCGTGTGCGCAAGACAGCGACGGCATCGACGAAGAGCAGGGGCCGCTTCTGTTCCGACAGGCGGCCGGCAAAGATCACAACCTTCTCCTTCGCTGCAGGCCTGAACCGATCGGGCTCGGTGAAGCAGTACCGAGCGGCCCTGGAGAGTGGCCCACCCGCCATCGCGGCACCGTTCGCCACCGCCGTCACGAATGCCTCGTACCAAGAGTAGACGCCATCGAGACGCACCCATCTGGCGAAACAGTGATGTGCGTCGAGGACCTGCCGCTCGTAAGTGCCCACCGGCGGTGGGCGATAGAGACTGTCGGCGAGGGTGCAGTCGATGACGCTTAGCGACAGCCGGGGGCGGACGGTTCTCGGTAGCCAACTAAGCACAGCGGCGTACGGGACATAGATGGGACTCGGCAGGCAGATGTGGACCAGATCAAACCGACCGCGCCACGTCGCCCATAGGAGCCGCAGCGTCATCCACGCGACGCCGCTCTTGCCGCGACCGGGGTGTGCACCGAGCGCAAGCTCGATGACTCCTGCGGACATCGTCAGGCGCCCTGCGGACTGCAATCGGACGAGTGACGACGCGGCTGTTATCATGGCGACGCGCACGCCGCTCCGTGCCGACAGATACTCGTGCAGATAGCTGAAGAGCCGCTCCGCTCCACCTGACCCGCCCAGGTCACTCACCGCGACCATGACGAGGGCTATCTTTGGCTTACGAGTCATCGCCGCCGGCCTCAGCCTTGCTGGACCTGCACGATCACGCGGACCGCAATCCACTGCTGACGCGGCGCGCCTCGCAGGCGGCTGACCTGGCGGTCGAGGTACTCCGTCCTCTACTGCAGCCCGACGAGATATGGCAGCGCGCGAAGGCCCCGGAACAGGTTCTTCCCCAAGCGGAGAAAGAGCGTACCCGAGACTTAGATGACATCGTTCACGCCTTCGTGGAATCGGACGAGCGGACGGCCGACCATGGACGCCATCACCCTGTTGTTACCAATCAGATCCAGTGGAGCGCCCGGAGCACTCTCAAACACCGGCGCGCGGCCTACACGTTCGCCGATCAGCGTGGCGATCTCGCGCAGGGACAACACCTCGGGGCCGGCCACGTTGATCACGCGCGGCGGCTCGCCATCGAGACAACACGCCAGGAGGGCCACCGCATCATCGACGTGTACGGGGTTCACCCGGAGACCGTCATCCCCCCTCAACACGATCGGTTGCCCGGCCCGCACGCGGTCGACCAGACGCGGGATGAGCATCGTGCGACGCTGCCCAGGCCCATAACCGAACAGCGGCCGCAACACGACAGGCGTGAAGTATTCCGCGTAACTGTTGACCATCAGCTCGCCGCTGACTTTGCTGACGAGATAGTAGCCAAGCTTCGACGCATTGGCCGCCGGCGCGTCTTCACAAAAGGGCGCCGGCCCTCCGCCGTAGATTCCTCCAGACGAAGTGAACACGAACGATGACGCACCGGCCATGCGAGCGTAGTCGAGCAGCCGGGCGGTGGCCCAGACGTTGACACGAAAGATGTCGAGGGCCTCCTGTGGGAACTCGTGGTACTTCGCGGATTGCGCCAGGTGAATGACCACGTCCACCCGTGGCGGCAGGGCATCCGCTGGCCAGTCGGCGGCAGCGAGGTCCAACACGTGGTACGCGACACCTGGGATGGCCTGCTCGGGCATGGTCCGTACGACGGCATGGACCGTGTGCACATCGCTCAGCTGCCGCACCGCATGGCGACCGAACAATCCCGTGGCTCCGGTGATCAGAAGGCGGCTCACCGCGTCTGGTACGTGCGAAGGGCGTCACTGCATGTCATCGACGACTGGCCAGTCTCACGCATTCGTTGACACAACCGGTTAAAGAAGGCCCTGGCGCCATGACCAGAAAACGCCAAGTCGAACGGGCTGACGCCGTCTCGAGTGACTCGATCTTTCACCTGCGCATAGTCGTCGGGCGACCGTGTGTTGAGCGCGATGTGAATGGGGTGGAGGTCGAACACGAAAAGGGCGTCGCCCGAGACAGCGTGCTCGATGATCGCTGGGGCGAACGGCTCGTGCACCTCACCCGACCAGTTTCGTGCCATCCAGAAATCCATGTTATCCATGTAGTAGATGGGCAGCTCCCACACGCCCCAGGGGTGGCGAAACGGCTCAAGGTTGGTCGCGTACATGGTGTGAGCCTGCGAGACCCATGTATAACCACGCTGCTTCAACTCCACCGCCACCATGTGTGAGAACACGCAGGAGTGCGGGCGCGTACCGGCTGCGCGACGGCCAATCACGCCTTCGATCCGCGCCATCTCGTGGCTAACGGCATTGAGGTCGGCGATGAAGGGATGTGGACAGATCTCGTGCTCAGTCTGCATCAGCCCCGGAAACAGGTCGTGCGCGAAGAAGGTCGCTCGCCCCGGCAGCTCGCCGGCGAAGCCTGCCAGAAAGCGCGACATCGCGGCCTGGCTCATGTGGTCGGTGTCGAACGTCAGGCAGATCATCGCGACGGTCCAGCTCAACCGCGCTTGGCGAGAACGAAACCCACCAAGTGGCCAAGGCCCTCGAAGTCCGGCACGACTCGCGCGATCGCTCGAGCGATCTCGTTGATTTTGTGGTCGTAGCTGGGTCGATCAGGCGCCACCAGCAAGGGTTGCACCACGCGGGTCAGAAAGTAGTACATGCCGAAGCGCTGGGTGTGCTCGAGTCTGTACAGCGGCTGCGTAAACGCGAGCAGCTCCGGTTCACGGAACTTCAGGGTATACAGCCGGTCGCGCCCATCCGCCGCAATCGCGTCCAGACCAAACCGGCCGCGCATGTCGTTCAGGCGATCGAGACCCTCAAAGGTGCCTTCCATCAATACCAGTAGGCCACCGGGCTTGAGCACGCGGTGAATGTCGACGAGGGCCCTTTTTTGCAACTCCCAGTCCAGCAGCGCCATGAGGCAGCGGGAACTGGTAACGACGTCGAAGGTGCCATCAGGAAACGGCAGCTCGACCACCGAGGCATGCTGAAAGGCTACGGTGCCTTCGAGCGCCGGTCCCGTTTGCGCCAGGAGCTGACCGGCACCGTCGATCATCTTTTCCGAGTAGTCGATGCCGTGGGCCTTCACTGCGTGGCGGGAGGCATACTGCACGACCGCGTAGCCGAGCCCGCAACCGACGTCGAGAACGGTCTGCCCGTGAGCCATATAGCTGGCTCCCAGGTCGATCTCGAGTTCGCGCAACTGGAAGTCGCACGCCGTGGTCTTGTAATCGAGCGTCTCGGCAAAATGATCGTAGCGAGCCTTCAGTTCCTGCGGGTCTAACGTCATGGATAACCTCCAATCGATGAGGACGCCCCAGCGGCATCACCGTTCTCGTGTAACAGGCACTTGCGGTAAACATCCACGTGCCGTTGTACGACGACACGTGACGAGTGGTAGGTATCGAACCAGGCCGCAGCCCGCCTGCGATAATCGGCCCGCCAGTCAGGATCGAGCGCGACCTCAACCTGACGGACGATGTCATCAGTGGACTGCGCCGCCAGGATGGGCGCCGGCTCCGGAAACAGCCATTCGGTAGCCGCTGGATCGTACGACATGATGACGGGAATTCCCGCGGCAATCCCTTCAGGGGCCGTTGCACCAAAGTGGGGCAGCGCCATCTGGTCGAACAGGACGTCGACCGACTTCAAGGCCTCGATGAGCCGCCGTCTTGGCAGTGGGTCGCGCCAGACGATGAGGTCGGCCACTTCGAGTTCATCAGCCAGCCGTGCACTCCGTTCCTGCTCCGCACCCCACCGGGTCATGATCACCCGAACATCGCGGCCAAGGGCGGCAGCCAGCTGAGGCATCGCCCGGATGTATCGGTCCGTTCCCTTGACAGCCCAGTCATGGCGAAGAGTGCAGAGGAAGACGTGTGAGGCGCCGAGCTCCTGATGCCACTTCCTTGGGGTTGCGGGTACGGAGGCGATTCGCCGTTCATTGACGGGATGCGGCATCGGCGTCATGGCCGTGATTCCCAGCCGCCGCGCGATGGGCATGCAATCGCCGTTGGTGATGAACACATGATCAGCCAGACGGTAGCCGAGTGCCGTGTTCCGGCACACCGGGTCATCGCCCAGAGTGAAATCGCGCAGGGTGCCGTGCTCGAACCCGACGTATGGGCGCTTGCCCGCCAGCAACGGGATGAAGGGGTCGGTCGCGTACGCTTGGACGAGATCGTAGTGCTCGAACAGGCGGCGCCAGCCCGAGTACGAGAACCGGTACGCCTCGATGTCAGAACGCGTCATCGAATCGGGCCGATCCGGGAAGGCCTCTCGGAAGCGCGCGGCGAGGCGCGCGGCAGCCTCGTCCAGGGTTTCTCCCTCCAATGTCGACCGGAAGACCTTGTGCTTCACCACGTTCCAGAGTCCCAAGAAAAGACGGCTCGTGATTGCCACGATCAGAAGTGCTTGTGCCACCAGCAGGCCAACGAAGGAGCTGCCGGCCCGTGCGCCAAGCGTCTCGCCGATCTGCGCGATCTCGTGGAGGGAGCGCCCTCCCTGGAACAGCATTCGAATCATCCGCAACGCAACACCGACGGGAGGTTGAGGGGCCGTGCCGTTCCAGTGCCCCAGCTCACGCCATAGCTCGTCCGCCTTCTTGGTGCGGCCCTCCCGCCGAGCCACGAGGTATGCCAAGCAGGCCTGGAGCCTGCCCTGAGCAAACCACCGTGGCCGCTCGAACACTCTTGCGCCCGCCGCCACCGACATCCAATTCGGGCGGAACTGATCCGCGGGCGATTCGTCGAAGTCGGCGTCCTCCCACTCCGGACAGCCCATGATGTGGTAGTAGTCGTAGCAGATCACATCGCAGTCGAAACCGGTCTCGTTCAGCAGCAGCGCGTTGTTGTAGGCGTTGTTGGCGATGTTGCCGATGTGAAGCACGCGCGGAGCGCGGCCGTGCCGGCGGTGAAAGTCCGCCAGGAACGACGCGACTACGGGATCGCGCGGTGCATCGCTCACGCCGCGATCGCCTCCCGGAGGCTGTCGACCACCACGTGTTGCTGCGCATCGGTCATTCCCGGAAAGATCGGCAGCGTGATTGTCGTGTCCTCCGCCGCCGCCGCGTTCGGGAACTGCTCCGGCGTCAGTCCGTACTTCTTCACGTAGTATCCGAGACGATGCACGGCGTGGGTGCCTGGGCGCGTCTGGATGTCGAGAGCCGCCAGCGCGTCCATGACGGCATCGCGGCGCGCCCGGCCGTCGTGCCGCATGCGGATCACGTACGACTGGTAGGTGTGCCCCGGATCATCCGTCGGCGTCACGACCGGCTCCACGTCCGACAGCAGCTCCGTGTATCGCAGCGCTCGGTGCCGGCGCTCCGCCAGCAGCCCGTCGAGCTTTCCCATCTGCGCCACGCCCACGGCCGCCTGGATGTCGGACAACCGCAGGTTGTATCCCAGCACGTCGAACGTCGCCATGCTCGACGGCTTTGTGGGGTCCACGCCGGGTGCGATGCCGGTGGCCCCATGGTTCCGCAGCGATTTGACGCGAGCGGCCAGGTCGCCGCGGGCCGTGGTCACCATGCCGCCCTCCCCCGTCGTGATCACCTTGCGCGGATGAAGCGAGAAGCAGCCGATATCGCCGAGCGCCCCCACCGGCGTGCCGCGCCAGGTCGTGCCGACACCGCACGCCGCATCCTCGATCACGGCGAGATCGTGACGCCCGGCGATCGCCAGCACCTCATCCATAGGCGCGGCCTTGCCGAACAGATGCACCACGACCACTGCGCGCGTCCGCGAGGTGATCGCCGCCTCGAACGCGGCGGGGTCCAGGTTGAACGTCGCCAGATCGACGTCGGCAAAGACGGCCTTCGCACCGACGTACTCGGCCGCGTGCGCCGAGGTGACCCACGTGAACGCCGGCACCACAACCTCGTCACCCTCCGTCAACCCGAGCGCCATGGCCGCGAGGTGCAGCGCCGCCGTACACGACGTGGTGGCCAGGGCGTGCGGCACCCGGTGCCGCTCCGCGAAGAGCCGCTCGAACCTCGCGGTGATGGGCCCCTGCGTCACCCAGCCGGACTCAAGGCACTCCCGGACGAGCGCCACCTCGTCCTCGTCGAAGCGCGGTGCGGTAATCGGCAACATGCGGCTGTCATCCTTTCGCAGCGGAGTGGTCAAGCGCGGCACGAAGCGCGGCGAGCAGGTCGGGAGGAAGCTCCGACCCCTTCGACGGGTCGAACGACGCGGGCACGCCGTCGAGGGGGGTGACGTGGGAGCCCATGCGCCCTAGCGCGGTCGCAACCTCCTGCAGTGCCCGCCCGGGGTTCAGGCACAACGCGTCGTAGTCGATCGTCAGCGCGGACACGCCCGGGCGCGCCAGTTCGGCACAGATCTCGGTGCGGCACTCGTCCACCTGGCGCACGACCTGGGTGCTCGGGTCGTCGATTGCGGCGATCTCGGCGAACGCGGAGGGCTTGAGGGACCACCATGCCGCGTAGGAGCCGAACCGCTCCAGCCGGGATTTCAGGATCGAAGCGCACGTGGCTTCCCGATCGCGGACGATGTGCACGAACAGCGAACGCGGGTGCACGTCGGTCAGCATCGAGGCTTGGAAGCCACAGATGACGTTCTTGAATACCACGGGCGCTCCGAACGACTCGAGGATCTCGTGCTCGAGCGCATGCCGCAGGCCCTGGACATCCAAGGCGTCCAGCGCCGGCTCGCTCAGATGATGCGTCGGCTGTTCGTCGAGCCGCAGCCAGTGCCGCCAGAAGTACCCGAACTCGTGAGGACCGGCAACACCGCGGGTCGTACCGTGCTCCGACTCGAACGAGATGCCCTCGCGCGCGCTCACCCCCAGCAAGAGCTGCGACAGCCGGATCCCCACCGACGGCCGAAGCCAGAAACGGGCGATCAGATTGCCGATGTACCCTACCGGCAGGAACCGGCTGATGACTTGCGACAACAGGGTGGTGCCCGAACGGGGTGCGCCCACGACGTAGATCAACGGCAGCCGGGACGCGTCCGCGCCGGGATGATCGGCGACGGGCAACTCCAACGCGGCGATCTGTTCGTTGAACGCCAGCAACCATGCCTCGTCGTCGGGGTGGCTCCTGAAGCGACTCAACCGCTCCCCCAGTTCGTGAGGGTCTCGCATCACGTCAGTTCACCAGGGCCGGGAAAGGGTAGATGAAGTAGTGCGGAAAGGCATCGAGGACGGCCCGGCGGTCCTGCTGGAGATCCCGCAGCGCATCGGGATGGGCGGTGGTCAGGTAGGTGTAGGGCCACTCCGTGGCGCCCCACCCCTCCTTGAAGTGATGCAGCGACACCTGCGTCGTCCACGTGCCACCCCAGTTCCACCAGGCGTCGCCCCTGTGCACGGCGTCCAGCATGGCGTGCCAGATCGTGAACGAGAGCGGCTGCCGGGATCGAAACTCGTGCGCAATCACGGGGGTGATGTACTCGACGATGCCGTTGAAGCGGAGCAGGAGCAGCGCCGCCACCGGACGACCGTCCAGGGTGGTCACCAGGAGCTGCCGCCAGGCGGCGGGGATGGTGTCCCGCAGCGCGGCGAAGTGTGCCCACGGCTTTGCCCGGCCCCCGATCGCGGCCATGTTCTCGACGTGCGTGCCATGCAGGAACCGCCAGGCGTCGTCGTCATCGCGCGCAGCCAGCGCAAATCCCTGCTTGAGCGACTTCCGAATCAGGTTGCGGGTCTTTTGCCGGCACACCCGCTCCAGACGCTGCTCCAGGTCCGGGCCATCGTCCGGCAACCGCGTCATCTGCCCCACCCGGCCGTCGGTTGCGCTCGGCGCCAGCGCCTCGCGGTACGCCTCGAGATGCTGATTCTCTCGGGGCGTCAGGATCAACGTGGCAAACGCCGCTTGCTGTTCCGCCACCCATTCGGCGTACCGCGCCAGCAGCCGGCGCCGCGCCGTCTCGTCATGCTCGGAAACCAGCACGCAGCCACCGTGGCTGCCGTACCAGGGCAGGCTGTTGATCACCGTGCCACAACGCTCATGGCGAACCATGAAGCACGGCAGGGCCCCCACGATGCGTTCACCCTGAACGGCCACGAAATACGTCGGCGTGCCGGCCACGACCCGCTGCAGGAAGGCGCGGAACTCGAGCGTGCCGTAGATCATCGCCATCGGCACACGTCCGACGAACTCCGCGTACTTGCCCTCGAGGGAGGCGCTCAACTCGACGATGTCGATGGCGGCGGACACTATCGGCGGCACCGTTCGTGGTAGTCCCGCTCGTCGAGTGACAGGGGGTCTGCCAGCGGGTTGTCGATGTGTCGTGGCAACGCGGCACGACCGGCGGCAAACTGCAGCAGCGCCAGCATCAGGGGCACGGTCTGCTGCTCGCCATGATTGCGCACCAGCCACTCACGCAACTGCCGGCCCCGCTCGGTTCTGCGCTCCGAGGAATCGATGAGCGGCAGCAGTGCCGCGCGGACCTCATCGGGAGTCCCCGCCACCTCCACGGGGGCCACGTCATCTCTGTAGAGCGGCGCATACTGCTCCGTGCGCAGCTTCATCACCACTGGCCTGCCGACCGACGCGGCCTCGAGCGCCGTCGCGCCGAAGTACCCGTACACGAACTGGTCAAGGACGATGTCGCACGAGCGGTAGTAGTCGAGGAGGCGCTTCTTCCCAACCGGAGGGAGGACGAGCACCCGGCCGGCAAGCCCGCGTTCGGCCACGCGTGCCGTGAACGCCTCCGCCCCAGCACCCCACCCGAGGAAGACGAAACGCACCGCGGGACGCTCCTCGGCCACCTTGAAGAGAGCATCCTGCATGGCAGGCGTATGCCCCTTCACCCCGCTGTCGATCCGTGCCGTGGTCAGCACGAACACCTCCCCGCCAACGCGCGTGGCCCACTCGGCACGCGATGCGCCCTCGCCCGGACAGTAAGTGTCGCTGTCCATCGGGTACGGCAGGTAGACGGCGTTGGTCAGGCCGAAGCGGCGGCAGTGTCCGAGCGTGTGCGGGTTGCTGGCGAGGATGAACTGTGCAGCGCCGAATGCCATCCGCATGGCGCGCCCGAGGTCGTCGGCCCGGCCGCAGTCGAACTGCATGTCTCCGCCGACCGAGAAGACGCAGTACGGCTTGCCGCTCGCGTACGCAGGGAACGGTGTACTCGCGATGTAGTTGACGTCGTGACGGGCCAATCGCTCCGCCCATGCAAAGTAGGCGTACATCCCCGTCAGCGATACGAGCGCCTCGTGGCGCAGGGTCGGTGTGCGCTGGAGGATGGCCCTGAACTCCGGCGTCGGGAACACCCGCAACGCGTGAACCGGAGAGACGCGCCTGACCGTGTTGCGGGCCCACAGCCGCCATGGGCCGCCCGACGCGGCCCAGTAGCCATTCCAGAACGCCCCGCCCTCGTTGGGTGGCTCGACGCACGGCACGACGGGCACACGTCCCGGATGCTCGCGCAGGAGCCGCGGTCCATCGAAGATGTCGGTGAACTCTCCGTCGAACTCCTCCCACTCGGGCCGGCTCAGCGCCGAGGTGTCCTGGGGATTGAGGTAGAGCGTGGCGTCCGCCCCGTACTTGCGGGCGAGCTTCGCCCACTTGTACATGTTCTGCGCCATGTTCACGGCGAATCCGTACGTCAGCGGACGCCTGTCCCGTGGCCGATTCGACCGCGCCGCCTCCCACACCTGCTCGCTGTAGTCGCGAAAGCGTCGGATGTGGTTCGTCGTGAGGAACGGATGCGCCCACGGCGTCTCGTCCACCTGCGGCAGCACCAGATCCTGGTTACCAGAACCTGGGGTCATCGTCTCTCGCGGCCTGGACAAGCTCCCAGGCGTGGCGGGTCAGGGAGAACCGCCAGAAATCGCTCACGTGACCCGCGAGGCCCTCGCCGCCCCAGATGTACCAGTCGTCGTGGACCACCGCCGACGAGGCCTTGGCGTGGTAGCCGGGCACGCGCGCCGTCGGGCCATAGTCGTGCGTATCGTGGTTGGCGCGAAGGCAGCGCCACCGGAGCTGATCGAGCTCGAAGACCCAGAGGTCGTTGAAGTTGAGCTTCGGGTGGCGGCGGGACCGCCCGCCGAACAGGAACAGCCGTCGCGCGTGGTGGGCCAGGGCCGCGCAGTACCGGGGCGCCGGCACCTCCGGACCGGACGACTCCGGCGCCAGGAGATCCCATCGCCCTTCCCGTGCGTCGAACCGCCACACGTCGTTGTGATCGCCATCGTCCGAGAATCCTCCGCAGATGAACACGTCCTCTCCCGACGCTGCGGACATGCACCCGTAGCGGCGGCCCGGCCACCGCGCCTCTCCGTCATAGCCCGCAACACCGGACTCGGGCACCCGGCGCCACGTGTGTCCCTCGGCAAGCCACGCGTCGTTGAGCTTCCGCTTGCCGAGGCGATCCTCGGTGTATCCGCCGAAGAGAAACAGCTTGCCGTTCGCCGGCTGAAGCACCGGCGTGTAGCGGGGCGAGGGGTACACCGACTCGCCGTCCGCCAGCGGCGCCTGGCGGTGGTCGTCGGACTCATGCAGCACTGACCATTGCCCCGTCGCGATCTCGAAGCGCCAACAGTCGTTGAGGAAGTTGTAATGGGTCTCGCTCCCGGTCTCCGACACGCCGGACCCGCCCCACAGGAACAGGCCGCTCGCGGCGGGTGCCACCCCAGCACACCGACGCGGCGACGGCCACATCCCGTGCATGGGGACCTCGCGCCACGTCAGCGAAACCGTATCGAACACCCAGCAATCGTTGGCGACGTCGAGGATCGACTCGGTCCCGGCGGCCCCGACCCCCCCGAATAACACCAGCGAGTCGCCAACGGCGCACATCGCCATCGAGCGCCGCGCGAACACTGGCGAGCTGGTGGGCAGCAGGGGTGGCACGGGATGCTCTACGCGGCCGCCTCGCACGCGCGGTCGCGCGCGTCGAACCAGTCCACGCACTCGCCGAGCGTCATCGCCACGAAGCCGCGGGCGGTCAGCTGGTGTAGCACGGCATGCATCTCGCGGGTTTCGCCGACGTTCTGCGGGTGCAGGTTGAGCACGATCACCCCAGGCAAGCGCGACAGTTCGATCCGATCTGCCAGGTCCCGGATGCACTGAGCTGATTGCGGCCCGTCCATTCCGAGCGCAAACCGCACGCCATCGCCGATGGAGGTCAGGATGGACCAATGCGGTGTCAGCCTCCCCTCCCACGCCACCCTCGCCGGCAGCAGGGATCCGTTGAGGACCCGGCCGTCCACGCCTGGGAGGTTCGCGCTGACGCGCACGCCGTGCTCGAGCCACACCGGCAAATGCCCCCAGTAGCCGTCGTTGAGAAAGCCGTGGTTGCGCACCGACAGCGCGCGATGGCCCGTCAGGCCTTCGAACCACGTCGCCTGCTCGGTGAAGAGCTCGGCGTAGCGTTGGGGCTCGTCAAGCGCGTCCGGATGGAGGCCCAGTTCAACCCTCTGCCGCGATGCCATCGCCGCCAGCGTCCCGGGGGTGTGACGGGTCAGGGGATGCAGCAGATACGTCACGGGCAGGCCCGCCAGCGCCCGCTGCTGCTCGTCGTACTTCTCGAGGTAGGCCTGGTCGTCATCTCCCGTGACGACGAGTGCGCCCTGCGCGCCGTTCGGCAGCAGCGATGGCGGGTTCTCACCGAAACGCCGGCAAATGGTCTCGACCAGAGCCATCACCCACTCATCCGCGGGTCGATTGTGCTCGCTCCCGTTGGATATCTGCTCTTCGAACAGGTAGTTGGGCCGCTCGCCGGGAATGCCCCAGGAGGACTCGGCCGGGCGCCGCTTCGCCCTGGCCGGATCGCCCTGTCGAAAGCGAACCAAATCGGCGCCAACCTTCGAGCCCACGATCAAGACATCGGTGTGGGGCTCAGGGGCCCACAGCCAGCAGGCACGGGACTCCCTCGTCGCCACCACCTGGCATGGCCAGTGCGAATCGTATGTCAAGGCTGCATGGAGCGTTCGTAGGCGGCCCCACGGCTTCCCAGCCAGGGCGGCCAGCCGCACTTCCCCGGGTTCCGCGTGGCCGACGGTCCGCACGCCGAGGTCCGCCAGGGCGCGGTCGTGCGGCCCCATCAAAACGGTAACCTCCCGCTCCCGACGCCGATCCCATACCTTCAGTGCTGCTCCCGCCTCGGTGCGTGCGTCGAAGCACTCAGGCGCGCGGGACTCGCCTGTGCCGCTGCTGGCGACAAGACCAAAGAGTCTCAGGTGATGCGCCACGATGGCCGCATCATGGAACGAGGTCTCAGCTACCACGTTGAGCGAATACTACGAGGTTCGTCCGGTACGCCTCGGGCAGCCACCGCGACAGCCGGCTCTGAACCTCGATCGATAGCGGCCCGTTCATTAGTCGCCACCAGGCCGCCGGGGCTACCGGCGAATACACGCCGTACGCAAATCGCGACGTCACGACGAACCCACTGGTCTCGAGAAGACTCACGAGTTCGGGCATCGTGTAGACTTGGCGCGTGGCTGGATCGATATTCCGGCGGCGAATCATCCGAAAAAGATTGTCGCGGTTGACCGTCCTCAAGATGAGATGGCCGTTCGGACGCAGCACTCTGGAGATCTCGGCCAGCGCGGCACCAGCGTCTGCGAAGTACAGAAGGGCGCCAAGGCATGAGACAGCGTCAAACGCGGCGTCCTTAAACGGCAGTGCTTCACCGTACACATCGGGCATGAACTGCACATCCGAATGCCGCCGCACCAGTGACCACGTCTCGAACTGATGCGGATCGACGGCCACCACCCTGCAGCCCATAGCGGAGAGCAGCGCGGCGTACCGGCCCGGGCCGCACCCCAACTCAAGCACGCGGGCACCCGACACGGCGCCTGGCCATGCACCCACCCGAGAATAGTGGTCGGTTGACGCGTACTTCGCACGATACCCGGGGTCAGACGCCAGCTGTTGGATTTCTTGACGCTGAAACGCGATGAGGCGATTGTGCTTCATCCTCTAGCGCGTTCAATCGATCGTAACGTATGCACGCAGGTTGACCACACCGAAGTCGACATCGCCAAGCTCACGCGTGACCACAAGCCTCGTTGCACCCACTGTTCGGGCGAACACCTCGGCGTATGGGTAGTTGTCGGGATACTGCCACCCATTGGTGACATGAACGCTGATCGAGTACTCACCTGCGCCGAAAGGATTCGGATCGAAGCGGAATGAGGCATGCTTCCGGCCTGTCGGGTGCGTGAGGTTTGCTCCAGTCATGCCAGACGACTGCCAGAGAACGTAGACGCCGTCGGACCGCATGATCTTGAGACCGATGTCTGCCAGTGCGGCCGTACCATTGAAGTCGACGGCTACACGCACCTCGAACGGCTCTCGCTCGCGCACCGCAACGCGCGGCGTGTCATCCACCAGCACTTCCACCTGTTCGACGCGCGCCACCGGCAGGTCTTCCTGCTCCCTCCTTCGCCTGACGGCCTCGACGATGGCCACCTCGGGCACTTGAACACGGCCGGCGAACTTAATCGGTCCGGCCCCGTCAGGTAGCCGCGTATCCACGGCCGTCAGGCGTCTCCACTCGCCAGTGGAGAGGTCCACGTACTCCAGCGCCAGCCGCTCGACGTCAGAGTCCGATTCGAAGTCGATCGTGACCGTGATCTCGAAGCAACTCGTGCCTGGGTCCAACGGCACAAGAAACTGTCCGCCGGCACGGCGACCGTGCGCGCGCGACAGGAGGCGCGAGAGACGCCCCCGGCGTTCGTGGAGCCGACCCCATTCGCTGCTCGTCACGTCAAGGCTCGCGCCCGCGCGCCGTTCGTCGTCGACCAGCTCCAATGGCACGTCGGTCGCCGTGCCTGCCAATCCCTCCACCCGGATCGACGTCACGAAGTGGGTGGTCTTGAACCGCCCGCCATCCTCGGGGACCAGCCGGAAACGCAAACGACCGTTCTCGCTCAGCTCATCCTGGCTGGCCGTCGGGTGTGAGGCCTCGGACATTTCACGGTTTCCGGCGCGCGTCTGCTCGTCCTCGGCGCGGCGATAATCCGCCTCGTAGTGACGAAGTACCGATTCCACGGGGCCGGCGAGCCTGATGGTTCCATGCTGCATCCAGATGGCCGTGCTGCACATCTGCTGGACAGCGCTTGTCGAGTGACTGACGAACAGCATGGCCTTCCCGCGATCGCACAGTTCCTTCATGCGCTGGGTTGCCTTACCTGCAAAGTAACCATCACCAGCGCCAAGGACCTCGTCAACGATCAGAATCTCCGGGCTCACGGACGTCGCGATCGCGAAGGATAGACGAGCGCTCATGCCGGTGCTGTACGACTTGACGGGCTGGTGGATGAACGGGCCCAATTCTGCGAAGTCCACGATCTCATCCGTCAACAGCGAGATCTGGCGGCGGCTGCATCCGCGTAGCAACAGGTTGAACCTGATGTTCTCGAGTCCGGTCTGCTCAGCCTTCCACGCGGGCACCAGGCTCAGAAGAGCCGAGATCGAACCGTGCACACTGACCGACCCCGAGGTCGGCTGCAGATTGCCGGTAATGATCTTCAGCAGTGTGCTCTTGCCGGCGCCGTTCGCACCTACGATGCCAACTCTCTGCCCGGCCAGCACATCGAACGATACATTCCGCAGCGCCCAGAACACGTCGTGGCGCTGCCCGCCCAGGATCAGGTCCTTCAGCATGTCCTTGGGATGGGCGTACAGGTTGTACGCCTTGGACACGGCTTCAACGCGAATGACGGCATCGGCGCTCATAGCACGCTAGAGAACGCGGGCTTGGTCGCTCGAAACACACGGACGCCCCAGGCAAACACGAGCGGCGCCCCTAGCCCGAACACCACCCAGCCGATCGGGTGTGCGACCCGGCCGAAGTAGATCACGTCCTGGTACACCCAGACCATGTAGGTGAATGGATTGGCGAGCATGACAGGCTGAAACAGGGGCGGCACCCAACCTGGGAGATAAACCACCGGCATAAGAAAGATCGCTACCATCGAGAACAAGCCGATGACGTCCCTAAGGTCCCGCACGAACACCGCCAGGGCGCTCAGCACCAGCGCCACACCGATCATGGCCAGAAGCTGCCATGCCAGAACGACAGGCAGCAGCAGCCAGGTGCCGAAGGCCAATCGCTGGCTTGCCATCACGTAGAGCAGGGTTGCCGACACGCCGACCAGCCACGTCAGACAGGCCGAGACCGCGTCTCGTACCGGCAGAATCTCGAGCGGGAACACGAACTGCTTCGCAAGGTTCGCGTTACCGGAGACGGCGACCACGGAAGTGGTCATGGCCACTTGAAAGGTGAACCACGGAATCAGCCCCGAAAGAATGTACGCCGTGTAGTCGAGGGGCATCTCTCGCGTGCCCCCGATCCTCTGGGCGAACACGACACCGAAGAGGAACAAGTAGAGAAAGGTAAGCGCCAACGGATGAATGAGAATCCATGCGCTTCCAAGCAACTGGCCACTATGCCTAGACACCAGCTCTTCGCGGGTCATGGCCAGGATGAGGACGGCATGCGTCCTGAGCAGCCGGACGCCATCACGGAGCGCCCGCACGTTTGCGACGGGGTCGACAGCCCGGGCCACCAGCACGGGAAGCCTCGCCGCAAGTGCCCAGATCACAGGAACTCCTGGAACCAGGCTTCGAGGTTCAGCAGCGACCAGATCAGCAACCTGCGGTTCTGATGGCCTTCGAGATGCTCATCGACGAGCGCGAGTACTGCCGTACGGTCGAGCACTTCGAAGATCCGCGGCTGCCCCTGGTAGAGCGTTCGCCGGACGTAGTCGATGCTCTCGCCCTTGAACCAGCTCGCATCCGGCGCAGAGAACCCCTGCTTTTCAGCCTGCGTGATCGCCGCCGGGATGTACCGGTCCATCATCTGGCGGAGCAGCAGCTTGCCGTCCTTCGTGTGCTGGAAGTAGCGTTCCGTCTTCGGGCCCGGTTCGTTCTCGTTGAGCCGGACCACCTCGTCCAGCGACCCCAGTTTGAGGCCCACCGGCACCCGCATCGCGAAGTCCACGAGATCGTTGTCGAGGAACGGCACGCGCGTTTCCAGCGAGTGCGCCATCGACAGCTTGTCCTCGACGACCAACAACCCGTGCAGGAAGGTCTTCGCCTCGAAGTACAGCGAGTGGTTGATGTAGTCTTCTGGCCTCGTGAGTTCAGAGGCGTGGGACCGGAACACGCCGCGGAAGATGTCGCGCGTGGACACGTCCTTCACGTCGTCCCACACGGGCGTGAAGACGCGCTGAAGGTCGCGGTTCGGCACCAGCCGCTGCCAGAACGCGTAGTACTTGTCGGTGTAGTGCTCGAAGTCGTCGTTCACGACGGCGCGGTAGTACCGCCACGGGTACCCGCCGAACATCTCGTCGCTGCCCGTCCCGCAGAGCGCCACCTTCACGAACTTGCTGGCCAGCTGCGAGATGTAGAAGTTGGGGTAGCTCTGCCCGACGCGAGGCTCCTCCAGGTGCCACGCCAGCTTCGGCAGGCACCGCTCCATGTCGCCGGCCTTCAGCACCATTTCGTAGTGCTCGGTCCGGCTGAGGTACGACATGTACTCGGCCTGCCGCCGCTCGTCGTACCCCAGCTCGATCCCGGAGGCGGAGTGCAGGTCGAAGCCGCACGTAAAGCTCTTCATGTAGGGCAGCTGACGCGCCGCGATCGCCGTCACCGACCCGCTGTCCATGCCGCCGCTCAGGTACGCGC
>CAZNOC010000059.1:0-19452 GCA_964574545.1 uncultured Bifidobacteriaceae bacterium | reverse complement strand
CCCCGCCGCCCCCGCCGCCTGAGGAGCCGCCTCCCCCTGACCCCGAACTGCTGCCGGGCGGACTCGAGGCCGAGGAGATCTGCGAGGTCAAGCTGGATCCCAGGGCCTTGCTGAAGTCGCCCAGGTTTCCCGCACGTCCGCCGCCGTACCACGCCATACCGGCCGCGGCCGTCGCCGCCGCGGCCGCACCGACCGCGGCGGTGAACTTCTTCGTCCACGCGTCCTCCACCTCGAGTGCGACCGCGTAGGGCAACAGCGCCTCGTATCGTGCCGCATCGAGCGCGGGCGGTCCACCGGGCCCGGGCATGATCGAGAGCTCCTCCCGCTCGGCGACCGAGAGGTACAGCTTCAATCCCTCGATCTCGTCGAGCAGTGCACGGCCTTCTGCGGTGGGCGCCCTGACCAGGCGCGCAAACACCACGGTCACGACCGCCATCACCACATGAACGGCGACGATCGCCGGAACACCCGCCCCTCCAGAGACCGCCAGCGACAGCGCCAGGCTCACCGCGACGATCAGGATCGCGACGGCCAGGCTGCCCCGGTTCCTCTTGAAGTAGCGTGGATGCAACGCCTCGCTGAGCGAGGACCCGTGCCCATCTCGCGCCTTCTGGACGGTCGTCGCGTTGGTGTTCTTCAGCTCGAGACTCTTCCTGCCTGCCGGGAAGAGTCGCTGCAGCAAGCGCCTCTGGGACTCCGACAGGCCAGGCGCATCGCCTTCACCCGTCCGTTCGAGTCGCCACTGTTCGCTGAATCGTCGCTTGTCCCGCTGAATCCGCACCTGGCCCGCAACCGCCAGCGCCAGCACGTCGGAGGAGAAACACCGCATGTCGTAGCCCATGCGGGCGACGTACCGGAGGCTCGCGGGTGTGTGCCCCTCCGGCGGGACGTACCGCGCGATCACCAGCCCAGGCTTCGGGTCTCTTCCGACGCGCCTCCACTCGCGCACCGCGAACAGCACCAACGCCAGCAACCCCACGAGCGCGACAAGCACCCCGCCGTTGTCTGCCAGGAACCAGCGCAGCCGCTGCATGCCGCTCGGCACCGTCACGAGGCCTTTCGGGAACGTGAGGACGATGGTGAAACCTTCGCGTGGGCCCAGTGGCGCCACCAGCCGGTACCGCGCGACGCCAGCCTCGGCCAGTTCCGAGACATACGCCTGGCCCTGCGCCCCTTGCGGCCCCGTGTAGGCCTCGGCCGCCATCCGCTCAACCGGCACCGGCGACGGGAGCCGCACCACGACCGTGCCCTGCTCGATCGCGAACGCCCAACCGGTGCCGATCGCATTCCAGTACAGCTCGTCGTTCGCCTCGAAGAATCCGATCTGCCGTGTGGTGCGATACCGCAGCGTGAAGCGATAGGTCGCGGGCACGGGCAGGAAGTCGTCGCCGCCCGTATTGATGCGAATACCGTTCGAGACGCGTTCGGTGAACCAGGGTTCCGGTACTCCATCGCGCTCGACCCCCAGCATCTCGAACCCGACCACCACGTTGTTGCCGTGCCGATCGCGGTAACGGGTCGGGAAGTCACGGTAGATCCCGCGCCGGATCTGGCGTCCCTCGGCCTGCACCGTGATGTGCTCGCTGACGTCGAGGCTCCCGTCCACGTTGACGGAGACCTCACTGTCGTACGAAAGGATGCGTTCCTGGGCCGCCAGCGGTGCGGCCAGGAGGACGAGGAGGGCCGCGACCAGACCGCGCGTCATCGGGCCAGATCCACGGCGACCACGTCCCGCTCGTCAGCGCCCGCCTGAAAGAACTCCCGCTCGGCGAAGCTGAACGCCCGGGCAATCACAAGATCGGGGACCCGCTGCAGCGCCGTGTGGTAGTCGCGAACGGCGCCGTTGTAGAAGCGGCGCGCGTACTGCAGGTGCTCTTCGATCTCCACGAGATCGCGTTGCAGTTGCAGGAACTGGTCGCTCGCCTTCAGATCCGGGTAGGCCTCGCGCAGGGCCAGCAGCCGGCCCACCGCCTGTTCCAGTGACGACTCCACCTCGCCGAGCTTTGCCGGGCTGCTCAACGTCAGGGCCTGTGCTCGCAGCTCGGTGACGGCCTCGAGCACGCCCCGTTCGTGGCCGGTGTACCCTCGAACCGCCGCGACGAGCTGCGGGACCAGCGCGTGACGGCGTGTGAGCTGCACGTCGATGTCCGCCCATGCCGTCTGCACCTGGTTGCGAAGCCGCACGAGCCCGTTGTAGACCATCACGGCCCAGGCCGCCACCACGAGGCCAATCACCAGCCACACCACGGTCACCGACGCCCCCTTCCCACTGCGGTCGCGTGGATTATGGCGAATGGCGCCGCGAAGCGCCACACATTCAGCGCCACGCGCGGACGCGCACGGCTCAGCGGATCGTGCGTCGCAGCACGTCCACAAGGTGCGCGACCTGCCAGTCGGTCTCCTCCGCGCTGATACCGGTCCAGATCACGTAGTCGGCGCGCGCCACCTTGTCGTCGATCGGCCACTGCGCGGCAATCCGCCGCTCCGCATCCTCCCGTGAAGCCGTATCCCTGGCCATGACACGCTCGACCTGCAACTCGCGGGAGCAGGCGGCCACGATCACGATGTCGAACTGGCCGTCTCGCCCCGTTTCGAAGAGCAGGGGGATATCGGCGACGGCAAACGGCGTGTCCGCGGGAACTCCCTCGTAGAACTCCTCGATGGCGGCCCTGACACTGGGATGAATGATGGCCTCGAGGTCGTGGCGAGCGGATGCGTCAGCAAAGACCACATCCGCCAGGCGCTTCCGGTCGAGGCTGCCGTCCGTGGCCAGCACCTCGTCCCCGAATCGGGCGCGGACGGCCGTCAGCCCCGTCGTCCCCGGTGCCACGGCCTCCCGCGCCAGCACGTCGGCGTCGATGACCGGCACGCCCGCCTCCCGCAGCCGCGTAGCCACGTAAGACTTGCCGGTCGCGATCCCCCCGGTCAGGGCAATTCGCTTCACCCCCGGCTGCTCACGCTATCTGACCCGCGCCTCGGCCGCCGCGATCGTGTTCCGTAAGACCATCGCGATCGTCAGCGGGCCGACACCCCCGGGCACCGGAGTGAGCGCGCCGGCGACGTCCTCCACCTCGGGGTGGACATCGCCGATCAACACGCTTCCCTTCTCCACGAACTGGCGCCGCTTCGGACTGCCGTCGGGGAAGAAGCGTTCCACCTCCGCCGCGGTGTCGAGCCGGTTGATGCCGACGTCGATGACTGTGGCGCCAGGCTTGACGAACGTGCGCGTCACGAACCCCGGCCGCCCGAGGGCCGCGACAAGAATGTCCGCGGTCCGTGCCACGGCGGGCAGGTCGACTGTCCGTGAATGACAGATGGTGACGGTCGCATCCCGATGGAGCAGCAGCAGCGCCATCGGCTTGCCGACGATGTCGCTGCGCCCGATGACCACCGCGTGGCGGCCCGCCACCGGGATGTGCTCGCGTTCGAGCAGTTCCACACAGCCGAGCGGCGTGCATGCCACCAGGGTGGCCCGCTTCTGGACGAGCAGGCCGACGTTGATGGCGTGGAACCCGTCCACGTCCTTTGCGGGATCGACCGCCCCGAACACCGTCCGCTCCGCGTCCTTCCCCATCCCGGCAGGGAGCGGCGACTGCACCAGGATGCCGTCGATGGTGTCGTCGGCGTTGAGCGCCCGAACGGCTGTCAGCGCCTCCTCGAGCGTGGCGGTGTCGGCCAGGCGGACGAGTTCGGCCTTGCATCCGGCTTCGGCTGCCGTCTTGAGCTTGTTCCGGACGTAGATCTCAGAGGCGGGGCTGTTCCCCGCAAGCACGACGCCCAGGCCGGGGGGTCGTCCATGCCGGGCCGTGAACGCCGCTGCACGTGGCGCCAGTTCCTCCCGAATACGCGCCGCCACCGCCGCGCCGTCCAGCCGTCGTGCCGCCATCCTTCCCTCCGTCACGCTGTCCGAAATCGGCCAAATAATACCACCCGCGCCTCCACGCACCCGCTCGCCGGCCTCTCTTCGCTTGAGCCGGAGCCACGGTGCAGGTATCATCGCGCGGCGGCCGAAGCATCTTCGGTGGCACACGTTGGAGTTCAGGGAGGACGCTGGATGGCCGTACCGGGACGAGGCATGTGGGGATCGCGGATGGGCTTCATCCTGGCCGCGGCCGGGTCCGCCGTGGGACTCGGCAACATCTGGGGCTTCCCCACCCAGGTCGGACGGGGCGGCGGCGCGGCGTTCGTCCTCGTCTACCTCGTGTGCGTCTTCCTCGTCTGTGCCCCCATCCTCATCGCCGAGCTTGCCGTCGGGCGGCGGGGCCGCAAGGATCCGGCCGGGTCGCTCGAGGCCATCCGGCCCGGCAACTGGAAGCTGGTGGGTGTGCTCGGCATCTGCGCCGGGGTCGGCATCCTGTCCTTCTACTCGGTCATCGCCGGCTGGACGATCGCCTACATCTACTTCACGCTGACGGGAGCCGTGGCGGGCAGCCCCGAGGCCATCGGCCAGTTCTTCGGCGGCTTCGTCGCCAACGCGCCGCTCACCATCGGGCTGACGTTCGTGGTGCTGGCCACGACGGCCGGGATCATCATCGGGGGGGTGCGCGACGGCATCGAACGCATCACCAAGGCGTTGATGCCGGCGCTGCTCCTGCTGCTCGTGGTCCTGATGGCCCGGGCACTGACCCTCCCGGGCGCGGAGGCGGGCCTCGCGTACTACCTGAAGCCCGACTTCAGCAAGGTCTTCGACATGTCGGTCATCAACGCCGCGCTCGGCCAGGCGTTCTTCTCGCTGAGCCTCGGCATGGGCGCCATGATCACCTACGGCAGCTACCTGAACCCGAAGGAGAACATCGCGCGCGCCGCGGCCTGGGTCGTCGTCCTCGACACGTCGGTCGCGCTGATGGCCGGCTTCATCATCTTCCCCGCCGGGTTCACCATCCCGGGATTCGACCCGTCGACCTCGGGTCCGGGCCTCATCTTCGCGGTGCTCCCGCGCCTCTTTGCCACGATGCCCGGCGGCGAGCTGTTCGGCGCCGCCTTCTTCATCATGCTGACGATGGCGGCCATCACCTCGACGATCTCACTGCTCGAGGTGCCGACGTCCTATCTGATCGACTCCCGCGGCTGGACGCGCCAGCAGGCGGTGTTGACCCTGGCCGGGATCACCTTCCTGCTGTCGATCCCCTCGGCGCTCGGCAACGGGGCGTCGGCCTTCTTCAGCAACCTGCCGGGCGTCGGGATGGCGTTTCTCGACCTGATGGCCACCATCTGGAACAACTTCGCGCTGCCCATCGGCGGCCTGGCGCTGTCCGTGTTCGTCGGCTGGGTGTGGCGCGCCGACGAGGCCCTCAAGGAGCTCGAGATCGGCGGCGGGATGCCCGGCGCCACGCTCTGGTCCGTCCTCATCCGCTTCGTCTGTCCGGCGGCCATCGCCATCATCATCTTCTTCACGGTGCGCGACCTCCTGGGGTGAGGTCGTGGCCGCCACCGATTGTTCCCTCTGTCCCTAGGAGACCCGATGACGCTCGACGAACTCACCTCCAGAATCACGATGCTCGACGGCCTGGTGTGGCAGCCGTTCGCCATGCCGCTCGTCCTGGTCATCGTGGGTGGTCTCATCACGATCGTCACCGGCTTCGTGCAGGTCCGGAAGTTCCCATTCGCCGTGCGAATGGTGATAGCGGGCATGCGGCAGAAGTCTGAGGCTGGCTCCAAGACGATCACGCCGTTCCAGGCGCTGACCACGGCTCTCGCCTCGACCGTGGGGAACGGCAACATCGGTGGCGTCGCGACGGCCATCCTCATCGGTGGTCCCGGCGCGGTGTTCTGGATGTGGGTCTGCGCCACTGTCGGCATGGCGACGAAGTACGCCGAGGCCGTCCTGGGCGTCCACTACCGGGTCACGCGCGAGAGCGGCGAGCTGGCGAGCGGGCCGATGTACTACATCACGCGCGGCATCCCGAACGCCGCCCTCGGCAAGACGCTCGCGCTGATGTTCGCGTTCTTCGGCGCCGCCGCGGCGCTCCTCGGGACGGGCAACATGGCGCAGTCGAACACGGTGGCACGCACGTTCGTCGAGGCTGGCCGCTACATGACCGGCGTCGAGCTTCCGTTGTGGGTGCCCGGTATCCTGATCACCGTCGCCGTCGGCGCCGTGCTGCTCGGCGGCATCCAGCGCATCGCGCACGTGGCCGAGAAGCTCGTGCCGTCCATGATCGTCCTGTACCTCGGCGCCGGGTTCACGTTCCTGATCCTGAACATCACGGCCCTGCCCGCGGCCCTGCTCCTCATCGTGAGTGAGTCGTTCACGCCCACGGCGGCGATTGGCGGCTTCGCGGGCGCATCGGTCGCGCAGGCGCTGGCGGCCGGCGTCAGCCGTGGTGTGCTCTCGAACGAGGCCGGCCTCGGCAGCGCGCCGATCGCCCACGGCATCGCCAACGTCAAGCACCCCGCCGAACAGGGCGTTGTCGGCATCTTCGAGGTGTTCATCGACACGATCGTCGTGTGCACGGTGACGGCGTTCGTCATCCTCGAGTCCGGCCTCTGGACCGATCCGCTCTACACCAACGCCAGCGGCGACCTGACCGCGGCCGCCCTCGGTACGGTCATCCCCGGCGCCCGCGTCCTTGTGGCCGTCTGCTCGTTCCTCTTCGGGTTCTCGACGCTGATTGGCTGGTGCTACTACGGCGAAAAGTGCGTCGAGTTCATGTTCGGCTCAAGCGTGGTCAAGCCCTACCGTCTGATCTTCACCGCGTTGATCATGGTCGGCGCCGTGGTCGAAGTGCAGCTCGTCTGGGCCATCGGCACGCTGCTGAACGGCTTCATGGCGTTCCCGAACCTCGTTGGGATCTTCTTCCTGATGGGCACGATCAAGAAGATCACGACGGACTACTTCGACAACGGTGGCCGCGAGTACTCGGTGACGCATCCCTCCACGGGCGCACCGTACAAGGGCTGACAAACGACGCACAAACACGGAGATCACGAAGAGACGAAGGAGGCACGAAGAGTCATTGTTTTCAGAGGCGTGTGAGCCCGGACATTCGGCTCGCCGTACTTGAGGAGGATGGCTTCGTGGGTCTTCGTGGCCTTCGTGTCTTTCGTGTTTGTGCGTGATCACCGCTCGGCGCGATCCGTCAGGCCAGCGCGGCGAGATAGGCCAGCGCCCGCGTGCCGGGGTCGCCGTCGAGCAGGCCCCCAATCACCGCCACCGACGCCGCGCCGGCTGCAATCACCGCCGGCGCGCGCTCGAGCGTGATCCCGCCGATGGCGATGACGGGCAGCGCACGCGCCGATGCGGCTTCCGCCGCGTAGGCGACCAGGGCAAGGCCGACGGCCTCGTAGCCCGTCTCCTTCGTCTGCGTGCCGTAGACGGGCCCTACGGCGATATACGACAAGGGAGCGTCGAGCGCGGCGTGAATCTGAGACGGGGTGTGCGTGGAGACGCCCACGATGGCCTCGGCTCCGACGATCTTCCGGGCGTCAGCCGCCGAGAGGTCGTCCTGCCCCACATGCACGCCTGCGGCGCCCGCGATCGCCGCCACGTCGGCGCGGTCGTTGATCACGAGGCGTGCCCCGGCCGCCGCCACGTCTGCCTGAATCCGTCGCGCCAGGTCCACGAACACGCCGCTCTCGATACCCTTGGCACGAAGCTGCAGGAGCCGCACGCCGGCATCCAGGAACGCCCGGGAGACATCCGCGGGGGCGCGCCCAGCCCTGGCGCACGCCTCCGTGTCCACGATGGCGTACAAGCGCGGCACGACCACGGTGTTCCCCGGTGTCGCTAGGCCGTCTCGGCGAGGGAGGATTTCTTCGGGGCGGGCATGAAGCGCTCCATGAAGTGCGTGCTCATCCGGCCGGCGATGAAGTCGGGGTCGTTCAGGATCTTCAGGTGGAGGGGAATGCTCGTCTTGATGCCCTCCACAACGCTCATCTCGAGCGTCCGCCGCATCCGGGCGATGGCTTCCTGCCGGTCGCGCCCGTGCACGATCACCTTGGCAATCATCGAGTCGTAGTAGGGAGAAATGGTGCAGTCCGAGTGCGCGGCCGTGTCCACGCGCACGCCCGGGCCGCCCGGCACGCTGAACGCGTGGATCAACCCCGGCGAGGGCACGAACGTCTCGGGGTCTTCCGCGTTCACGCGGCACTCGATCGCGTGGCCTGTAAACGTCACTTCGCTCTGCTTGAACGAGAGGCGCCCGCCAGCCGCAATCCGGATCTGCTCCTTGACGATGTCGAGGCCCGTCACGAACTCGGTGACGGGGTGCTCGACCTGAATGCGGGTGTTCACTTCCATGAAGTAGAACTTCCCCTCGCCGTCCATGAGGAACTCGAACGTCCCGGCATTGGTGTACTGGACGGCACGAGCCGCATCCACCACGAGGCTGCCCATCCGGCGCCGCACCTTCTCCGACACCACGGGTGACGGCGACTCCTCGAGCAGCTTCTGATGGCGGCGCTGAATGGAGCACTCGCGCTCGCCCAGATGGACGACGTTGCCATGGTGATCGCCGAGTATCTGGAATTCGATGTGCCTGGGCGATTCGAGGTACTTCTCCACGTAGACGTCGCCCACGCCGAACGCCGCCTCCGCCTCGCGTTGGGCCGTCTTGAAGGCATGGGGCAGCTCGCCCGGGTCCTTCACGATCCGCATGCCTCGCCCGCCGCCACCCGCCACGGCCTTGATGATCACCGGGTAGCCGACGTCCCGCGCCACCTTTGCGGCTTTCTCGTCGCTTTCGATCGGCCCTTCGCTCCCGGGCAGCATCGGCACGCCGGCCTTCTTCATCGCGCGCCGCGCCTTGGCCTTGTCTCCGAGCAGGCGGATGACGCTCGGGTCGGGCCCGATGAAGCGGATATGACACGCCTCACACACCTCGGCGAGGTAGGCGCTCTCGGACAGGAACCCGTAGCCCGGATGGATGGCGTCGGCGCCGGTGATCTCGGCGGCGCTGATGATGGCCGGCACGCTCAGGTAGCTCTCGGCGCTGCGGGCGGGCCCAATGCAGACGTCCTCATCCGCGAACCGGACGTGCAGGGAGTTTTCGTCCGCCTCGGAATAGACGGCCACGGTCTTGATGCCGAGTTCGCGGCACGCGAAGATCACGCGCAGTGCGATCTCACCACGGTTGGCGACGAGAATCTTCTTGAACATAAGCCAGGTGAGCCCCGGACGGGGCTGTTACCGCTTCAGGCGAATGGCGAACAGCCGTTCCCCGTACTGCACCGCCTGCCCGTTCTCCACGTAGATGCTCGCGACCTCGCCATCGTACTCGGAGTCAATCTCGTTCATGAGCTTCATCGCTTCGATGATGCACAGGACCTGGCCCTGACGGACGGTCGCCCCGACCTCCACGAATGGCGGCGCGGCGGGCTCCGACGCCCGGTAGAACGTGCCCACGATGGGCGACTTCACAATCGCCAGCTCCGTCCCGTCCTCGTCCATCGGGACTGCCGTGCCCGCGGGGGCGGGAACCGCGGCAGGCGCCTGTGGGGATGGCGCGACGGCCGCAGGCGCGGCCGCTGACGGTGGAGGCGCCGCGTGCACGGTCACCGACTCCCCGCCCTTGCGGACGCGGAGCCTGAAGCCCTCCTGCTCCAACTCGAACTCGCTGAGATCGTGCTCTCGAATCAGCTCGATCAGGTGCTTGATGTCGTCTAACGTCATGTCCCTCACACCATGCGGGGCACTTCGGTCAGCAGTTCCCTGCCGTCCGGCGTCACCAGCACGTCATCCTCAATCCGCGCGCCGCCTTCGCCCGGCAGGTACACGCCGGGCTCGACGGTCAACACCATGCCAGCCAAGAGCGCCGGCTCCGAGATGCCCAGCCGCTTCGGTCCGACGCGAGGCAACTCGTGCACCTCGAGCCCGAGGCCGTGCCCCGTGCCGTGCGTGAAGTACTCGTCGAGGCCCGCGGTCCGCAGGCTCGCACGGGCCGCGCCGTCCACCTTCTCAGGAGCGGTCCCGGGCGCGACGGCCGCGATGGCCGCGTCCTGCGCCGCCGCTACCGCCTCAATCCACTCCGCCTGCCGCGGCGACGGCCGCCCCATCACACACGTGCGGGACAGGTCCACCGCGTACCCCTGCCACACGCCTCCGAAGTCGAGCACAACTATATCGCCGTCGGCCAACTTCCGCGTTCCGGCACGATGGTGCGGCAATGCCGCATTCGGGCCGGAGGCGACGATGGTATCAAAGGCCGGCCTGCTGAAACCCACCTGCTCGAGCTCATATTCGATCCTGGCCGCCACCTTCCGTTCGCTGAGGCCAGCTAACCTATTTGAGAGTATACACTTAGCCGCATCCGAAAGTCTCGCGCCCGCCTCCCTCAGGGTCGCGATCTCCCATGGATCCTTGACGGCACGCAGAAGCTCGACCATTTGATATGTCTCGATCCACTCGAGGGCAGGACCTGCGGTGGTCTCGAGCGATCGGAACTGCCTCACGCTGACGTGAGCGCCTTCGAACCCAAGACGTCTGACGCCGCCGTCGGCGAGCAGCCCGGCGAGCACGGCGTCCGCGGTGCCCTGTCCCCCGACCTCACGGCTCGTCAGGCCCGGAAGCGCGGCGGCGCGATCGCGCAGCGCCTGAGCGTATCGCCCGTCGGAGATGAGCCAGCAGTGCTGCTGGGTGATGAGGGCCGACGCGGAGGATGCCACAAGGCCCGTGAGGTAGGTGATGTTGGGGAGACTGGACACCACGAGGCCATCCAGGTCCGCGGCCGCCAAGGACGCGCGGAGACCGGCCTGCCGGGCCAGGAAGAGCTCGGCGCCGGGGCCGGACATGTCAGCTGCGCTCGGGCGGGCTGTCGCGCTCGACCACCAGTTCGTCCAGCCAGCGCTCCAGGTCGTCCACGATGGCCTTCTGGACGGGCGAGAGCGCCTCCTCTTCCGGCACGGCGTCGGGTGTCGACGGAACGTGCGAGCGCAGCGAGGCCTCGAGATCTGCCAGCGGGTCGTCAGCCGTCCCCGACTCGAGTTGGGACTCGGCTTCAGCCAGCGCGGCGGCCAGCGCGGCGTCTGCCATGACTGGATCCGGTCGATTCACCCCGTCGTCCATGCCGCCCGCGGGCGCGGCGAGGAGAGCTTCGACAGCAGACGGCGCGGGGCGGTCTGGCTCTTCGCCGAGTGCGCCAAGGAGCGCGTCGAAATCGAACGGTGCGTTCGTCGTGCCGGTCGCCGGCGCCAGCTCGCCCAGCAGCTCCTCGACGGAAGGCTCGACGAACGACTGCGTGGTCCCACCTGCGGGATCGGTGAGGGCGTCGCTCGCCGTACCTGCAAGGGACTCCACCGCAGAACCCGAGGTGTAGACCGCGCTGTCCGATGCCGCGGTGTAGCTCGACACCGCCGGCATGGGCGCCGCGTCGGGGGCGACGACTTTCGACTCGGACACTGAGGGCGCCGGCACGCCCTCGATCGCAGAGATCAGCTCGGAACGGGCCTCTTCGAACGACAGCCCTCCTGGCTCCGCGACCTGGCCGCCACCCAGTTCACGCGCGATCTGTCCAACGGTCTCCTCGAGTTCGGGATCGTGACGCGCGAACTCCAGCGCGCGCTGGTAGTACTCGAGCGCATCGGCCATGTGCCCACGCCGATGGTGGATCTCGGCCATGCCGCGAATGGCGGCGAGGTTTTCCGGCGCCGCCCGCAGGACGAACTCGAGCTCCTGCTGGGCCTCGTCCAGTGACTCGAGTTCGACGAGCGCACGCCCGAGCGTGACCCGCGCGGACAGATAGCCCGGATGCCGGGTGAGCCCCAGACGGCACGCCTTGACCGCCTCGTCATAACTCCCGGCGCGACGGTATTCCTCCGCGAGCTGCGCAAAGGCGATCGACGCCGGGTCGGCCTGGACCCGGCGGCGAAGCTCCTCGATGCGTGGGTTGTCAAGTGGCACAGGTTCCCTGTCGTGCGCTACGGTGCGGGTGCCGTGACGGCTACAGCCAACGTGAAGGTCGCCGTCCGTCCCACGGCATCGCGGACGGTCACGCGCACGGTGTAGGTGCCGACGGCCCCGTACGTGTGCGTGGCCGTGGCGGAAACTCCGACCTGGTCCGGCGAGGCATCGCCGAACGAGAATCGGTACTCGACGATGGGCGACGGGCCGCTCAGGCCCAGAGCGCTGATCTGGCTGGACACGCCGACACGAACGGGTGTGGGCGACACGGTGAGCACGCCCGTGATGGCCGTGCTCGCCCCGACATTGATGATCTGCGGCGCCGAGTCCACCTGGACGCCAAACGCATCGCTGACGCGCAGGTAGACGAGATACTGCCCGGCGCTCTGGTAGACCTTGTCCACGACGCGTCCGTTGGCCGACGTGCCATCGCCGAATGTCCAGGTGTAGCCACACTGGTCGAGGCAAGGCGTCCCGTTTCTGGTGCTCGCCGACGCATTGAATACGACGGGGTCGAACGCCTGCGGCGCCGTGGGCGTGAAGGCGAACTGCGGCACGATCGGGAAGTTCGGAATGATCACGCCCTGCGGCACCAGGCGGATGTCGAGCTGGCGAGCGAGCAGGCCGCGGCTGTCACCGCCGGAGATCGGCGTCACCCTGATCGTGACAACGTCGTCGCCCGAGTCACTCGGCGGCGTAATCGGTTGGGGGGCGAAGTACGTGATCGCGGCCGTGCCGTCGCTGCTCGTCGTCACATCTCGCGTGGACAGCCGTCCGTAGTCGAAGAGCGCCCCCTGCGCGAACAGCTCCGCCCGCAGGGTCATCGCCATCGGCTGATTCTGGTGGTTGACCGCCCTGATGCGCACGGTCGTGAAGCCCCCGCGCTCGAGGATCGGCTTGTCGGCCTGCAGCGACAGCGACACCGACAGCCCCGATGGGCCCGTGAGCCCGGGCGCCGTCGTGTCCTGAATCGTGCAGCCGGCCGCCCCGGTCAGTGCCAGGACCGCCACCGCCGACACGGTACGAAGAGTTCGACCCATGACATACTCCCGCCGCAAACGCCACCCCATTAGTCCGGATCCGCGAAGTCGCCGAAGTTCACGCTCATCAGACCGCTGGCCGACACCTCGTTGCCAGCCTGGTCGCGCCCATAGAACGTGATCTCAGCGAGCGTATGAATGAAGAACTGCCCTCCGGAACCCCTGAGACCGCGCAACGGCTGCTCCAGCTTCATCGCGTGGGTCACAAGAGGGAAGGACACCTCGGTCGTGCCAGACACGGTCGCCGTGAGCCCGCCGTCAAACCCGAACGGCACATCCACGCCGGGCGTATTGCGTCCGTCAGCCCGCGTGAAGGACACACGGTAGCGGGTGATGGTGATCTGTGTGAGCGGCGAAGGCGAGGTCGGACTGTCGAGCCCCCCCGGGTTCTTGAGACCCAGCCTCAGCGTGGCGCCGCCCATGTCCGAAAAGATCGTCGGCACTCGCACGGTCACACCCTCGACGTCCTGGTCGACGAGCGTCTCGACGTCCGAGCTCAGGCTGTCCCCGGTCTCGTTCGTCGACCCCGACGTCGCGGTCAGCCGGTCGATGATCAGGAACCCTGGCGACCGGCCGGTGCGCGCCAACTCCCCGCAGGCCGATGTCGCCGTCAGAGCGCCACTGACCGCGACGATGGTGACCAGTTTGCCAATGATTGCGCGTGTCACGATCTGTACTCCTGCTCTAACGCGTGATCCGGGGCGTGATGAAGATGAGCAGCTCGCTGCTCTGCTCTCGCACATCCTGATTCCTGAACAACCAGCCGAGCAGCGGCACGCGGCTCAGGAAGGGCGTCCGGCCCTGGTTGAACGTCTCCGAGCTCACGTAGATGCCGCCGATCACGGTGGTCTCGCCGTCGGCCACCAGCACGCTCGTCAGAGCGCGCTGTGTGTCGATGGGGGGAATGCCGTTGACGGAGCGGCCGAAGTCCGCAGTGGCATTCTCGAGTTCGATGCGCATGATCACGGTGTTGGCGACGGTAATTTGCGGCGTGACGCGCAACGTCAGTGCCGCGTCCCTGAACGTCACCGTGACGGTGTTGTTCGCGACCGTCTGAATCGGAATCTGCGTGCCCTGGGTGATCTCGGCCTGGACGTTGTTCTGCGTGGACACACGCGGCGTCGAGAGGATCCGGCCGTTGCCCGCCGCCTCGAGCGCCGACAGCGCGACGTCCAGACTGAGTGCCCCGTTCACGGAGCCGAGGCTGAGGCCGATTCCGGTGTTCTGTGTGGTGGTTCCCAGATCGACGCCACCCTCGACGACAGCGCTGTTCGGAAAGGCCAGCGGCAGCGTGTTGCCGTACTGGGAGCTGGCAGTGGCCGAGCCGCCCCACTGGATGCCGAGCGCCCGCGCGAAGTCTCGGGACGTCTGCACGATTCGCGCCTCGATCTCCACCTGCGGTTGCGGGCGATCGAGCGTCGTGATCAACTCGGCCGCGGCCGTCAGGCGCTCCGGCAGGTCGCGGACGATGAGCGTGTTGGTGCGCGCATCCACCTGGACCTGCCCTCGAGGCGACAGGGCACTCTGCGTCAGGATGGTCGTCATCTCCGACGCTCTGGCGTAGCTGAGGGGGCGCGTCAGCACTTCCAGCTCTCCGGACAGGGCCTGCTCGTCGGAAAGCTTCCGTCGTTGCGCCTCTTCATCCGCCAGGACGGTCAAGGGAGCGATGCGCACCACGGTGCCATCGACGGCGTACCCCAACTTGTTCGCCTTCAGGATGATGTCGAGCGCCTGGTCCCACGGCACGTCGCGGAGCGAGACGTCCACCTGCCCTGCGATGGTGGGGTCGATCACGACGTTCAGGCCGCTGATCTCGGCGAAGGTCCTGAGTACGGCGCGCAGGTCTGCGCCCTGAAAGTCGAGCGTGATCGGGTGCCCCGTGAAGCGGGGCGGCTGGGTGGCCGTCGGAGAGGCCTGATCCTGGAGCGCTGCAATCGGGGCGACGATGGCGGGCGGCGCGGGGGCGCGTTCGTAGACCACCTCGACCGCGGGTGTTGCGGGCAGTGTGATCGGCGTCGGTACGGCCGCCGGCGCCGTGGCCGTGGCCTCGACCTCGTCCACTGACGCGGGCTCGGACGCGGAAGGCTCGGAACCGGATCCAGGAACACCGAACAGCACGAGGAGCTCCTCGCCGTCCTGCCCCGCCGTGTCAAGACGGTACGGCATGGCCGCCACGAGATCCACAACGACGCGCGTCACGAGAGGGGTGCGGCTGTTCAGTCCGACACGGACGCGGGCCACACCGCCCTCGTTGACGGCCGTCACGGCCGGGACGTTCGCGCCACTGACACCCTCGAAGTCCAGCAGGACACGCGGCGGAAGATCCCGGGCGACCTCGACCGTGGACGCCACGAGCCGTCCGTTGCCGACGAGCGACACGGCGAGGCGCCCCTCGTGCCGGACAGTACGCACGTGGCGCAGCTCCGTCGCGTTCGCGACGCGTGATTCGGTCGTGGAACCCGACGCTTCAGGTGCCGGGGCGGGGGCAGTCACCGCAGAGGGCGGGGCGGCGGCGGGTCGCTCCACCTCCACGACGATCAGGTTGCGGGATGCACGCACGGTGTGCCGTGCGTCCGGCAGCAGATTCACCCGTACGCGGGCGAGCGCGGTGCCGTCTGGGGCAGTCGCGGGTTCGACATGGATTCCGGTCACCGGCGCCGCGGCACCGGCCACCGGGCCGGCCGCCGCGCTGTCCACCGTGACGTCGCGCAGGTCCACAAGGAGGGTCAACGGATCGGGCCGGCTCGTCACGTAGGAGACGGGCTCGGTGGACTCGATGAGGACCGTGCTTGTCGCCGCGTCGGCCCGCGCCGACACGGCGCGCAACGACGGCAACTCCCTCTCGGCCCCGGCAGGCGCGGATCCATGGGCCGTGAGCGTCACGGCGAGGGCGACCACGACAAGGGTTGCCGACATCAGTTGAGCGACCAGACGCTGCATCACTACCCCTCTGCGCCACCGCGCAACGGCTTGCGCACTTCGCGCTGCTTCTCGAGCGACAGCGGATCGTTGACTTCCTGCACGATGATGAGAGCATCGGCCGTGATCGTCCGCACGCGGCCATCGAACAGCTGATCGCCCGGGCGCACGGTATAGGTGCGCCCGTTCGGCGCCTGCACCATGGCAATGAATCCTTCCGGCGTCTTGAGAATGCCGCGGACCACCATCTCGTGCACGCCCAGGCCCGGTACGCCGTCGGGACGCTGGCCGGCCGTCCGTGCGTCCGTCACGCCACGATTGACCAGGCTGACGAACGGGTCACGTCGCCCCTCGGCGCTGTACGTGAAGTTCGGCGGCGGCGTGGGTGGGGCGTCCGGATTCGGCGGCGCCTGCGGCTGCCCGGCGGCCGGCGGCTGGGCCGCCGGCTGCGCCTCGGCGATAGCCGCGGAAGCGACCACCGCGAACACGGCGAACAGGAGTGGCATCATCATCACGACTTCTTCGCCGGCGTCTTCTTCGCAGGCGCCTTCTTGGGCGACTTGCCGCCCGCGGGCGCGGCCGCTGGCGTGTCGAGCAGCACAAAGGTGGTGGCGGTACAGGAGACGCGCAAGGTGACATTGCCTGAGGGGGGATCCTGGCCCTCGAGCACCAGCCCGCTGACGTTGATGATCCGGGGGAACTTGCTCACGCGATCGAGAAACAGGCCGAGGTTGTGGTACGAGCCCTCGAGCTCGAGCCCGATCGGCCACTCCGCGTGCAGGGCCTGCGTGTTGATCGCCTGAGGCCGGAATCCTCGAATGGTCAGGTCGGACTGCGCCGCCATCGTCTGGATGCGGCGCAGCAGGTCGGCGACGTCTTTCTCGTCGGGCAGAATCGCCTTGAGCCCCTCGAGGCGGTCGGTCAACTCGGCGACCTGTTCGCGGAACTCCGGCAGCTGCCGCGCCGTCGCCAGGCCCACCGTGATCCGCGCCCGGATGGCGGTCAACTCGGCCTCGCGGGCGGCCATCGCCTCCTGGCGAGGCTGCTCGTAGTAGTAGTAGTAGGCGGCGGCGCCCGCCACTGACAGCACCACGAACACCGCGAGCTGCCCGTACCACGGAAGTTTCTTCAGATTCAGGTCAGCCACGGGGCCCCCTCGGCGCCGCGGCGCCGCGACGAGTCGGCGCTGGCGCGGGCTGATCCACGCCGGCCATCTGGAATGTGGCGCGCACCACGAAGCGAATCAGCTCGGGTTCGGTCCCGCGCGCCGCCATGACCTCGCTGTTCATGATCTCGACAGGCCGCTGAAAGTACGCCGAGCGCTCGAGGTTGGCCACGAAATCCGACAGCGCGGTGAGCGACAGGCAGTGTCCCTCGACGGTAATCTCGAAGCCCTGCTGCTGGAAGCGCGTGAGCCAGAGCATGTCGGGCAGGGCGCGGCTGATCTGATCGAGCATGTGAACGGGCGCGTTCTGTCCGCGGCGCAGCTCCTCGATGAGCGTGACGCGTTCCTGCAACTGGCCGCGCTGGACCTCGAACTCCTCGACCTGCTTGATGATCTCGGCGAGGCGCTGCTCTTCGCGTTGCGCCGCGACGATATCGTTCGCCAGTTGCTCTTCCTGCTGGTTCACGGTCCAGAAGCGCCAGCCGATCAACAGCAAGGTGACCAGCAGGATCAGCGTGCCGGCCACCGTCGCTTTCTGCCCGATCTGGAAGGGCGGCGCCGCGACCTTGGCCGTGCGACGCTCGGGGACCAGGAGGTTGATGTGAATCATCGGTCCCTCACGCGCCGCAGCGCGAGCCCAAGCGCCACCGCCGACACGGCCGCGAGATCGCCCGCGTCGTCCCGACCCAGCTTCCTGGCGTCGAAGGTCACCTGCCGGAACGGGTCGAACCGCTCGACCGGGGTGTCGAACCGCTCCTGCAGCAACTCGGCGAATCCTTCCACACGGGAGGCGCCCCCGCTGAGCACGATGCGGTCGATGCGATCCGTGGCCGCCGACGCCTTGTAGAAGTCGAATGTCTTCTCGACTTCAAGGAGGACGTTGTCGGCCATCGCACGGAGCACAGGGCGCGCTTCCTCGTAGGTCACGCCCTCGACGTCATGGCCGTGCTTCAACTGCTCCGCCATCTCGAAGGGCAAGCCCAGTTCCTTCTGCAGCGCCTCTGTGAACGCATTGCCGCCCAGGGAGACGTCGCGCGTGAACACCGACTGCGCCCCGTTCAGGATGTTGATGTTGATCGCGCTTGCGCCGGCATTGACGAGGGCCACCACGGTGGCCGGCTCGATGCCGTAGTTGGCCTCGTACGCGTTCTGCAGGGCGAATGCGTCCACATCGACGACGACCGGCGTCTTGCCGGCCTGGGCAATCACGCCGGTGTAGTCCCCGATTTTGTCCTTCTTGGCGGCCACGAGCAGCACGTCCATGCTCCCCTGCCCTTCAGGGCCCGTGCCGGGGTCGAGGATCTCGTAGTCGAGGTTCACGTCCTGAATGTCGAACGGGATGTACTGCTCCGCCTCCCAGTAGATGGACTCGGACAGCTCCTGCTCGGTCATGATGGGCAGAGAGATCTTCTTGACGATCACCGAGTTACCCGAGAGCGAGGCCGCGACTTCCTTGCAGCGGAACGTCTTCGGCTGCAGGAGGCGGCGAATCGCGTCGGACACCGCGGCGCCGTCGATGATCGCGCCATCGACGATGCTGTCGGGCGGCAGCGGTTCGATGCCGATCGCCGTCACGCGATAGCCCTTCCCGGCCGGCTTGAGTTCGATGGCCTTGATCGCACTCGACCCGATGTCGAGCCCGACGATGCTCTTCGCTCTCCAGAACACTATCGTCTCCTGCCCGTTCCGCCGGGTCGTGAGGTCTGGGCCGCCAGCCACGGCCTGACGCGCCGGAATCCCCTGTCGCCGAACCGGGATCCCCGAGAGCCCAAGCGCAAAGCCGGTGCCAGCCCCCCTGGCTGCCGCGAAACGACGAAATCGTGTGCAGAACCTCGCATCTCAGGGGTCCCACTGCAACCGGGATTTCCCCAGCGAATAACAATTCCGAAATCGTCCGACGGTTTCCGTCATCCGGTCACAGACAACTTTGCAGGCGCAACCGGAAAACGCAGGGACCTGCGCCCCCGCATAGGGTTATCGGCCGGGGAGACGGGTGGAACAGGGTGCCGTTGCACGCCTGGTATCGGTGGCGAGGGCCTCAGTGGGAAGACGCCGGTTTCCCGGATGGGAGCCTCGGTTGCGCCCGGGGATCCAGCTGTGCCGTCGCCAGGGCCGCACTCGCCACCCCGCGCGGCCGGCCGGTAGGCGCGGACACGTCCCGGGGCGTCGGCACGGGTGGCTGAGCGTCACCTTGACGTTCCCCACAAGTCGTCGTATCATTTGGGTTTGCCGTTCCCCGGCCGGAGTGGACCGGGAGGTAGTGAAGGGAAGTCTTACGATGCGTACGTACGTCGCCACGCCGAAGAGCGTGACGCGCCGGTGGCATGTAATTGACGCCGAGGGCCGGGTCCTCGGGCGGATCGCCACCGAAGCCGCGCGGCTCCTCCAGGGCAAGCACAAGCCGTCCTACACCACGTTCATCGACACGGGCGACCACGTGGTCATCGTGAACGCCGACAAGGTGAAGCTGACGGGCCGCAAGGAAGACCAGA
>CAZNOC010000058.1:0-19506 GCA_964574545.1 uncultured Bifidobacteriaceae bacterium | reverse complement strand
GGTCGTGGGTGGTGGGTCGTGGGTGGTGGTGGGGGGTGGGGAGTGGAGAGCAGCACATCGAGGTCGATTCGGGTTCGCGCGGGTGCGGTCGTGGTGGTGGTCGCCGCGATGGTCGCCGGCGCCATGGCCGGCGCGCAGCCGGCACGTCTCAAGGTCCACATTTCGGTGGACATGGAGGGTGTGGCCGGCGCCGTGACCGGCAGTCAGCTCGGCCCTGCAGGGTTCGAGTACGGCCGGTTCCGGGAGTTCATGACCCGGGAGGCCCTGGCAGCCGTGACGGCTGCGCGGGAGGCCGGCGCGACGGAGATCGTGGTGGCCGATGCCCACGGCAACGGCGAGAACCTGCTCATCGACCAGTTCCCGTCGGACGTCCGCATCGTCCGTTCCTGGCCCCGCCCCCTCGGCATGCAGGGCGGCCTCGACGACACGTTCGATGCGGCCATCCTGATCGGCTACCACGCCTCCACGAACAGCACCGAGGGCGTCCGGGCGCACACCTTCTCGAGCGCGACGCTGACGCGCGTGGCGCTGAACGGCGTGACCATGACGGAAGGATCCTGGGGCGCGGCGATCGCCGGACACTTCGGCGTGCCCGTGGTGATGATCTCTGGTGATGACGCCGCGATTGCGGAGGTGCGAGGGGTCGTGGGCGGCATCGAAGGCGCGGAGACGAAGCGCGCGCTCGGCTTCCACTCGGCGATCACGATCACGCCCGAGGCCTCATATGCACTGATTGCCGACAAGGTGAAGGCGGGTCTGGCGCGCCGTGCGTCGATCGAGCCCTACCGGGTGGCCGGTCCCGTCACCGTGGACGTGAGCTTCAAGCACTACCAGCCGGTCGAGCTGCTCGCCTACCTGCCGATGTTCGAGCGCACGGACTCGCATTCGATCCGGTTTCGCGCGCGAGATATGGTCGAGGCCTCCGACGTCATGACCTTCATCGGCAGATACCGCGCGGATCTCGAACCGTAGGCGCACGGGACACGCGGGCGGCGATCGGTCATGTCGCCCGCTGCCGGGCACAGCTACGAACCGGGACCCGCGGGCCGGTCCACGCACATCGCGCACACGCGCTGGAACGCGCGGAAGCCCTGCACCTCGACATGGGGCGAGAGATAGCTGTCGCGCGTTGGTTCCGGCCGCAGCAGGTCCGTACTCAGATACTTCTTGTTGCTGTCCGGGAAGACGGTGACGACGATGGCGTCGGGGCCGAGCGCGTCCTGCGCCTGGAGCGCGGCCACGAAGTTGGCGCCCGAGGAGATCCCCACGGCAAGCCCGTGCCGCGCGAGCGCCTGGGCCATCAGGATCGCGTCGCCGTCGTGCACTTCGAGGATCGGATCGAGTTCGTCGAGGTGGACGATGGGTGGCACGAACTCGTCCGAGACGCCCTGGATGCGGTGGTGCCCCACCTTGTGGCCGGTGGACAGGGTCGGCGATTCCGCCGGCTCGACAGGATGAACGCGGACGCCGGGCCGGTGGGCCTTGAGTGCGAGCGCGACGCCCATCACCGTGCCGCCGGTGCCCACACCGGCGACGAAGGCGTCGGGCCGTACGCCCGCGTCGGCAAGCTGCATCCAGATCTCCGGACCCGTCGTCGTCGCGTGCGCCTGGACGTTGGCGGCGTTCGAGAACTGACGCGGCAGGAAGACGCGCGGATCGCCCGCAGCCATCTCCTCTGAGCGGCGAATGCTGCCGAGAAACCCGCCCTCGTCGCGGCTGACGAGCACGATCGAGGCGCCGAAGCTGGCGATGAGCGCGATACGCTCGGTGCTCATCCAGTCGGGCATGAAGATCGTCACGGGATGGCCGAGCGCGCGCCCGAGCGCGGCGAACGAGATGCCGGTGTTGCCGCTCGTCGCTTCGGCGATGGCGTCGCCTGGTGTGATGTGTCCCTGCAGGTAGGCCTGCTCCAGGACAAAGAGCGCCATCCGATCCTTGATGCTGCCCGTGAGGTTGAGCGACTCGACTTTCGCGTAGATCGTGCGGGGCGCCCCTCGGAAGCGAACGTCCACCGCGAGCAGCGGTGTGTTGCCCACAAGGCGATGAAGCCCGCGGAACCTGGCGGCAAGCGTGGGATCAAGCGACGCGACGTCCGGCATGGTATTCGCCTCGGCCTGGCCTCCTCAGTCGGGCCTGAGGCGCGTCATGAACGCGTTCACGAAGCCCTCGGTGAAGAGGGCCGGTGCGCCACCGGTGTGGAGGAAGACGACCGTGTCGGATGCCGCGAGGACGCCGTCGTGCACGTGCCTGACGAGCGCGGCGAATGCTTTCCCCGTGTAGGTGGCGTCGAGGAGGATGGCTTCGGTACGTGCGAGGAGCGCGATGGCATCGAGCGCACCCTCGGTCGGGATGCCGTAGCCCTCGCCGATGAAGCCCTGGTCGGTAAAGAAGTCGCCTGTGGTCAGGCGATCCGGAACGCCCAGACGCTCGGCCGCCTCGTTTGCGATGCGCCGGGCGCGCTCGACCTTCTCCGGTTCGCCGGCGCTCACCGCGACGCCGTAGAGCGAGTAGCCGGCGCCGGTGAGCCTCGCGCCGAGCGTGAGTCCGGCCTGGGTCCCGCGCGAGCCGCTCGCGTAGTACACCCGCGACGGCCGTGCCCCGATGGCTTCGAGCTGCCCGGCCAGTTCCTGCGTACCCGCGACGTAGCCGAGCGTACCGATGCCGCTCGAGCCGCCGACCGGGATGACGTAGGCCTTCCGCCCCGCCGCCTGCTCCTCGCCGACCACGCGTGCCACCACCGCTTCGTCGTCGCCAACAGCCAGCATAGCGTCGGTGGCCTCGACGTAGTGGACGGTGGCGCCGAAGAGCCGGTCGAGCAGCAGGTTGCCTTCCGGCTTCGGGTCCGCGGCGCGCGTCGTGAGCACGAGCACCGACCGCAGTCCGGCCATGCACGCCGCAGCCGCGGTCATGCGGGCGTGGTTCGACTGCGTGGCGCCGGTCGTGACCAGTGTCGTGGCACCCTGTTCCAGCGCGTCAGCGACCAGGAACTCGAGCTTGCGGGCCTTGTTCCCGCCGAGCCCGAGGCCCGTGAGGTCGTCGCGCTTGATCAGGATGCGTGGGCACTTCGCCGGGCCACCGAGCGCCTCGCGGAGGCGGACGGCGTCGTGCAGGGGTGTGGGAAGCGTGGCGAGAGGGAAGCGGGGAAGGGGGAGCATGGGTTCGAAGTTCAGAGTTGACGGTTTGAGCAGCAGGATACTCCACGTCTCGGCGGGCGGGTCCGCAAGAAGTGAGTCGACACGGCGGCGGTTTGGCGACACGATCGGCGGAGCATGGACGAGGTCACGGCGGGCCGGCTGTTCCGGGAGGCAGGGGCGGCGCGGTGGGATGTGCCGCAGACGTACTTCGCCGAAGCCCTGGACCGCAGCGCCGCCAGGGCCTTCGGAGAACGTACGCCCACGGCAGCCGAACTCGGGCGCTACCTTGCGTCGCTCCACCTCGCCGACATCGCGCTTGCCTGCGCGTGCGCCCTCGGCCGCGAAGCCGCGTGGGATCACTTCGTGCGCGAGTTTCGTCCCGCGCTCTACCGGAGTGCCGACGCCCTCGCGCCTGGGGGCGGCGCGCGGGACGTGGCCGACGCCCTCTACGCCGAGCTCTTCGGCCTCAAGGACGGCGGAGGAGCGCGGCCCTCGCTCTTTCGGTACTTTCACGGACGCAGCAGTCTGGCGACCTGGCTTCGCGCGCTCGTCTCACAGCGCTACGTGGACCACATCCGCTCCCGTCGCCGCGAGGCGCCGCTTCCCGACGAGGCGTCGCCGGCCGCGCTGCCCGCACGCACGACGGCGCCTGATCCCGATCGCCCCCGTTTCGCCGCCGCGCTGCAGGACGCGCTGGGCCGGGCCGTTGCCAGCCTGGCCCCGCGCGATCGCCTGCGCCTCGGCTGCTACTATGCCCAGGAGATGACGCTTGCCGCCATCGGACGGATCACGGGCGAGCACGAGGCCACCGTCTCGCGGCAACTCGCGCGGACGCGCCGCGACCTGCGCGACGCGGTGGAGACGTCGCTCCGTGCGACGCACGGCTTTGGCGATCGGGAGATCGCTGAGTGTTTCGCCACGGTGGCCGCCGACGCGGGACCGATTGACCTCCGAGACTGGCTGGGCCCGACCGGCGATCGCAAGAATGCTGGCGTCGATCGTTCTACAAGCGAGGGCTTCCCGTGAACCTGGAGCATGACCGCGACCGTGCACTCGACCGGGCGCTGAAGCGGGCGTTCCGCGATGACACAGGCGCGGAGGCTTCCGAGGCCTGCCTGGACCCGGAGACCGTGGCCGCCTGGATGGAGGCCGGGCTGGATCCAGCGGCCGTCGCGCTGGCCGAGGCGCACGTCTCGAACTGCGCGCGGTGCCAGGCCCTGGTGGGCGCGATGGCCCGGACCTTCCCCGAGCATGGCGGCAGCATCGACGCGCCGAGATCGCTCTGGCGCTGGTGGCTCGCGCCCCTGGCGGTGGGTGCTGCGGCGGCGACGCTCTGGATCGTGGTGCCGGACGAGCAGTTCGTGTCGCCACCTGCCGCGCCCGTGAGCGAGGTCGCGCAGGCGCCCGAGGCCGGGCGGACAGCAGAGGCCCCGCTGCCGCCCTCTACCCTTGCCGCCCCGCCGCCTGCCGAGAGGGCAAGGCCGTCAGAAAACGCTGCGGCCCGCGATACAACGGCAGATGCGGTGGGCGCGGAATCGACCGCCGCAGCCGAGAAGCTGCGCGGGTCGGCGGCGCGATCAGAGACGCCGGCCGCGTCAGCGCCGTCCCCCGCCCTCCTCGCCGCCCAGCGCGCAGAAGCGTTCGCCGCCCGCGAGATCCCGTCACCCGACCCCGACGTGCGCTGGCGCATCGGCCCGGGAGGCGGCGTGGACCACACGGTCGATGGCGGGGCCACGTGGAATGCCGTGGCACTCGAGGGCACGCCTGTCATCACCGCCGGATCGTCGCCGTCAACGTCGGTGTGCTGGCTGGCCGGTCGCGGCGGACTTGTGTACGTCACGACTGACGGACGCCTGTTCGCCCGCGCGCCCTTTCCGGCGCCGGTGGACCTCGTCGACGTGCAGGCCGCTACGGCCGCGTCGGCGACCGTGATCGCCGCCGATGGCGGCGTCTTCCACACGGACGATGGCGGTCTGACCTGGCGCCGCCAGTAGGGCGCCACAGCGTCGCTGCAAGAATTCCGGACCCCGCCGTTCTAAGGAAACACGGGCCACTGACGGCCCGGTGTTTCCAGGAGCGGTTCCCATGACTGCACGTCCGTGGCTGGCCACATTCGCGATCCTCGCCGGCGCCCTTCTGCTGCGACCCGAAGCACAGCCCGTGGCTGCCACCGTGGCAGACACCCAGATCGTCACCACCACGCTCGACGATCAGACCGAGCTGTCCGTCACCGTCTATAACTCGGACATCGCGCTCGTGCGAGACGTTCGGCAGTTGCAGCTCGCCGGGGGCGTTGGACACCTGCAGTTCATGGACATCGCCGCCACGGTCAATCCGGCGACCGTGCACTTCAGGTCGCTGACCGAACCGGCGCGTGTCCGCGTGCTCGAGCAGAACTACGAGTACGATCTGCTGGAACCAGACAAACTCCTTCGAAAGTACGTTGGTCGTGAGGTCACGCTCGTGCGAAACCGGCAGGAGGGTGGGTCCACGCGCCAGGAAGAGGTGAAGGCGCTGCTCCTCAGCTACAACGCCGCGCCCGTCTGGCGGATTGGCGATGAGATCGTCACGGGCATGGGCGCCGACCACATCCGCTTCCCGGAACTGCCCGACAGCCTCTACTCCCGCCCGACGCTGATCTGGACCGTGCAGAACGACGGCGCCGCCCGTCACCGGGTGGAAGCGTCGTACCTGGCGGCCAAGCTGTCGTGGAGTGCGGACTACGTCCTGACGGTGGCCCGCGATGACAAGGCGGCCGGCCTCAACGGCTGGGTCACGGTCACCAACGGCAGCGGCACGGCGTTCCGGAACGCCAGGCTGCAGCTCGTGGCCGGCGACCTGAACCGCGTCCGGCAGCAATTGAACATGATGGCGCGGGACGCGGTGGGTCACGCGCGGCCGGCGGCGGCCGAGGCGGCCATGACGCAGGAAGCGTTCTCCGACTACCACCTGTACACGATGGGCCGGAAGACCACCATCAACAACAACCAGACCAAACAGGTCAGCCTGCTCGAAAGCGCCGGGGTCCCCGTCGTGAAGCGGTACGTCGTCGAGGGACGGAGCCACTACTACCACAACCAGCAGCACCCGGGCGCCCCCATCAAGGATCTGGTGCAGGTGTACTACCAGTTCAAGAACGAAGCGCAGGGTGGTCTGGGCGTCCCGATGCCGGCGGGGGTGGTGCGGGTCTATCAGGAGGACTCGACCGGCGGCGTGCAGTTCGTCGGCGAAGACCGCATCATGCACACCCCCAAGGACGAGACGCTCAACCTGAAGATCGGGAACGCATTCGATGTGGTGTGCGAGCGCAACCAGATCGACTTCGAGAAGGTGGCGGGCAACGTCTACGAGTTCGAGTACGAGATCACGCTGCGCAACCACAAGGCCACGGCGGTGACCGTGGAGGTCAACGAGCCGATCGGCGGCACGTGGCGGATGGTCCGATCGTCGCACGAGTGGACCAAGACGTCCGCCTGGGCGTCGCGCTTCGAGGTGCCGGTCGCCGCGGGCGGCACGGCGGTCCTCAAGTACCGGGTGCGGGTGACGTACTGATCACAGAGCGGCGGCAGTGCACAGGGAAGGCGCGCGCGGCATAATGGCGCCGTCTCGCGCGGTGCATCGCAGGTGGACGCTGCCGGAGCGGCCTCCCCGGGGATGCGGGCGGGCATGGAGGTGTCATGGCGTGCGTCGGTCTCACTCCTCAGCCAGGGCGGCGTCGTCTGATGCGTGCGGTGCGTGCGGCGGCGCTGCTCTTTCTGATGCCTACCGTTCGAACACCAATGCACCGGCGGTGAACGCCCACCCCTGCGCCGCGGCGCAGCTCGGGACGGCCTGCTGGCGTTCGATCCTGAGACGATCGGCGACGTTCGCGCCCTGGCTGGCGAACACCTCCACCAGGACGACACCACTGACCGGCTCGCCGCTGCGCCTCCGCAGGCCGTCGTAGCAGTGGACGCCACCCGGCCAGACGTCCTCGAAGGGCTCGTTGATGCGCGGTCCCGGCGCCAGCGACGGTGTGAACAGGTACTCGCCGGCCGGCCAGATCCAGGTGTTGCTCGGCAGATCGATCCCGAAGGCGTGCGAAACGGAGAAGATCGGCTGTCCCGGCGAGACGGCATCGCCGACGAGTGCGATCGCACCCGCGTCCTGGCCGACCAGCGCGCTGCTGCCCGGAAGGAACCAGTTGCCGCGTGCCGTGCCGGGGTCGTCCTGTTCGTGCGCACCGCAGAGAGGCGGCGTCGTACGCCGCTCACCTCCGTCGGCTCGACCGAACAGCGCCTCGAGCTCCGCGCGAGCCGGCTGCGCGAAGTAGTCCACGACACAGAACTGCTTCAGGGGCTGTGGTGCCACGAGCGCCCAGGCTTCCCGCTGGGCAGGGCTCAGCGCGGCCAGGGTCGACTCCGGCACGCGGTAGCGATCGGGGTTGGCGAACGGGAGGTCCGCCGCACGCTCGTCGATCAGGTCGATGCCGTAGCCGCCGGGCTGTGAAACGCCCACGAGCTCGCCCGCGGCGAGCGCCACGTCCACGGCCTTGACGAGCACGCCCTCACCAAGCGGCGTGCCGGAATCTGCGATGTCCGCGGCTGCTAGGTCCAGGACTGGCGACAGCATCTGGAGGTGTTCGATGCTCACGCGAACTTCGAGACATGGCCGGAGGTGCACCGCGTACTCGACGGCGCCCGTCTGCGGGTCGGTCGTCCGGACGATGGCCACCGCCCGGAGGTGGGCTGGTGACGCCACCAGCAGCGGCAGCAGTTCCGGAGTTCCCTTGGATGGGTCGACCCGGCTCACCGGGTAGACTTTCGGAATCGGCAGCGTGTAGCGCGGTGGCGCCGTGAAGCCCAACGGGAGGAGAGCGGCGAGGTCCCGTGCTGGGGTGGGCAGCACGGCGAACAGTTCGATGGCCGTACCGCAGCCTGCCAGCGGAGGCAGCTCGTCGCGACCCCGATCCCGTCCCGGCCTTGGTGGCGTGCCGCGCGGCGGCGATGGTTGCTCCGGTGGGCTTCCGCCTTGCGCCGCATGGGGATTGATGGTCCGTGCCAGTGTTGGCGGCGGGTTGCTGAAGTGCAGTGCCAGGTTCCACGCGAGCGTGGAGTTGACCGTCTGCAGCAGGGCCTGTGCGTCACAGTCGGTCACCCAGTCCGACTGGTCGGGCTGCTTGCCGGTCAGGCAGCCGTCGTATCGCGAGTAGTGTGTCGCCAGCGTGCGCTGCACTGGCTCGGCCTTCCGAAGCCAGATGAGTGGCTCCAGGCTGCGCAGCACGGCGTCGAGGGCCTGGCGCAGCCCGGGGTTGCGCAGCGCGGACTGAGGAATCGTCGCGACCGCTGCCCGGAGCGTGTCCGGGTCGATCCCGTCCGGAAGCCCGTCATCGTCCGAGTCCATGTCGAGCGGGTCCAGCGCGAGGATGGCCTCGAGCGCATCCGGGAGAAGGTCGAAGTCGGTGTCGATTCCGAACGCGCCGAAGCCCTGGAGCAGCGTCCACACGTTCAGACGGCCCGCATCGAGCACGGCGAGCCCCGGCCGCGGGTCGCGGAGGGACATCGGACCGACGGCCACCGCCATCGAGTCGTACCCCGCCAGATACGCCTCGCCCGGGGCGAACCCGCCAGCGCCGTCACCGCGCCACACCGTGACGCCCTCGGACGGCGCCCGGGAGTCCCGCCCCTCCGACGCGATGATGTCGAGTATCCCGTCGAGGTCAACGTCAGCCAGCACGAGGCTGGTGATGGTTCTGCTCGCCGGCAGGATGTGCGTGGGCGCCTCCGACGCCAGCGAGATGATGCGTACCGACCCCTCTGTGGCGGCCACGATCTCGTCACGCCCGTCTCCGTCGAGATCGGCACTGGCCAGCGCCAGGAGGCGGTCGTGAGTCGAACGGCTGGTGGACCAGGCGAGGCTGCCGCCCAGGTTGCTGTACACCTCCACCCTGGCTTCGATAGACCCCGCAGAGAGACCGCCGCCCGCGGAGACAAGCACGTCGGGATACCCGTTGCCATTGACATCGCCGGTCGCGAGCACCTCGGCGCCATCGCTCACCAGAATGCCGTCGGATCCGGCAGCGAAGGTGCCGTCCCCGGCGTTGATGAGCACCTTCAGTTCATTCCAGTTCAGCAACACGACGTCCAGATCGCCATCACCATCCATGTCCACGAGTGCCAGTTGCCGTACCCGGTTCGCCGTGGCCACGAACTCCGGCGGGGCGAGCGAACCGTCCCCGCGATTTCGCAGGAGGACCACCCGCCAGACGTCTCCCACCAACACGTCCGCATGGCCATCGCCGTCCACATCGCCGATCGCAACGGCCGTCGGGAGCGAGAGGTCGGCAATGGTCAGGCTGCGGAAGTTGCCGAGACCGTCGTTGACGAGCACGCTGACCACGTTCTCGTTACCGTGCGCGACGACGAGATCGAGGACGCCATCGCCGTTGAGATCGCCCGAAGCCATGGCTCGCGGGTCCGGCCGCCCAACGGGAGACGTGCGGTAGGCGCCGAGCCCGTTCAGCCCGCGGTTGAGCAGCACGGTGATCTCACCCGGGCCGGCGCACACGGCGGTGGGGCACGCCAGGCCGTTCGTCATGACGACGTCGGGCGTCAGGTCGCGATCGATGCGAGCCACGCGAAGGCCAAGCGGCGTGCGGCCGACCTCCTGGGTCGTCAGGACGAACCGGTCGCGCAGGCGCTCGAGGCCGATCACGGACAGTTGGCCCGGCCCCGCCGCGGTCGGCTGTGCAATCGCCAGGACCTCGGCCCGGCCGTCGCCATCGAGGTCGGCGATCTGCACGCGGACCCCCCGTCCGCCGAGGGCGATGCTGTCTGATCGTCCGAAACCGCCCACGCCGTTTCCCCGCGCGACGGTCACCGAGTTCTCGGCCTCCGCGGTGGCGACGTCCAGCAACCCGTCACCGTCGATGTCGCCGAGGGCGACGTCAACGCCCGTCCTCGTGACCACCACGCCCGACGGCGTCAATCCCATGCCCGAGTTCAGAAGGACACGGACGTTGCCCGGGCCTGCGGCGACGACATCGAGGTCGCCGTCGCCATCCAGATCGCCGGCGGCCAGACCGAATCGTGCGTCGGTCAGCACCGGCATGGGATCCGCGAGGAACCCTCCGGCGCCATCGCTCGCCAGGATCCGCACGCCCGACGCGCTGGCCACCACGACGTCCGGCACGCCATCGCTCGTGACATCCACGGCGACGATGGCCTGGACGCAGTCGCCGACCACCGCCGCGCGATCCGGGTCCCGCGTGAACCCGCCGGTGCCGTCCCCGAGCAGGATCCAGACGCTCGGGGTCCTGCAGTGACCGACGGCCACATCCAGCAGCCCGTCGTCGTTGAAGTCCGCGATCGCCAGGGCCCGCGGACCGTCCGCGACGAGCAGCCGGGCGCTGAGGGTGAACCGGCCTGCGCCGTCGCCCAGGCTGACGTCCAGGTAATCGGACTGCTCCATCGCGACAACGACGTCCATCAGGCCGTCGCCGTCGAGGTCCGCAACCTCGATGCCCCTGGGCAGGACTCCCGTTGGTGTTTGCGGTGCGCCGAACGCGGACGATGCAGCTGGCTGGGCGATGGCCGGCGATACGGAGATGACGCCCAGCAACCCGATCGCGCAAAGGATGGAACTCGTTGGCATCGACAGGGTGTTTCGTGACATCACATTCACCTGTGGGTGTAGTTCGCAACGCATACACCCAATCGTCGCGACCCTCCGAAAGCGCCTGGACGTGCGATGCCAGCGCGTGGTTTGGAGAGGGAGCGAGTTGCATAGGGGCTAACGCAGGCGGGGCCAACTCGGGGACAATTGGGCACACGGCGCCAGCGGCAGCTGGGTGCGGGGTCAAGGCTGAGCTGGATCGTCGTCGCGTGCGTTCGAAGCCAAAGCCGCTTCGGGGGGAGGCAGGCCGTGTCGGATGACACCCGCTCACCTGGTGCTGCCGGGAGCGCTTCACCCGGCGACGTGACGCAGTTGCTGGTACGGGTCCGCAGTGGAAACCCGGCTGACGCCGACGCGCTGTACCTGCTTGTCTACGATCGGTTGAAGCAGCTGGCGCGGCAGCGCCTGCGAGGCGCCTCGACGCCCACCCTTGACGTCACCACCCTCGTCCACGAGGTCTACCTGCGCCTGGCCCAGCCGGCGACCCTCGAGTGGCAGGACCGTCAGCACTTCTTCGCCACCGCGGCCCGCGCCATGCGCCAGATCGTTGTCGACCACGCACGGCGCCGGCAGGCGACGAAGCGTGGCGGTTACTGGGTCGCGACGACCCTGAACGACCAGCACGGCGCCGCACCCACCATGCCCCTTGAACAGGTGCTGGCCATCGATCAGGCGCTCGAACGGCTGGCCGCCACGAGCCCGCGCCTGGTGCGAGTCGTCGAACTGTGCTTCTTTGCGGGGCTTACCACGGAGGAGACAGCGGAGGTGCTGGGCGTCACATCGCGGACGGTCAAGCGGGAATGGAAGAAGGCCCGGCTGCTGCTCGGCGCGTGGCTGCGCGAGCCACGGCTGGAGCCGCCGGACGACGCGCCAGGGGGCCCGCCTTCGAGCCCGTGACACCGGACGACCACGGATTGCGTTAACGCGAGACAGGTGTGCCCGTGAACAGGTGGTGCGCAGATGAGCGACCCCTTCTTCGACCGATGGCCGGAGGCCGAACGGATCCTCGACGACGTGCTCGACCTCGACGCCGTCGAGCAGAGGACACTCGCGCTCGAACGATGCGGGGAGGACGCCGAGCTCCGCGGCCTTGTCGAGCAACTCCTCGCCGCCGATGTGATGCCCGCGGGGCTGCCCGCCGATCCGACGGGGGTGGTCGCAGAACTTCCGGGCCATGAGGACCCGCCCGAGCAGGTGGGCCCCTTCCGCATCGAGCGCGAGCTGGGCCGCGGGGGCATGGGGCGTGTCCTGCTCGGCTACAGGGACGAAGACGGAGGCACCGGTCCCGCCCTGGCCGTCAAACTGCTCGACGTTGTCGCCCCTTCGTCGGTCGCCTGGCGCCGCTTCGCACGTGAGAGGGCCACGCTGGCGCGGTTGCGGCATCCCCATATTGCACGGCTGTACGACGCGGGGGTGACGGACTCCGGCACGCCCTACCTGGTGATGGAGTACATCGAAGGGTTGGCCTTCGACACACACTGCGACTCAAAGGGGCTGGACATCGACGATCGGATCCGTTTGTTCCGCCAGGTCTGCCTCGCGGTCGAGTACGCCCACAGCCAGTTCATCGTCCACCGCGACCTGAAGCCCGCCAACGTGCTCGTGGACACGTTCGGACAGGTGAAGTTGCTCGATTTCGGGATCGCGAAATGGATCGACGCGCTCGACGAGGACGGCGGGCTGACCGAGACGGTTCACCGGGCACTGACGCCGGCGCACGCCGCGCCCGAGCAGTTTCGCGGTGAGCCTGTCACGACTGCCACAGACGTGTACCAACTTGGCCTGCTGCTCTACCGCGTGCTGACGGGCAGGCTGGCGCATGGTGAGTCCGGCGATTCGCCGGATCGGCTGCGGAGTGCCGTCTTGGACACCGATCCAGACCGCCCGAGCCGCGTCGCGGGGGCAGCCGCGTTCGGACGGAGGCTGGAGGGCGACCTCGATGCGGTCGTCCTCAAGGCATTGCGCAAGGAGCCCGGGGAGCGGTACGCCACGGTGGAGGCGTTGCGCCGCGATCTCGACAACTATCTGGCGCACCGGCCGGTGTCCGCGCGCCGTGACACGACGGCGTACGTGCTGCGCAAGTACGTTCGGCGCCACCGCGTGGCCGTATCGGCCATCGCGGCTGTCGTCCTGTCTACGACCGTGGGCTTGGCCGTGGTCTCGCGCCAGTCGCAGCTGATCGCGGCCGAGCGCGATCGCGCACAGGCTGCCGAAGAGCGGGCATCCGCGATCAACGAATTCCTGGTGAACGACCTGCTGGCGGCGGCAACGCCGGAACGGACGCAGGGTGTCGTGCCCACGGTAGACGTGGTGCTGGACAGGGCGGCCCGCAGTGTCAGCCAGGCCTTTCTGGGGCAGCCAGGCACGGCTGCGGACGTGCGGCTCACTCTGGCGCGCAGCTACGCTTCGCTCGGCCGGTTCGCGGAAGCGGGCACGCACGCCACGGAGGCGCTGACGATCCTGAGCACCACACCAGGCAGCGACCGGTTGGCCGTGCTTCGGGCGCGAGCCTTCGTCGCTGAGCTGTCGGTCGAAGAGGGTCGCTACGCTGAAGTGCGCGACGAGATTGAGGCCTTGCTGGCAGATCAGACGGCGGCGGCCGGCGAGACCCACATCGACACGCTCCGGACGCGGGGCCTCCTGGCGCTGACGCACCGTCGTCTTGGCGAGTCCGCCCTCGCCGAGCGGGAGATCCGGCAGGCCGTCGAGCTGGCGACAGCCACCTATCCAGACGACCGGCGGCTCGGCATCGAGCTCCGCAAGATCCTCGCCGGCGTCCTCGATGCGCAGTACAAGGCGCTCGAGGCCCAGGCGGTGGCAGACGAGGTCGTCACGCTGGCGCGCCGGCACTACGGGGACGCTCATCCGCAGACCATCGATGCCATTGGCCTGCGCGCAGCGGCGTTGACCAATGCGCTTCGTTACCGGGAGGCCATCGAGGCCCAACGTGAGCTTGTCGCACTGAGCGAGCAGGTCTACGGCCGTGAGCATCCCGCCACCGGGCGGGCGTACATAGGGCTGACGGTTGCGGTCTCCCGGCTCCACGGTAACGCGGCCGACGACGCCGAGGCTCCCGCCACGCGCGCCTACGAGATACTCCTGCGTTCGCTTGGAGAAGACCACCCGGAGACCCTCCAGGCGCTCCGCAACGTCGGCATCTGGAATCGCTACAAGGGCAATCTCGTCGAGGCCGAGCGCATCGGCCGGCTCGTCTACGACCGGCGGCGCCGGTCCCTTGGCGAGCACCATCGGAGGACCATCGAGGCGGCGCGTTCGGTGGCGGGCCTCCTGAGCGAAGCCGGTCGGGCCACGGAAGCACGAGAGGCCGGTCTCCGGATCGTACGGGCTTTCGAGGAGGCGGCGGCTCGACCCGATGTCGATCCACTGCTGCTGGACGACTTCGCCGTGTTCCTGCTGCAGGGGCTGCCTGCAGAGGTGCGAAATCCCCGTGCAGCCCGTGTCGTCGCGGAGCGGGCCGTCGCGGCCACCGGGCGTCGAGACTACGCGCAACTACGCACGCTGTCGCAGGCCCACCTTGCGAGCGGTGACGCCGAAGCCGCCATTGCCGTGGTGCTCGAGGCGCTGGCGCTGCCCGACGCCATCCTGTCGTGGACGCTGGAGCGCACGCTCGTGCAGCTCATGCGGGAGCACCGGACCCGAGAGGAGCTCGAGCGCTGGCTGCTGCACCGGCTCGACCAATATCCTCGACACGGTCGCGGCGACGACTTCGCCGTCGCCCGAACCCTCCGCCACCTGGCCGACCTCTACGCGGACCAGGGGCGGATGGAGGATGCGGAGCGCCGGCTTGGAGAGGCGCTCGCGCAGATGCGGAAGACCGTGGACGATGGGCACTTCGAAGTGGCACAGGCGAAGTTGGCCCTCGGTGAGGTGGTGGCCGCCCGTGGTGATGCGGCCGAGGCGGAGCGGCTGCTCACCGAAGGCTTCGAATCGCTCCTCGCCGACTACCGGGTCGGTCAGCCGACCCGGGCCGCCGCCCGGGAGCGCGTGGCAGCCGTGTACGACCGATGGGGCCGAGCGGCCGACGCGACACGCCTGCGTCAGCGCGCGTTGCAGTAGGCTCTCGTCCCGTCACCCGGGACCCGCACGGCCGATCATCGCGAGTGCCAGCGCGGCGCGCAGCGACCAGGCGATCGTCCGAATCCAGTTGGTCTTGACGAGCGTCCGGTGGGCGTCGCGGTTGAACCCGGTGGAGAGCACGCGGTGCTGCGGCACCTGCAGGAACGCCGTTGACATCCAGACGACGGCGAGCAGGCCGGCTCCCGCCCACACCCACCAGACGGGGATGCGTTCCGGCTGGAGCACCACAAGCAGGGCAGCGGTCACGGCCTCCATCAGCATGACCGGTCCGACGACCCAGGTGGTGCGCCTCGCGTGTTCGATTTCGTAGGCCGCAAACGACTCCCGTCCCACGCGATCGAACATCGGGTAGTGAACGACCTGCACGAACCAGATCAGGCCGGTCATGAACAGGGTCACCCCGGCGTGAAGCAGCAGGAGAGGCGTCACGCTCATCCGGTCTCCGCTACGGCCGGGGCGGTACGGCCCTGCGGAGTGCCTCGACCTCGCGGAGGATGCCCTCCACCATCGCCTCGACGATCGCCTCGCCTTTGGCGCGGGTCGCGCGCGTGGCATCTCCGTAGACGCCGGTCGCGGCGTCGGGTCCGTCGCTCTCGAGGTGCGGCCACTGATCGCGCAGGCGCCGGTAGTCCGTCAGCGCCTTCGGCATCTTGACCACATCGGGCGCGATGTAGAGCATCACGGATGTTTCGGTCTCGTCGGCGTGCGTGCCTTCCTGTTGCGTGGAGATCCGCTTCTCGACTTCTCCCGCCACGGCGAGGATGTCGGTGAAGCGCATCTCGATGCCCTCGAGCCGGAGCAGCGCCTGGCTGGCGCGGAGCGGCGCGATCGTCGAGACGCCGGTGTTCAGCACGTAGAACCGGCGCGGTCCATGCACGGCGATGCTCCGCACGATGTCGGCCACCATGTCTCGAGCCGTGGTCGCCTCCACGGTCGTGGACCCTGGGAAGGGCCGGAACGCCGGATAGAAGTGGTAGTTGACGGTGGGGTAGGCCACGACGTCCGCGGCCGCGACGACGCGGTTCCGAAGGTACTCGGCCATCAGCCAGTCGTTGTTGAGCGGCAGATGCCTGCCGTGCTCCTTGGCCTGGGCGCCCACGGCGATGACGACCACGGTCTCCGCCGTGAGCCGTGCCCGCGCGTCATCCCATGAAAGGTGCTCGATGAGCACACCCTGGGCGCTGGCGATGGGCGACACGGCAAGGGCCGCAAGGCCGGCGATCACGATTCGAAGGATGCGCACGCGAAGCGCTGGCATGGGCGGCTCCTTTCCGGGGCGAATGCATCGGCCGGCGGACCAGATGGCGTCCCGGGAGTGTAGCAGCTCACGGGTGGGGTGCTCCCCTCATGTCGTGAGTGGAAGGGATAGCCCTCATCCTCCAGCGGTGACGGGGAAGCCCGTAGCGCGCGTCAGGCCGGCACGCAGACACTGGTTCGGTGGCTCTGGTAGTCTGAGCCGTGTTCTCGACGTCCGCGAAAGATCGCCTGACGGAGTACGACCTCGGGCGGTTCCCGAGCGAAACATTGTTCGATCGCCTCGCGCGCGCCGTCTGCCGTGCTGGTTGCCTTCCCCGCAAGGAGCTTTACGAGGCGTGGGAGGTGGCGCGCCGCGTGCGCAGGTTGATCCGGGGCGGGCGCGTCGTGGACCTGGCCGCCGGCCACGGCCTGCTCGCCCAGGTGATGCTGCTCCTCGACGACTCGTCGCCCGGTGCCATCGTCGTGGACACGGCGCTCCCGCCCTCGGCCGCAAGGCTGCACGAAGCCCTCGTGCACCGCTGGCCACGGCTGGCCGGACGCGTCACCTTCCAGGCCGCGGACATGGGCGCCGTCACCTTGCAGTCCACCGACGTGGTCCTGTCCGGCCACGCCTGCGGCGCGCTGACCGACAGGGTTCTCGATCAGGCCGCGGCTGCCGGCGCGCGCGTGGCGGTGCTGCCGTGCTGTCACGACGTGGACACCTGCGATGCCGGGGCGTTGACGGGGTGGCTGGATGCGCCGCTCGCGATTGACGTGATGCGGGTCGTGCGCCTCGAGCAGCAGGGCTATCGCGTGCGGACGCAGCGGATTCCCGCGGACATCACGCCGAAGAACCGTCTGCTGATCGGCGTCAGGGTTGCCCAGGGAGCCCCGAGCGTCGTCGCCTAGCGGAAGCTGATCAGCTCGACGTCGAATACGAGCATGCCGCGCGGCGATCCGGGCTCGCCCTTGTACGCGAGCCGCTCGGGAATCCAGAACCGGGTCTTCTCGCCGACCACCATCAACTGCAGCCCTTCCGTCCACCCGGTGATGACCTGATCCAGCCCGAACGAGGCCGGCGCGCCGCGCATCAACGAGCTGTCGAACAGCTTGCCGTCGGTCGTCCAACCCGAGTAGTGCACCGTGACGCGGCTGCCGCGCCCCGGCCGGTCCGAGCCGGTGCCCGGCTTCAGGACCTTGTAGGCGAGGCCGGAGGGCGTACGCCCAGCGTCGGCAGGCGGCGCAGCCACGTCCGGCGGCGGCACGGTCGGTGACGGCACAATCTCGAGAAGCTCCACGTCGAAGACCAGCATCCCGCGTGGCCGTCCGTCCTGTCCGCCGTACGCCAGCTCCTCTGGAATCCACAACCGGCGCTTCTCGCCGACCACCATCAGCATGACGCCCTCGCCCCAACCCTTGACGACCCGGCTGACGGGGAAGGTGCTCGGCGCGTTGCGCGCGTAAGAGCTGTCGAACATCCTGCCGTCCGTCGTCCACCCCGTGTAGTGCACGGTGACGAAGTCCTCGACGCCCGGCTTCGCTTCCCCGGTGCCCGGTTCGAGGACCCTGAAAGCGAGCCCCGACCCGGTCTTCTCCGCGTCGGCCGGCGCCGCCTTGACGTCCGGCGGTGCCGGGATGGGTTTGATGTGCGCAGGCAGTTGGGCGCTGACGACCGCCGACCCGAGGACAAAGGCCGCAAGCGCGGCGATGAGTCGTTGACGCATCCAATGATCCTCTTCCAGGGAACCCGGCGGATGCAAGCCTTCGTCTTAGGATGTCGTGGTGGACACCCCCGAGGGCAGCAGCGTCCTGCGCGGATTCTTTGTCGCCCTGGTGATGACGACGCCGTACGTCTGGCTGCCGGCCGTGATGCTCCTCGCGGCGTGGGCAGGGCACCTCGTGGTCTTCCGCGCTCTGAGAGAGCCGACGCCACGCGCCCGGCGCAGGGTCTGATGCGGCGCGTCAGCCCCCGAGCATGAGCCAGGCCGGGTCTTCGATGAAGTCCTTGACCCTGACGAGGAACTGCACCGCCTCTCGCCCGTCCACGATCCGGTGGTCGTAGCTGAGAGCGACATACATCATGGGCCGGACGACCACCTGGCCGCCGATGGCCATCGGGCGGTCGGCGATCTTGTGGAGGCCGAGGATGCCCACCTGTGGCGGGTTCAGGATGGGCGTGCTCATCAGCGACCCGAACACGCCGCCGTTGGTGATGGTAAAGGTCCCGCCCTTCAGATCTTCAAGCGTGAGGGTGCCTTCACCGGCCCTCCGGGCGAAGTCGCGGATGGCGAGTTCGACTTCCGGAAAGCTCATGCGTTCGGCATCGCGGAGCACGGGGACGACGAGGCCACCCTCGGCGCCGACGGCCATGCCGATGTCGTAGTAGTGCTTCAGGACGATCTCGTTGCCCTGGATCTCGGCGTTGATCTGCGGGAACGCCTTGAGTGCTCCGATCGAAGCCTTGACGAAGAACGACGCGATACCGAGACCCACGCCGTGGGCCTTCTGGAACTGCTCCTTCCGCCGCTCGCGCAGCGCCATGAGGGCGCTCATGTCGATCTCGTTGAACGTCGTGAGCATCGCCGCGGTGTGCTGCGCTTCGACCAGACGGCGCGCGATGGTCTCGCGCCGCTTCGTCATGCGCGAGCGGGTTTCACCTCGCTCACCGGGCGCGACGGGGGCCGCGGAGGGCCGGGGCGCGCCAGGCTGCGCTTCCCCGGCCCGCGTGGGCGCGGGCGCGCCGGCCTTGAGGACGTCCTGCTTTGTGACACGCCCGGCCGCACCGGAGCCCGGTACGCTTTCGAGCTTCACGTTCTGATCGCGCGCCACGTTGCGGGCAGTCGGCGTCGCTCGCACATCGCCGTCCTTTGGACGGGCATCGGCGTCGCGCCCGGTGGCGGCCACGCCAGCGGCGGGCTGTGCGTCTCCTGTGCCTTTCGCACCTGGCGCTCCTTCCTCCAGCACCGCCAGCACTTCGCCCACCTTGACATCGGCGCCTTCAGCGTGCGCGATGGCGCCGAGCACTCCGGCGCGATCCGCGCTGACTTCGAGGTCGATCTTCTCCGTCTCGAGCTCGACCAGTGGCTCACCGAGGGCGACCGGGTCACCCTCCTTCTTCAGCCACTTCGCGACGCGGGCTTCGACGACGGACTCTCCGAGCTCAGGGACGACGATGTTGGTAGGCATCAGATCAGTTCAGGGTTCAAATTCAGAGTCTAGAGTTCAAACTTCGAAGTGCAGGGTGCTGAATTCGGTCAGACCTGTTTGGACAGGACCCGGTCGAGTTCTCGCGTCTCGGCCTTCTCTGCAAAGACCTGCTCGACGATCGCCCGCTGGTTGACCTGGTGCCATGCCGCCGAGCCCTCCGAGGGGCTCGAGTTGCGGA
>CAZNOC010000057.1:14852-19599 GCA_964574545.1 uncultured Bifidobacteriaceae bacterium | reverse complement strand
TGGGTAGTGGGTAGTGGGTAGTGGGTAGTGGGTAGTGGGTGGTGGGTGGTGGGTCGCGGGTCGTGGGTCGTGGGTCGTGGAGGTGGTCAGTCTCGCCTGACTCTCAGCGATCGTCATTATAGCGGCCTGCTCTCGAGGCTCGCCGTCCCGGGGGCGTGGGGCCGTTGGGCCGGGGCCTACTCTGCGCGCAGGGCGACCGCCGGCGACACCTTCGTCGCGCGCCGCGCCGGCAGCAGGCTCGCCACGAGCGCCACCAGCAGCAGAACCGCCGCCACGGTGACGAACGTGGCCGGGTCGCCCGGTCGGACGCCGTAGAGCACGCCCCGCATGAGCCGCGTGAGCGCGAAGGCGCCCGCCAAGCCAGTGACAACGCCGATCGCCGCGAGGGACAGCCCCTGACCGAGCACCATCCGCAGCACCTGCGAGCGATCAGCGCCAAGCGCCAGCCGGAGGCCGATCTCGTGCGTCCGCTGTGACACCAGATACGCCAGCACGCCGTAGATCCCGACCGCCGCCAGCGCCAGCGCGATCGCCGCGAACGCGCCGAGCAGGGACCCCGTCAAGCGCGGCGTCGCCAACGCGATCGACACGACCTCGTCCATCGACCGCACGTCGGCCACGGGCAGGCTCGCGTCCATCTGCCGGATCTCACCGCGCACGGCGCCCGCGACGCTCATCGGGTCGTCGGTCGTGCGCACAACGAGGAAGAGGTTGCGCATCGAGTCGCCGCCGTTCGTCAGGACCGGCCACTGGACGTGCGGCACGAACAGCTTCTCCTTGACGATGTCGGTCACGCCGTTGTGCCGCTCGTCGGCGACGACGCCGACGATGGCCGCCCAGGGACGTCCGGGATAGCTGCCGAGCCGCAGGCGGCCGCCGATCGCTGCCTCCTCGCCGCCCCAGTACGCACGGGCCATCGTCTCGTTGACGACGGCGACGGGCATGGTGGCCGCCGCGTCGGCATCCGTGAACCAGCGGCCGCGCACCAGCCGCGCGCCGAGCGCCTCGAGTGCCCCCGCCGACGTCACCTGCCAGTAGCCCTTGGCCTCGCGCCCCGGCGACTCGACGAAGCCCTCGATGTCGACATCGTTGTCACCGATCGTCGTCGCGAGCGGAAGCGCCCGCACGACGCCCGCCGCCTGCACGCCGGGCAGGGACCTCACGCGCGCCTGCAGCTCGTCGAAGAAGTTGACCACCCTGTCGTGGGTGTCGTACCGCGCTCCGGGAATCTGCACGCGCATCGTCAGGGTCCGATCGGGATTGAAGCCCAGATCGACATCGCCAAGGGCCGCGAGCGTACGTACCATCAACCCGGCGCCGATGACGAGCATGACGGCCAGCGCCACTTCGACGGCCACCAGCGCACCGCGCAGCCGGTGCCGGCGCCGGCTGGCTGTGGCGTGCTGGCTGCCCTCGCGCAGCGAGTCGGCGAGGTCGATCCGTCGTGCCCTCAGGGCCGGCACGAGGCCGAACACGAGCGTGGTGACGACGGCCAGCCCCAGCGTGAACGCGACGACGGTCAGGTCGAGACGGACGGGCGCGAGCGACGGCAGGCTTGTCGGATCGACCTGTGCCAGCACGCGCAGCGTCAAGGCCGCCAGCCCGAGTCCCAGCAGCGCGCCCGCGAGGGCGAGGACGGCGCTCTCCGTGACGAGCTGCCGCATCAGCCGCCGGGGCGAGGCGCCGATGGCCGTGCGCACCGCCATCTCGCGCATGCGCGCGTCGCCGCGCACGAGCAGCAGGTTCGCCACATTGACGCAGGCGATCAGCAGCAGGAAGCCGACCGCGCCGATCAGCAGCCACATCGCGGGCCTGAGGCCGCCGCGGATCTCCTCGTCGAATCCGACGGCGAACGCCGTGAACTGCATTTGCAGGTCGTACGCGCCCTGCTCGGTCAGCTGCTGCGTGATGGCCTGCAGCTCGGCGGTCGCGCTGGCGGGCGTCTGCCCTGGCGCGAGGACGGCCGCGGCGTAGAAGGCGTGGTTGGTGCGGTTGAGGTTCTGCGGGCCGATCGGCAGCGGGCGCCACAGCGCAGTCGGTTCGGCGGCATCCGCCGTGAAGTCGGTTGGCAGCCGGAAGCCCTCGGGCATGACGCCGACGACTTCCACCGGCACGTCGTTGAGCATGACGCGGCGCCCGACGACGGACGGGTCACCGGCGAACCGGGCCTGCCACAGCCCGTGCCCGATCACCGCGATGGGCGGACCGCCAGCCCGGTCGTCGCCGTCACGGAAGGCGCGACCGGCGACGGGCCGGGCGCCGAGCACATCGAACGTGTTCCCGCTGACGAGTCCGACCGTGAGGCGGACGGGCTCGCCGGCGTCGGTCAGGTTCTGGGAGGTGTTGATCCAGAACGCCACGTCGCTCAGCGTGCTGGCACGCTCGCGGTAGTCCCACACCTCCTGGCTCGAGACCCAGGTCTTGTCGAAGCTCACCCACCGGCTCCAGAGCATCACGCGCTGGTCGGGGGCCTCGTATGGGAGCGGCGTCAGCAGGACGGCCTTGACGACGCTGAAGATGGCGGAGGTGGCGCCGATGCCGAGGGCGAGCGTCACGAGCGCCGCCACCGCGAAACCGGGATTCTTCCACACGCCGCGGAGCGCCCCGCGCACATCCTGACGAAGCGAGTCGATGAGGAGCATGGCCTCAGGATAGCGCGAGGGGGCCCCGTGATCTGGGGAACTCGTGTGGTGATGTGGTGATGGGATGTTCGATGTGCGGATCCTGGTGTGTCTGGCGGCGAATCGATCTCTCGACCTACTGATCTATCTGATCGACGCGGAGGCGCGGTGCCGCGTCGATCAGAAGGTGGATACCCGCCGCAGCCGGCTTGCTAGTCGCGGTCGTAGAACCCGGGGGGCTCGATGCCGAGCGCGCGCAGGTAGACATAGCCCTGGCCGCGGTGGTGGATCTCGTTGTCGACGGCGTAGAGCAGGATGTCGTAGCCCGTGCCGGGGTACTGCCCGAAGGCCATCATCGATTCGTGGAAGCGCGCCGCTGGAATCTGCGGCCACATCTCGTCGATGGCGGCCGTGCTCTCGTCCCACAGCCGCAGGATCTCGGCCTTGGAGACCTTCTGATCGTGCCGCATCTCGCCCCACTCGTCGGTGAGGACGCCGCGCACGGCGGGGGCGGCAATGGCGAGCAGCTCCATGGCGATCGCGCCGAACGGGCGCATGCCGCCGATCGAGAAGGTGTGCAGCTGATCTTCCGGGAACAGATCGATGACGCGGCGGGTCAACCGTCGATGTCCCTGCCAGTGCGCGAGGAAGGCGGGGATGGGCATGAAGCTCGTGAGCGGCGCGGTCGTGGTCATGGGAACCTCCGGGTTGAGTGCGGACGGTGATCGGTGGACGGTGGACGGTGATCGGTGCCCGGTGATCGGTGATCGGTGGACGGTGAACAGTGAAAAGTGAACGGCGATCGGCGATCGGCGATCGGCGAACAGCGAACAGCGAACAGCGAATGGCGAATAGCGAATTGCAAGTAGCGAATAGCGAATAGCGACCCGAGGATACTCCGAGTCGAGGACAGAATCTGTCCTCGATTATGATGCCGCCATGTTGCCTACGCCGGCGCGTCTGCTCCGCCTGTTGTCGCTGCTCCAGGTGCAGCGTGAATGGCCCGGCGGGGACCTGGCGGCCCGCCTCGACGTCACCCGGCGCACGGTGCGTCGCGACATCGAGCGCCTCCGCGACGTCGGTTACGTGATCGACGCATCCTCCGGTCCGGGTGGCGGGTACCGTCTCGGCGCCGGCACTGTCACACCGCCCCTGTTGCTCGACGATGAAGAGGCGGTGGCGGTGGCGATGGCGCTCGGCGCGGCGGCGAGCAGTCTGGCGAACATGGAGGACGTGGCGCTCCGCGTGCTGGTGAAGCTCGATCAACTCCTGCCACGACGGCTGCGGCGTCGCCTGAGCGCGCTCCCCGCCGTGACGCTGACGATCGCCGACCCGCGATCCGCGGTCGATCTGCGCGCGCTTGCCACGATCGCCGGCGCGTGTCGTGACCGTGTCGAAGCGCGGTTCCGCTATCAGGACGGGCGCGGTGTGGCGACGATGAGGCGTGTGGAGCCGATGCGGCTGGTGCACACGGGTCACCGGTGGTATCTGGCGGCGTGGGACCGGGACCGAGAGGACTGGCGCACGTTCCGCGTGGACCGCATCGATCCTGCGCAGGGCCTGACGCTCGGCGAGCGCTTCGCGCCGCGGAACCCGCCCGAAGACTTCGCCACGTACGTCGCCCGCGCGATCCGCATGCCGTGGGGTCGCTATCAGGCGCGCGTGCTCGTGCGTGGCACGGTGGCCGATGTCCGTGCGCGTGTGCCGGCGTGGATGGGGCAGGTCGAGCCACACGACGGCACGCATGCCGTGCTGACGATCGGCGACGACAGCTACGAAGCGATCGCGGGGCAGCTGGCGTATGCGGGGGTCGAGTTCACGCTGCTGGAACCGCCGGAGATGGTGGAAGCGCTGCGCACGGTGGCTGCCCGGCTGTCGCGAGGGGTCGAGGCGCAAGCCGGGTCGAAGGCAGGGGCTTGAGCCGAGCGGAGCGAAGGTGGCGGTGACGCCGGGATTCGCGCCAAGTCGCGGCACGCGGAGCGTGCCGCGCGATGCCTGAAGCCCACCCTCGCCAGCCAGCTAAGCGGAGCGAAGGTGGCGGTGAGGGAGGGATTCGAACCCTCGGTAGGGTTTTAAAGCCCTACAACGGTTTAGCAAACCGCCGCCTTAAGCCTCTCGGCCACCTC
>CAZNOC010000057.1:0-14752 GCA_964574545.1 uncultured Bifidobacteriaceae bacterium | reverse complement strand
TTTAAAGCCCTACAACGGTTTAGCAAACCGCCGCCTTAAGCCTCTCGGCCACCTCACCCTTCGGCCCTTCAGACCGTGCTCGGGGCCGCCCCGAGCAACGCCGAGGGACGACTCGCTCCACTCGCTCGGGACCAGCCGCAGACGCCAAGTGTACGTGAAATCGGCAGTTGCCGGGTCCAACTTTTTCTTTCGCAACCTCTGACGGCCTTCCAAGCCGCCGCTCCCGCACGCTCGTTCCGCTAGACCTCCTTGAGCCGGCCAGATGCGTACTTGTGCAGCACGCTCGCGATCAGTGTCTGGTAGGGAAGCCCCTCGGCGAGGGCCCGCTTCTGAATCGCCTCCAGGTCCTTGCTCGACAGCCGAATGTTCAGCCGCCGATCCTTGCGGAATGTGGCCTTCGCATAGCGTGAGTACCGGGCGCGCTCCCGCTGACCACCCTTAGCAGGCTTCCATTCGCCGCGCTCGACGGAGTCGAGCAGCTCTTTCTCTTCGGCGTCAATCTTCATGGTCGGACTCCTCACCGAGGTAATCCTTCATAGCCTTCCGACTCGGAATGATCGTCTTGAGGAAGACCGCGTTCTCGTCCTCCACGAAGGGCACCAGGTACACGTAGTCCTCGCGCCGGACGACGAAGATGCGCTGGCCGGCGTAACGGCTGGGGTTCGGGTGTTCCAGGATGTCGTGCAGGTCGCCACGCTCGATGTGGAAGACGACGTCCTCGAACCCGATGCCGCGCTCCGCCCTGAGCTTCGCGTTCTTCGCGTCGTCCCAGTCGAAGTACTTCACCGGAATTCAGGATATCACGATGTGTGCTTGATAGGCACACATTGGCATCGGCTCCAGTGTGCCCGCCAGTATGCCTAGACTCGGTCCGAGACCCATCAATCGGCAGCCAACGCCAACCAAGCTGCCAATGAAAAATGGGCCTGAAATCATCGATTTCAAGCCCGTTCTGTAATCGCGTGCGACCTTGGCGCCGCCTTAAGCCTCTCGGCCAACTCACCCTTCGGCCTCTTCGACCGTACTCGGGGCCCCCCCTCACGCACAGTTCGGCCCCGCCGGCATGACGGCGGGCAACGCGGCGTCAGCCGCCCCCGCCGATCGTGCCAACGCCACTCTGATCCTCTGTGGGCGCGCCCTCCGGAAGCTCGGCCATGCCCTCACCGTCGGGCAGCGGGACAACGGGGCCAAGATCGCCCCCGCTCACCATCCCACCCAGTCCTTCGGAGTCCGTTGGGCCTTTGGGCTTGCCGGCCTCACCGGGGTCGTCGAACATGCCGCCAAACCCATCCTGCTCGAGACCCAGATCGAGCAACGCTTCGCCATCCTCGAAGCCGCGGTCGTCCGAGCTGAAGATGCCGCCCACCTCGGGCGCCGGGAAGTCGTAATCAACCAGCCTCAGGCCCCGCTCGGCCAGCTCCTCCCACTTGGCGCGGAATCCCTCCCACGTCACATTGGCCCAGAGATAGTGGGCGCCGGTGCCCTGGCGGAACACACCGGAATAGCGGTTCTGTCCATTGTCACGGTGGATGGCGAGATCCACCAGGCGCATGCCCTGGTTGTTCCACTCCCGCCACTTGCTGACGAAGCTGTCCCAGGTCACATTCGCCCACAGGCCGTGGCTGCCGGTGCCGGCGGCGAACACGCCCGAGTAGCGGGTGCTGCCGTTGACCTTGTGCACGTGCAGGTCAACGAGCCGCATGCCCTGGCCGCTCCACTCCTGCCACTTGGCACGGAAGCTGTCCCACGTGGCATTGACCCACAGGCCCCATCCGCCGGAACCAGGCAGAAAAGCGCCGGAGTATCGGTTCTCGTTGCCGTGGCGGTGCACGTGCAGGCTCACCAGCCGCAGGCCCTGCTGCGTCCATTCCTGATGCTTGGCCCGGAAACTCTCGAACGACCGGGGCCGCATTCACCGGCGGCGCAGTTCGTTGCGCCCACGGAGACACCGGATCGGAACCGGGCGTCGGCCGCTCGCGCTAACCGTCGAATCACGTCGACGACGCCCGCGCGGATGTCGGGGTCCAGATCCGCGAGGAGATCCTTCTGCTGGGCGACCAGATCGTCTGTGATGCGGGCACACAGGTCACGGCCGGCGCGAGTGGCGCTCAGCGCGGTGGCGCGCCCATCGCTCGGATCCGCGTGCTGTTCGACGTACCCCTTCTTCACCAGGGTCCGCACCACGCGGCTGGTGGTGCTCTTGTCCAGGAAGAGCCGCTCGGTCAGGTCGTTCAGGCGCATCGGCCCGTGCGCGACCAGCATCTCCAGCGTGTGGCACTGGGTCACCGAGATGTCGTGGCAGCAAATCCTGTCGCGGTCGCGAAACTGATAGACGCGCACGAGGTCGGCGACAGCCGCCTGCAGCGCCCGCGCATCGCGATGAAGGTCGGAGGGGGACCTGGTGGAAGGGCTCACCATATCGTTGTTAGTGCCAACTATATGCTTGTGGGGCAGTGCATGTCAACCTCCTTTCTCGGGAGTGGGGGTGTCCTTGTCTGAACCCAAGACCGGTGCCACCCACCTCGCCACGAGCGCGCATACCTCCGGATCGTCGTAGATCTGGGAGTGGCTGACGATGGTCGATGCCGGATCGACGGAGGCCAGCGTCTGGACGTGATGCCACGCCCCTGGCGGTGTCTCGCTGGAGGTCACAACGACGGTCGTGGCGAGGAGGCCCGAACGGGTGCCGATTGCGACGCGCAGCAGCAGCAGAAGCGTCACGCCCGCCAGGATCCCGATCATCTCCGGCCCTAGCCGTTGGATCCGGCGGAGGTAGTCCAGCGCGCCAAGGGATTCACGCGCGGTGGGCCAGGCACGGGGCACCGCGCTCCCAGGCTCGGCGGCACGCAGGCGCACCTGCGCCGCGCGATTCGCATCGGCGCGGAGGCGGGCGAACTCGGTCATGAGCTCGCTCTCGCGGAGCGCCCTGGCCACCCATGCGTTCAGGAACGAGGTCACCTTGAGCAGGCCGTCGGCTTCGTCGCCCGAACGAGTCACGATCAGCGTCTTCGGGATCAGCGCCTCGAGACTTTGCAAGTCGGGCACGCTCCGAAGGAGCGCGTCGGTCGATTCATTGCGCGCGTTCGACCCGGACACGAGCGCTCGGACCGCAAGGGCCGAGCCGAGTGCCGCCGCAGCCGCTGGGAGCAACAGCCAGGGGAAGGGCAGCGCCGTGGCGGCAATCGCGCACGGCACGGCGAGGCTCAGATACACAACCGCCCGCAGCATGGCCAGAAGCCGAGCGGCATCGGCACGTACCTGGGCGATCAGGAATGGCGTCGCCAGCGTGACCACGCGAAGGCCGGCGTTCCCCGCAAACCGCTCGGCCGCCTTCAGCGCCACGTTGCCGCCGTGGCTGTGCCCGATCAGGATCACCCGGCGGCCGGGGTCTCTCGAAAAGATGCGTGACAGGCGCGCCTCTAACGCGGCAGTGGCCTCCAGGCGGGCCTCCACCGTGTTGTCGCCGGACCACTCGATCCGCTGAAACACCGGCGCGGGCCCGTCCCCCCGGCAGGAAGCAATCGCCGTACCGAGGAGGGCGGCCGGGTCTGCCCACGCCGCCCGGGAGGCGAAGGTCCCGTGTACGAGGCACACGATCGGCGCATCGGATGACAGGTCCACCTCGGTCAGTTCGGTTGACGTCGGAGGCGGGTGGGACCCCTGCACCAGGGCCCGCAGCGCATGCCAGAGAGATCGAATGAGCCTGGCGACCAGAAGCAGCAGGGCGACGACCACTGCGATCGGCGTCAGGACCGCCGCCGCGACAATCAGCGCGAGAAGGTTCAGCAGCCACAGAACGGGACTACGAGGCGCATCGGCGCCGGCGGAGACTCGTTCGCGGCCCTGCACGGCGGGATCTTACCGCCGACACGCTCGTCGAATCACTCCCCATCGGCATCCTTGATCCCGTCAGAGGCGAGCGTGCAGGCTGTAGGCGGGTCAGCCGCGAGGCGCGCGCGCCCGATCCGCCCGGTCGACCTGAACGATGGTCAGGGCCACACCGCCCACGACGAGTGCGAAGACGAAGAGGCCGAAAAGAAAAATGGGCAGGTCCATGGCCGTCAGCGCCTCTCCGCGCAGAGCTTCACGTAAATGCCCAGCGCAAGGATCGACGGCACCCACAGGCCGACAAAGGCGCCCGCGTCCTTGTCGGGCGGCCCCGCCGCCCCGAACCAGAGCGAGACCGACACGAGGAACGACAGGAATGCGGCCGCAAGTATGAGGTAGTCCTGAGTCTTGAACACGTGCGTATGACGCGCCGGAGCTCCAGGGCGTTCCTGCCCTACTGTGCGCACACGTGTGCACCGCACACCGCACAGGTGTGCAGCCCTGTTTCCAAGCGTGTTTCCCGGGCGGAACTCCGCGTCCAGGAGGCGGTGGAGTCCGGCAGGCAAATTGCTGGGCTGATGGCATGCGCCTGATTGCCCGCCGCGATACCTCCCTTGTCGTCGCCCTGGTTGCCGGGACGCTCATCCTGTTCGAGCGCCCGTTCCGGTGGGTGCTCGACCTGACCCATGACATCGAGACCCGTTACGAGGTCGACCTGCTGCCGGCGCTCACGTTGATGGTCATGGTGTTCGTGTTTCACCAGTACAAGAAGCGGCTGCAGGCCAAGATGGCGCTGGCGGCGCTGGCCAGCGAGATGGCCGAAGCTCGCGCGCACACCCAGGGACTCGAGCGGCTGATCTCGTTCGGGCAGGCCCTGGGCAACGCCGTGGACCGCCCGGCCCTGGCACAGGTGCTGTCGCGCACCCTTCCGCAGTTCATCGGCGACCGCGAGTGCGCCGTCCTGTGGCGGCATCCTGGTGGTCTCGACGCGCTGCTCACCGATGTGCGGATGCAGCAGCGCCGCCCGGCCGAGTCACTCGAAGATATGGTCCAGCGGGCGGCGGCTGCGGGGTGTGACGCGGACCTGGCCCGGCATGGTGTCGACGACGGCGAGGATGTGTGCGTACCGATGTTCGTCGCGGGCCAGGTCGCCGGCGCGATCATCGTGCGGAACGAACCCAGGCTCAGCGAGCGCGAGCGCACCTCGCTCGGCGCGGCCGGCGCCCTGATCGCCGTCGCCGCCCGAAACGCCCACCTGCTGCAGGATGCGCGCCAGTCGGGCGTGCGCGACGGCCTGACCGGCTGCGTCACGCGCGCGCATGCGCTCGAGGTGTTGCAGGGCGAGTTGCGACGAGCGGCCCGGACGAAGCGGCCCGTCTCCCTGATCATGTTCGACATCGACAACTTCAAGGCCATCAACGACAGCCTGGGGCACCTCCAGGGTGATGCCGTGCTGGCCTCCGTCGGCGCGCAACTGAACGAGGTGCTGCGCAGCACCGATGTCCGCTGCCGCTACGGCGGCGACGAGTTCCTGCTGATCCTTCCCGACACGCCGGTACTCGGCGCACAGCAGGTGGCCGAGTGCATCCGCCGCGAGATCGCGGCCGTGCCGCGGGACCAGGCGGGGCATTTGATCGTGACCGCAAGCCTCGGTGTGGCGTCTGCGCAACCGGGCGAGCTTGATCCCACGGCCATCATCGGGCGTGCGGACGAGGCGCTTTACCGCGCGAAGCGGGCGGGACGCAACCAGTACAGTGTGAGCACCAACGCATCGAGTGCGAGCCTGACGCCAGTCGCCACGCCCGCCCAGGACGCCGCGACCGCGTTTGTCGCGCACCTCGTCGCGAGCTAGCGGGCCGCAGGTCCCGGCACCGATCCTGCAGGTATGGGGTGATGCGACATTCGTGGTCCACGCGCGTCATGCTCCTCGGGCTGCTGGTGTGCCCTGGCATGGGCACGGCGGCGGCACAACCCGGGGCCACCGGACCGGTTGCCACCCTCAACGCCGACGCCAAAGCCTTCAGCGAGACCGACCCGGATCGGTCGCTCACCGTCGCCCTCGAGGCTCGGGCGGCCGCGCGCGCGGCCGGCGATGTCCGCGGGGAAGCCGAGGCCCTCAACTACGTGGCCTACGGCTACCGCAACCAGAGCCTCCTCGACCTCGCGAAGCAGCATGCCGAGGAATCGGTACGCCTGTACGTCTCCGCCGGAGACGTGTGGGGCGAAGCGCAGGGCTACAACACGCTGGGCCTCATCGAAGCCGACGCAGGACGATTCCCCGGGGCGCTCGACGCGCATCTCAAGGCGCTCGCGATCCGCGAACGTACCGGCGACAAGGAAGGCCTGTCGTACTCGTTCAATAACCTCGGAAACGCCTACCGGCACCTCGGCGAGTACGAGAAGGCGCTCGAGTACCACGCGCAGGGGCTGGCCCTCAAGATCGAGCTCGGCAACCGGTCCAGCGAGGCGTACTCGCACCACAACATGGGCCTCGTGTTCCTCGCGATGGGCAACCTGCCCGAGGCGCTCGCGGCCTATCGACGCGCGTTGGCGATCCGCGGCGAACTGAACGACGCGCGGGGGATCGCCGTGGCGTTGAACGCCATCGGCCAGGTGGAAGCGCAGACAGACCCGGCTGCGGCCCTGCGGACCTTCGAGCAGGCGCTCGCGCTCCGCCGTCAGGTCGGAGACACGCGTGGCGAGATGGCCACCGAACTGAACCTGGGCGACGTCTACCGCCGCATCGGCAACCGCCCGCGTGCCGCGGCGGCCTTCGACCGTGCGCTGTCAATGGCCGAGGAGGTCGAGGCGCCGTTGATGCGCTCGAACGCCCTGCGATCGCTGGCCGAACTCGACGCGGAGCGAGGCGACTACCAGGCCGCCTACAGGCATCAGCTCCAGTACCAGCAGGCGCGCGACCAGATGTTCAACCAGGAGAATGCCGACCGGCTGCAGCGCCTCCAGGTGGCCCACGACGCCGACCGGCAGCAGCGCCAGATCCGCCTCCTCGAGCAGGAAGGCGCGTTGCGCTCGGCCGAGCTCGCGCAGGTCAGGACGATGCGCACGGCGCTGGCTGCGATCGCGGGGCTCGTACTGGTCAGCCTCGCGCTCCTCTACGGGCGGTTCCGCCTGAAGCATCAGTCAGAGGCCCGCTTCCGCGCCCAGGCCGAGGCGCTTGCCGAGGCCCTCGACCGCGTGCACGCCCTCAAAGGGCTGCTGCCGATCTGCGCCTCGTGCAAGAACATCCGCGACGACAACGGCTACTGGACGCAGGTCGAAGCGTACGTCTCGAGCCACAGCGCGGCGGAGTTCACCCACAGCATCTGCCCGTCGTGTGCCGACACGCTGTATCCCGACTACGTGCCTTCTCAGAGCGCCAGGACGGCCTGACCCGTCGGCTCTCGGCCCCTACCTTACTCCTCCGGGGGGGCGGGCCGGGGCTCGCGGTCCCCGTCGATCGCCTCCCGCAGCCACGCCTTGGCGCGCAGCCAGTCGCGTTCCACCGTCCGCGGGGACACGGCGAGGGCATCGGCCGTCTCGACTTCGCTGTAGCCGGCGAAGAAGCGGCACTCGACCACCTGCAGCAACCGGGGATTCTCGAGGGCCAGGCGCTCGAGCGCGTCGTTAAGGGCCAGCAGATGCTCGGCCTGGTGCTGGACGGCCAGGTCGCGGTCATCGAGCGGTACGTGCGGGGCGCCGGCGCCGCGCTTGGCGGCGGCGCGCACGCGCGCGTGATCCACGATCACCTGCCGCATGGCGCGCGCGGCAATCGCGAGGAAGTGGTGGCGATCGGTGGCGCCGATCCGCGTCTGATCCACGAGCTTGAGGTACGCCTCGTGGACGAGACCCGTCGTGTCGAGCAGCGGTCCGTCTGAGCGCCCGCGGCGAAGCTGGCGGTGCGCCACGCCGCGCAGCTCGGGGTAGACGATCTCCACGAGCCGATCGAACGCCCCCGGGGCGCCGTCGCGATGGGCCAGCAGCAGCTCGGTAACCGACTCGCGATTCGACACGACGCCCCCTTGCCCGCATTGTTCGACACCGCGCTCCGCGCGCGCTCAGGACGTCGCCCGGGCCAGCCCTGAGCGAAGGCCCGGGCATCGGGACCGAGTCGAAGCCCGGAGGGTGGACTCTTCTCTCGTTCACGAAGAGTCCGGGCCAGGACCCTCATTCTACGCCTCGTGCCGGCGGACGCCGGGGTCGCGAGCCGGCCGACATCTCAGGTGAGGTCGATGGCAGACGACGAGCGCGTCATTCCCGCTCAGGGTGGACCTCTGCTGCAAGTCGCGCAACGAGCGCGGGATCGGCCACTCCGGTCACAGGGAGCCCTTCGGCGCGCTGCAGGCCGGCCACGTTCGCTGCCGACGCGCGACCGAACACCCCATCCGCCCGGCTGTCTGCGCCGCGCTCCCCGAGCGCCAGTTGCACCAGCCGCACGTCGAGCCCCCGGATCAGCGGTGCGGAGGTCTGCAGCGACAGGGGGCGTGTCCCGGGCTGAGGGCCGTCGTAGCAGCCTGGAGGCATGGCGGCCAGGGTGGTGGCGGAGATCTCGGCGCCGCGCACCACGAGGGGCAGTTCCAGCCCCCACGCCTCCATCTCGATCAGCCGGCCGAGGGCATCCATCCGGTACGTCGTGGCGCGGAGGTCGCTCCTGGAATGCGTGGCGAGCCAGTGACGCCGGGCCGAGACGTAGTCGCGCACCCACGCCCGCTCGCCGCGGCTGTGCGGCGTACCGGCGACGCGGTCGCGGATGCGTGTCCACGACCCGTGCACGACCGAGTCGTACACCACCGCCCGGCCGAGTGGCTCCCCGATGCCGGCCCGCTCGGCCGTGCGCATCGCGGGGCGGAAGTACCGCTCGTCAAAGAACACATCCTGCGTGTCGCGCATCACCTGATCGTCCGCGCACGCGCGGAGCAGGTTGTGCAGCTTTCCGTCGAGATCGACGGACGTGTCGCGCGCCGCCAGGGCCGGGAGCCACACACGCAGGCGCTCCCCAAAGCGCGCGCCCGCGTTGCCGCAGTAGCGGTCGAGGAGCGCATGCAGGCCGCCCGATCCCAGCGTGGTCTGCGACCGCCCGAACGTCAGGTGTCCGGTGTCGCCGGCAATCACGGTGACCTGCCCGTAGTCACCGAGCACGTGCCCGGTCTCGAACAGGTTCACGATGCCCTGGATGGTGCGGGCCTGGGTGAGGGTGAGGCTCATGGTCGGCTCCTCCCCGGAAGCGCCAGAGCTCCAGGGTCGAGCCGGTTATAGGGGATCCGGAACCGTCGAGCAAGTCCGGTGATGCGCGGGCTGAGCCCCGGACGGTCGCCCGGGGCGAGCGAGGGTCGAGTCCGGGAGGCCGCCGGTCCGGCCCTGGGCACGGACCGGCAGCCCGATTCGTCAGAACGTCACGCGCAGCCCGAGCTGCACCTGCCTCGGCCCGCCGAAACGGGCGGTGGACGGAGCGAAGAGCGGCTGTCCCGCCGTGGCGACGGGCGAGGACGGGGTGCCGTAGACGCTGATGGCGTCGTTGCCGAAGTTGCGGTTCGCGGCGCGCGTCACGTTGAACACCTCGACCATCAGGTCCATGCGACGGCCGCCGGCGGTCCCGAGCGACTTCATCAGACGCATGTCCACGTTGAAGAAGCTCGGCTGCCGCATCGAGTTGCGCTCGGCCACGCGACCGTTGATGATCGCGCGGTCGTTGTCGTCATTGCCGTCGCGCTGGGTGTCGCTCCCGATGACCGGCGTGAACGGGAAGCCCGAGCGCGTCACCAGAATCGCGCTCCAGACGAACCCCGCCGGCAGGTCCACCACCGTGCTGGCGTTGAAGCTGTGGCGCACGTCCTGCTTCGACCACGCCCAGTCAGCGCCGGGGTCGAACACGTTCAGGGCCGGCTCCTGGCTGAAGTTCCGCTCGTTCGAGTCGTCGTCCTTGTTCGAGGCGAGGGTGTAGTGCACCTGCGCCTGGATGCGGGCCGACACCCGGTGCACGACCGATGCCGTCAGCGCGTGGTAGCGCGCCTTGGCCGTCGACTCGTTGATCGACAGCTGCGCGATCCGCGTGTCGGGACGCGTGGCCGGGTAGATGGGCATGCCGAACTCGTTGATGGTCGGCGGAAACAGGTTCCGGTCCAGGCGGCGCTGGAGGTGCCGTGCGTTGGCATACACGTAGCCGAGGCTCATCTGCGTTGCGCGGCCCACCTGCTGGTCGAGCGCGACGGCGCCCTGGAAAGTGCGCGGGTTCTGGAAGTCAGGGTCGAACCCGAAGATGCGCTGCGGGGCCGTGACGGTGCCGTCCGGCAGCAGCGGCAGCGCGTTGGGGAACGTCAGCTTCGACAGGATGGTCGGGTCGACACGGCTGTCCACCGCCTGGCTGGTCAACCCGTTGTCGGTGAAGACGCGCTGGAACAGGTTCGCGGGCGTCCGCGAGGCGTAGACACCGGACGAGACGCGAAGAATCGTCCGGCCGGTGCCGGTTGCGTCCCAGGTGAATCCGAGGCGCGGCTGCCACATCCCGAGGTCGTTCGGGATGCGCGAGGTCTCGGGGTACGCCGGGTTCGGCCGCGTCGGCTGCGGGTTCCATTGCCCTTCCCACCGCAGCCCGGCGTTCATCGTCAGCCGCGGGCCGAGATCGATGCGGTCCTGTACGAAGAGTGCCAGCTCCTGGCCCGTCCCCTCGAACGTCAGATCGGCCTCGTTGAAGCCGGCCACGGTCTGGCGGTAGCGGCTGATGTTGCCGGCAATGTAGTTGTTGAGGCTGGTGAAGTCGTACCGGCCCTGGATGTTGCCCGAGCGGCGCTGCCGGTAGCTGTTGACGTTCGCGTCCCAGCCGAACCGCACCTGATGCCGGCTGTTGGACCAGCTCAGGTTCTGCGACACCTGGATGCGGCGTGCGTCGAACTGGCGCGGCCGGCCCGCATCGCTGCCGAAGATGCCGACGCCGTTGATCCGGACCTGGGCCAAGTTCGAGTTCGGATCCTCGAGTCGATCGTCCGTGGCGACCTGCATGCGCAGATCGCTGAACAGGCGGTCGGTGAGCACCGACGTCAACGAGGCCTTGACCGCCACGCTCGACGCGCGCCGGGTGTAGTTGGCCGACGCCGCCGTGGTCTGCCTGGGCGAGTCGAAATTGAAGTTCTCGCCGGTCAGGCGGGTGTACATCGGCTGGATGTTGAGCGAGTGGCTGGACGACAGCACGGCATCGAGGCGCCCGAAGAGCGCTGTCGGGTTGTTGGTGCCGTAGGTCTCGCCTTCGAGCGCCTGAAGTTCGGCGGGCAGCTGGACGTTGCCGGCTTGCGGCTCGAAACGCACGACGAACGGCACGCGCAGCAGGTTCTGCTCGGCCGCGGCAAAGAAGAACACACGGTTCTGGACGAGCGCTCCGCCGATGGACCCGCCGAACTGGTTCTGCCGGTTGTCGAGGCTCTGATCGAACGCATCGGGCGACGTCAGCGCCTTGTTGCGGTTGAAGTAGAAGGCATCACCGGTTGTGCGGTTCGTGCCCGACTGCGTCACGACATTGACGAAGCCCGCGCCTGTGCGGCCGACTTCCGCGCCCGCGCCCGTCCGCACGACCTGGAACTCGCGCACCGCCGACTGCGGGAAGAAGAACGTCGTCTCGTTGCCGCCACGCTGATTACCCTGGAGCGGGTCGTTGAAGTCGGCGCCGTCGATGGCCACGTTGGAGTTGATGGACCGTTGACCGGAGATGATAAGGCCGGCGCGGTCGGATTCCTGCACCACCGCCGGAGACAGCTGAGCGAACTCCGCGAAGTTCCGGCCGCGCATCGGCAGGTCCGAGATGGCGCGCTCGTCGATCGCGGTGCCGGTGGCCGTATCCGTCCGGTCAAGACCACCGATCGCCGCGGCGACCGTCACAACCTCTTCCACGGTGGCGGGTGCCAGAGCTGGCGACAACCGCTCGGTGCCTCCCACCGTCAGGAGCACGCCCTCGTAGCGCACGGTGGCGAAGCCCGCGAGCGTGACCTCCACGACGTAGCGGCCGACCGGCATCCCTGGCAGCATGAAGCGCCCGGCCTCGTCGGTCACGACGACGCGCACGGCGCCGGTGTCCATGTGTCGCGCGGTGACGGTCACGCCAGGCACGACGGCGCCCTGGTCGTCGCGGGCCACACCCGCAATGGCCGCGCTGCCTGATTCGGACTGGGCGAAGAGGTGACCCGGAGCGATCAGGGCCAGCACGAGGAGAAGTGAGGGAACGATCGCGTACAAGGGGCTGCTCCTTGAAAAGAGTGACAACCCCATCGTGAGAAGCTCGTGCGACGGCGGCGCGGCGAACGCGTTACGTGTGTGTTAACTCGGTGTGACCAGCTCAGCGAGACGCCGCGCAATCTCGTCGCGCACCTCGCGGAACCGGTCGAGGGCCTCTTCTGGAGGCGCTGCAGCCGGATCGGGCAGCGGCCAGTGCAGGCGGTCCGCCTGGCCGAGAAACACCGGGCACACTTCCTCGGCACACAAGGTGATGACGAGCTCCACGGTGGCTGGATCGATCGTATCCACGCTCTTCGAGTGCTGGCCGCGGATGTCGATGCCGATCTCGTCGAGTGCCTGAATGGCCAGAGGGTTTACCTTCGTCGGCACAGACCCGGCGCTCTGAACCCGGCCGTCCGGTCCGAGCTTCGCACGGGCGATGCCTTCGGCCATCTGGCTCCGTGCGGAATTGGCGACGCAGAGGAAGAGGAGGTTCATGTTCGCTATTCGCTATTCGCTAGTCGTTCCGGGGGACGGTGGCATGATTCTACCCTCAGGGGACCCTCCCCTGTCTGCGGCTCAGCTCGCGGTTGGCAGTCTGCCCTGACATCAGAAGATCACGAGATGGATCTGAAGATCTCACATCGCACATCAGTGTCTGCAGATCATCACATCACCACATCACGAGATCGCGAGATGTGCCGAGGCGCGGGGGACGCTACACTAGACGGCGACCATGTCCGTGCGCCTCCGCTTTGCCCCTTCCCCCACCGGCTATCTGCATGTCGGCGGCGCGCGCACCGCGCTCTTCAACTGGTTGTACGCCCGCCGGCATGGCGGCGTCTTCGTGCTCCGCATCGAAGACACGGATGTCGCGCGGTCGTCGGACGAGATGGTGGGCGGCATCCTCGACGGCCTGCGTTGGCTCGGCATCGACTGGGACGAGGGCCCTGGGGTGGGCGGCCCGCATGGGCCGTATTCTCAGTCCGAGCGGCTCGACAAGTACCGCGCGGCCGCCGAGGCGCTCGTCGCCGGCGGCAGGGCCTTCCGCGACGAGGGCGCCATCCGCTTCAAGGTGCCGGAGGGACGAACGGCCTTCACCGATATCGTCCATGGCCCCATCGCGTTCGAGAACGAGCACATCGAAAGCTTCGTCATCCTGCGGTCGGATGGCCATCCGACCTATCACCTGTCGGTGGTGGTGGACGACATCGACATGCGGATCTCGCACGTGGTGCGCGGGGACGATCACATCTCGAACACGCCGAAGCAGGTGCTGCTGTACGAGGCGTTCGGCTCGCCCACGCCGTCTTTCGCGCATGTGCCGCTCATCATGGGGCCCGACAAGAAGCGGCTGAGCAAGCGTCACGGCGCCACGTCCGTGACGGAGTACGAGACGCTCGGCTATCTGCCGGATGCGATGGTCAACTTCCTGGCGCTGCTCGGCTGGTCGCCAGGCAAAGGCGACCAGGAGCTGTTCTCTCGTGACGAGCTCATCGCCGTCTTCACCCTCGACGGCATCAGCGGCGGCAACGCGGTGTTCAACACCGAGAAGCTCGACTGGTTCAACCATCAGTACCTCCTGAAGCTGACCGACGCGCAGCTTGTGGACGCCCTGCAGCCGCATCTCCCCGCCGGCCTGACATCGCAAGGCGCAGACTGGTGGGCGCGGGTGCTTCCGCTGTTGAGGCCGCGCGCCAAGCGGCTCACCGAGTTCGTCGAGCAGATCGGGCCGTTCCTTCACGATCCGGCCGGCTTCGACGCGGCGGCCGTCGAGAAGCACCTGTCCGCGCCAGGGACGGTGGACCATCTGCGCGCGCTCCGTGGCGTGTACGACGCGGCGGAGCCGTTTGATGAAGCCACGCTGGAGCAGGAGCTTCGCGGTCTGGCCGACGCTCGCGGCGTGAAGGCCGGCACGCTGATCCACGGAACCCGCATCGCCCTGACCGGCCGCATGGTAAGCCCCGGCCTCTTCGAGATGCTCGTCGTCCTCGGCCGCCCCACCGTGGTCGGCCGTCTCGACAAGCTGATAGAGTTTCTGGAGGGGGAAGTGGGTAGTGGGTAGTGGGTAGTGGGTAGTGGTGGTGGGTAGTGGTAGTGGGTGGTGGTAGTGGGTGGTGGGTGGTAGAGAGCCCGTTGCTCGAGATGTTTCGTGACCGATGAGACGACGTGACTTCATTCGCACTGTGGGGCTGGGCCTTGCCTCGACCACGGTCGCGTGCTCCCGGACGTCGTCGGACCTGCCGGACTCAACGGACCTGTCGGACCGCGCGGACCTGATGCACCCCTTCGACTTCATCGTCGTCGGCGCCGGTTCGTCCGGGTGCGTGATCGCGAACCGCCTGTCTGCGGATCCTTCCGTTCGCGTCCTCGTCGTCGAAGCTGGCGGGCCGACCGACGACGACCCCGCGATCGACATCCCGGGCCGCTGGGTCTCGCTCATGGGATCGCGGTGGGACTGGGGCTACGAGACCGAGCCGGAGCCGGCCCTCGACGATCGACGTATCCCCATTCCGCGTGGCAAGGCCTACGGGGGATCGAGCGCCATCAACGCCATGGCCTACGTGCGCGGCCACCATCGATGCTTCGACGGGTGGCGCGACGCTGGCAGCGAAGGCTGGGCGTGGGCAGACGTGCTGCCGTACTTCCTGAAGGCAGAGGACGACTCGCGCGGTGCGTCGGACATCCGGGGCGTGGGTGGACCACTGGCCGTGGCCGATGGCGTGGA
>CAZNOC010000056.1:0-20017 GCA_964574545.1 uncultured Bifidobacteriaceae bacterium | reverse complement strand
GACGGGGACGGGGACGGTGAACGGGGGACGGTGGACGGTGCACGGTGCACGGTGGACGGGGGCGGGCGTGCCCGCGCCTGGTCTCGTGACTGTGGCCTACAGCGTCTTGAGGAACGCAATCAGCGCCCGCTTGTCCTCGTCCGACAGATCCAGACCGAAGCGGTGGCCGGGGACGGCGCGGCGGTCCATGCGGAAGCCCCGATAGCCCGTCGGCACGTAGTCATCCCTCAGCCGGCGCGGGTCGAACCAGTCCTCGAGCGTCGCCACTGATCCGTTGTGCTCGAACGGTCCGCGATACCACACGCCGCTGAGCGACGGCACCTTGTAGTAGCCCGTGCCGCGGCGTGTGGTCAGCGCCAGCATGGGATCCGTCCCGACGCCGACCGGGTGGATGTCGTCGGTGGCCAGGTGCGCGTCGGGCACCTCGAAGCCCTCCACCGGGGTGAGCCGGTTGTTCGTGTAGAGCGGAGCCGGGTGGCAGGCCGTGCATCCGGCGCGGTGGAACACGGCCTCGCCGCGCGCCGAGAGCGGGGTTGGACGATTGGGGTTGGGCGGCGGCGCGAGCGAGTACAGGTAGAGGCCGAGCGCGTAGAGCTGCGCCTCGCTGTAACGCGCGTTCGACCCGGTGAATGTCCCCTGGCCCGAGGGCGGCAGCGTGGTGCCGTCGGGGCTGTCCGGCACGAACGCGCCGTACCGGCTGAGGGTGTCCATCCCCTGGTTGAGCGCCGCGTAGCGCATGACGTCGCCGATGCCGTGGTGCCGGTTGACGCCGGTGCTGTCCAGATACCGCCGGTCGCGGATGCCGATTAGATCGGGCACCCTCGGCGGATGGACGATGCTGGTGCCCTGCCGGGCGAGCACGCCCGCGGGCACGGCGCTGAAGGCGTCGGCGACCTCGCGGCTCGTCATGGTATCGAGCACGGCCTGCGGATTCGGCTGCACCCATGGCGCCCCGAACAGCAGCCGGTTGCCCTCGCGGGTGGCCTCGTCCGGCAGGTTGGGGAACAACGCCAGGCCGAGCACCGCATCGAACGGGAAGTTGCCCTGCGCGCCCTTGATCACGGTGCCATCGTCGAGCACGCGCGTGTGGCACATCGCGCACGAGAGGTTCCCGAGCTCCACCGTGCCCGGTTCCCGAACGACGTACCTGGCGAACGGGACGATCCCGTCCCCAGTGGTCGGGATGTGCAGGCGCTCGTAGAGCCGCGGATTGCGGAGCAGGCTGGTGCGGAAGATCGCCTCGTACTCGATCGGTGCGTCGAAAACCAGCGCTCCAGCGGCGGTCCAGTCTGCCTCTGTCTTCAGCGTCGCGGGGTCGAAGACGACCTCGGGCGGCTGGCCCGCGAGCCACTCCATGTAGCCGTCGGGTTCGTGCCCCGGCGCGTACACCGGATAGCTCCTGTAGATGGGCCGCTCGGGAAGCTGGTAGTAGTAGTCGGGGGTCACGTGCACCGGTGAGAATTCGGCGTGGGCCAGGGGTACCTCGAACGCGTGCAGCGCCTCCGGATCCCAGGTCCGCGGGATCTCGGGGCGCCACTCGGCCGCGGGTGACGCAGGGCTCCCGCAGCCGGACAGGAGCAGTACCGCCAGGAGCATCATCGCCGCGCGCCGCAGAAGAGAACGGGCATCCGTGCGCATGAAGACAGCCTCCAACCGGTCGGAAGTGTAGCATCGCGGATAGAAGACGTGGACCGGCGCATTGCCTGCGAACCGGTGGGGCAGTACGATGCGTGGCGGGAGGCTTCCTCGATGGTCGAATCCAGTGTGCTGATCCGCTCGCTTCGGGACACGTGGGCGCGCATTCTCGACGCCCTGCCGGACCTGGCGCTCGCCTTCGTACTCCTGGTGACCGGATGGCTGGTCGCGAAGCTCGCGCGGCGCATCACCATCCGCGTCCTGCGCCAGCTTCGCGTGGACGATCTCGCGGAGCGAGCCGGGTTCGATGACTTCCTGATTCAGGGCGGGGTCAGGATGACCACCGTCACGCTGCTGGCCGGGACGGTGTACTGGCTGATCCTGGCGGGCGTCTTCGTCGCGCTCCTCGACGCGCTCGGGGTGCGCACCGCCGGGGAGCTGCTGGCGCGCATGGTTCATTTCGTGCCGAACCTTGTGCTCGCGGTGGGTATCCTCGTGTTCGGGTCGCTGCTGTCACGCGTCGTTGGCGGGCTCGTCTACAGCTACCTGAGCAACATCGGCAGTGCCGGCGCGGAGCCGATCGGCGCGCTGGCCCGGTATGCGCTCCTCGTGTTCGTGGTGTTCATGGCGGCGGAGCAGCTCGCGATTCGCAGCGAGGTGCTGGTCTCGGCCTTCCAGATCGCATTTGCCGCCGTCTGCCTGGCGGCGGCCCTCGCGTTCGGGCTTGGCGGGCGCGACTGGGCGGCGGAGGTCATCAGCCGCTATACGAGGAAGTGACAGGATGATCATCGATTGCCACACGCATCTCATCAACTACCACGACGAGACGACCAACGACCTGGTGGGATGCCTCGATCGTCTCCAGACGGCCATGCGTCGCAACCGCGTGGACGTCTCGATGGTGCTCACCTCCTACAAGGTGTCGCCCGGCCGCCCGTCCACGCGGGACGTCGTGGACCTGACACGTCACCTCCCGAACGTCCACGTCGTCGCGGGGATCTCGTGGACCGCGTTCTGTCAGGACGTGGTCGATGAACTGCGCGGGATGCTGGAGGCCGGCGAGATCAAGGGGCTGAAGCTGTATCCAGGATACGAGCCCTTCTACCCGGCGGACCCGAGGCTCGAGCCCGCGTACCGGCTGGCCGAGGAGTTCGACGTGCCGGTGATGATCCATTCCGGCGACACCTATTCGCCCACCGGGAAGGTGAAGTACTCCCACCCCCTGAACGTGGATGAAGTGGCCGTGGACTTTCCGCAAGTGAAGTTCCTGATCTGCCATCTCGGCAACCCCTGGTTCCGCGACTGCATGGAAGTGGTCTACAAGAACGACAACGTCTACACCGACATCTCGGGCCTCACCCTCGGGAACTTCACCGACCGCTTCGAGGCCTACATGCGCCAGCAGTTGAAGGAAATGATTCTCTGGGGCGTCAACCCGCGCAAGGTGCTGTTCGGCACCGACTGGCCGCTCGCGACGATGGAATCGTACCTGCAGTTCATGGAGGAGCTGAAGCTGCCCCCGAAGGATAAGGAACTGATGCTGTGGGAGAACGCGGCCGGCCTCTTCAAGCTGGAGGTCGCGCCCAAACCGCTCGGCCTGGGCTCGCTGCTGCGTCGTATCTAGCCCGGAAGGTGTTTTGCAGTTTCGGCATCGGCCCCCATAATGGCGGGCGATGTCTGAGAACCCCTACGGCTGGTTGTCCGTCGTTCCTCCGCTTCTGGCGATCGGGCTGGCCATCGCGACGCGCCAGGTCATCATCTCGCTGACGGCCGGCGTGTGGGTGGGCTGGGTCATCCACGCGGGGGGCAACCCGCTCACGGGCACGGCCTCGGCCATCCAGACCCTCGTGACCGTGTTCGGCGATGCCGGCAATACGCGCGTCATCATCTTCACGATGCTGATGGGATCGCTGCTGTTGCTGCTGCAGCGCGGCGGGGGCGTGGACGGCTTCCTCGCATGGGTGTCGCGGTGGAAGTGGTCGGCCACGCGGCGGGGCGCCCAGCTCATGGCGGCGTTCATCGGGTTGGGCGTCTTCATCGAATCGACGATCACGGTGCTGGTGGTGGGCACGGTCTCGCGGCCCCTGTTTGACCGGCTCAAGATCTCACGCGAGAAGCTGGCCTACATCTGCGACTCGACGTCCGCGCCCGTGTGCATCCTGATCCCGTTCAACGGGTGGGGCGCCACGGTCCTCGGCATCCTGACGGTGCAGGCGGCCGCGGGGACCCTGGGCGGGTTGACGCCCTTCGGCGTGTTTGTCGCGGCGATCCCGCTCAACTTCTACGCGATCCTGGCGGTCATCATGGTCTTCGTGGTGGCCGGCACCGGGTGGGACTTCGGGCCGATGGCGCGGGCGGAGCGCCGGGCGCGCGAGGAAGGCAAGGTGCTGGCCGACGGCGCGCATCCGGTCGTGGACGAAGCCGCCATTTTCGTCGCCCGCAAAGAGGGGCTTCCGCCCCGCCTCGTGAACATCCTCGCCCCGCTCCTGGGGATGATTGGCATGGTGGCGGCCGGCATCGCCATCACGGGCACGATTGGCGTGCGCAGCGCAGGGCTCGAGAACCCCGGTGTGATGGACTACCTCAACCAGGCGTCAGGATCGACCGCGGTGCTCTGGGGCGTGCTGTTCGGGCTGGTGGTCGCCGGGGGGCTGCTCGTCGCGCAGCGCGCGGTCTCCCCTCAGGAGTTCGTCGACCTTGGCTTCAAAGGCGCCGGCGGCATGCTGCCCATCGCCACCCTGCTGGTGCTGGCCTTCGGCATCGGCATGACGTGCAACGCGCTCGGCACCGGTCCGTGGGTCGCGGAGCAGGTGCGCCCATTCCTGACACCGGTCCTCGTGGCGCCGCTCGTGTTCCTCGTCTCGAGCGTCATTGCGTTCTCGACGGGCACCAGCTGGGGTACCTTCGCGATCATGATCCCGCTGGCGGCGCCGCTCGTGGGGCAGTTCAATGCCGAGGGGGCCGCCGTGTCGCTCCCCCTGGTGGTGAGCGCGGTGCTGGGGGGCGGCGTCTTCGGCGACCACTGCTCGCCGATCAGCGACACGACGGTCGTCTCGTCGATGGCTTCGGCCAGCGACCACATCGACCACGTCCGGACGCAGTTGCCCTACGCGCTCGTCTGCGGGGCCGGCGCGGTGGTGCTGTACTTCGCCGCTGGAGTGCTGGGCGTCTGACTGCGTCCGCACGTGTGACCATCGCTGTCACACGAAGCGCGCATCGGGCCAGTCAGCGACGCGTCAGCGTCCAGGCACTCTCTGCAGTCGCGGCGCCGACGCCGCGACGCCTGGCTTTGCCAGCCGCAGGCGTACGCGCGCGCGGTAGAGGTGGTCCACCCAGTACTTCGGTCTCGCCGTCTTCCTCAGCAGGTGATCCGCCTCCCAGTAGAGCCGGGCAGCCCTGTTCATCCGCGGGGCGACTGGATACCGTGCCTCATAGCCGCTGGCGCGAAGCTGGTCGCTGGCGACTGCCTCGAACAGCCGCAGGTCTCCGGGCGACATGTCGGTCCTCCACTTATTCGCGTTGGTGCTGCGCACTTGTGACGGCACATCCGCCACAATGGCCGCCCGTCGCGAGGCGTCCGGCTCGATGCCGAGGAACGCGCTGACGGTGTCGAGCGTCTCGACCGGCTGCGCGAGCAGCGTCTCGTAGTTGAGGGTCAAGACCTGCCCGTCAGGCAGCGGCTCGGCGAACTGCTGGATGAGCAACAGCTGCCTGGACCACAGGACGCCGGCCCTGTAGACGTTGGCGCCACCGAATCCCTGTCGCAGCGTGGACAACGCCACGTCCCTGCCGTCTCTGACGATGTGCAGGAACTGCGCCCGGGGAAACAGGCTGAGGAGCACCGGGAGGTTGTAGTTGTACTCGGGCGTCTTGTCTCCCCAGCGCTCCATCCCGTGGTAGCGGGCGAACTGGGAGAAGATGGCGTCCAGCACGCCGGGAAAGCTCCGTCGTCCAGCCAGCGCCTCCTGAAAGACGGCCTCCTTGTCGAGCACGAAGCCGAATCGGAACGTCCACCGCGAGAAGCACCGCTCGCGCACGAGATCCTCGATCAGCCGGCGCAGGTGGCTGGGGTCGTGAAGGTCGCCGTACTCCGGGAGACGCCGATGGAAGCGAACGATGAACTGGCTCTCGGTGCCGAAGTTGACCTTCAGGTAGCGGCGCAGCAGTGCGCCGAGCAGGCTTGTTCCGGAGCGCGCCGCCCCGATGACGAAGACGGGGGAGCGCCGGGTGTGGGCGACCGGTAGATCGAGCATTTCCGACACGGGAGCCTCCGCCTTCTTCACGCGAGGACTGACGCCGAGATCCAGTTGCAAGAACAATAGCGGTCCGCTGCAACGGACGTGAGTCGGCCGTGCAACACTTTCGCGACTCCGCGAGGTCGTCTGGACGAGCCGCGCGTGCCGGTTGTCTCCGAAGCGACGCCGAGACCGGTTCGGCCGGGTGGAACGCAGACGGTGTCCGCGCAGGACCCGGAGCAGGCATGAGAGACTCGACACGATTGGAGCAAGGAACGGCGGCCGCCGGGTGGCGGTGGCTCATCGGCATCACGTGGATCGTCGCGCTGGGCCTCGGTGCCGCGGCTGCGCTCGTCACGGCCGACCTCGACTACACGCTGGCCTACCACGACGCGCGCGCCCGGCTGGTGGTCGCCCGGCGCGTCTTCGACAGCCCGACGCCGGGCCTCGAGCAGTTGGGCGGCATCTGGCTGCCGCTGCCCCACCTGCTGAACGTGCCCCTGGTGCAGGTCGATCATCTTTATCGCACCGGGCTCGGTACCGTAGCCCTCAACGTGGTGGCCTTCGCCACGCTCGTGGCCGCCACCGTGAGGATCGCGGGCGCCCTCACGGGGCGTCGCTCGGTCGCCCTGTTGGCCGGCGGCGCGATGGCCCTGCATCCAGACCTGCTCTACCTGCAGGCCACGCCCATGACCGAGCCTTTGGCCATCGGCCTGCTCTCGGGCGCCATCGCCCTGCTCCTCGCGCTGCCCGGCTCCGCGCCCCGCCCCTGGATGGCGGCAGTCCTCCTCGCGCTGGCCATGCTGACGCGCTACGAGCCGTGGCTGGCGGGCCTGGCCGTGCTGGCCGTCACGGCGATCGTCCCGCACGCCGCCCCAGCTTTGCTCTCGTCGTGGCGGCGTCATCACGCGGTTCCCATCCTCGTGATGGGGGCCGCGGCCGTGGCCGTGGCCGCAGGCTGGAGCTGGGCGATGACCGGCGAGTGGATCAACACCTCCGGGTTCTTCACACCGTCGAACCTCGCCGGCCGGCCCGCGTTCGCCCTGGGCGAAGTGCTGCGGGTGTCGGGCATCGCCGTGGGACCGGGTCTCGTCATTCTCGCCGCCGTCGGGGTGGCCGTGGTCGTCCAGCGCGGGCGGCGGGACCACGCCACGTACGCGCTCCTGTTGGCCGCCGCGCCGCTAGCCCCGATCCTGCTCTTCTGGTACGCCGCCGACGCTGGCCACCCCGTGCTCCAGCGGTTCGGCGTCTTCGTGGTCGTTCCCGCCATCTGGCTTGCGGCGGCGGGCGTCGCCGGCCTCGACGAGCGGAGGTCGCGGAGGACGCTGGCCTTCCTGCTGGCGGTGTCCGTGGGTTGGCACGCCGCGCTCTGGACGCGTCCGCCGACCATCCGTGAGGCGCGCACCGACGTTCGAGAACGCGAGGGCACGGCGGACGTGCTGCGGTCCTTCAGGGATGTGGGCGGTACCGACCGGGTGCTGGCCAGCATGTGGTCCGGCGCGAGCGTGCTGCACGGCCTGTCCGCGTACGATGTCCCCCTGCGTCACGTCGTCCACGAAGGGACGGGGCCCGCGTGGTTCGAGGCCGTGACCCGCCCCGCGCCGGAGGTCGAATGGATCCTTGTCGTCTGCCGGGCTGGCGAGGCCGACCGTGTCTTTCGCAGCCTCACCGCCCGCCCGGGGGCCCTGGGCGCGTACGAGATCGCAGCCAGAGGCGGGGGTCTCGAGGTGTATCGGCGACGTTCCGGTCCTCGCACCGGGCCGGCACCGCTGCAGCCCTGTCTGCAGCCGTGAGCCTCGTGGCCGGCCCGCCACTCACTCCGCGATCAGGAGCTGTCCCAGGCGCCGCAGCGCGTCGAGTCCTGTCACCTCGTCGGGCAGCATCGGCACGTCGATGCGCGGGAGGCGGCTGAAGGCGCGCGCGATGGCCTGCCGGTGCACCGCCTCCCGTCGCCTCCAGCCTTCCGCAAACGCGCCGTCCGCATCGTCGGGAATCAGGCGGTTGACGATGACGGCGGCCACGGAAAGACGCACGCGTTCGAGCGACTCGAGGGCCTTGACGCTCTCGAGAATCGACAGCTTGTCCGGATTCAGCACCAGCAGGAAAGCGGCGGCTGCGCGGTCGAGCAGGAGATCACGCGCGAAGCGGAGCTTCTGCTGCCGCGCCTCGAGCAGCCCCTGCAGTTCCCGCTGGCGGTCGGCGTCGGGGCCGCCGAGCAGCGAGAGGTCGTCGCCAGTCGTCGCCGGCCCGCCTCCGAGGCGCTCAAGGACCGCGGACAGCGCCGACGACCGCTCGCGATGGCGGAGCAGGCCGTCGGTCCAGGCGGTCATGATCTCGGGCAGGGCGAGCAGCCGCAGGGTGTGGCCGGTGGGCGCCGTGTCGAACACCACGAGGTCGAAGCGGGGTCCCGCCTCCGCCATCAGTTCGGCCATCCGCTCGAGCAGCGCCGCCTCCATGGTGCCAGGCGCCTCGCGAGCCAGGTCGAGCTGGCGCTCGAGCATGTCGTACATGCGGGGATGCACGAGCCGCTTCATCTGCGTGATCACCGAGGTGATGTGGTGGTTGGCCTCGGCCTCGGGATCGATCTCGAGCCCGTGGAGGCGTTCGTCGAGCGACGTCACCTCGCCACCGATGGTCCGGCCGAACACGTCGCCGAGCGAGTGGGCGGGGTCGGTCGAGACCACGAGACAACGACGCCCGCGGCCGGCCGCGCGCACGGCCAGCGCCGCCGCCATCGTCGTCTTGCCGACCCCGCCCTTGCCGCCGACAAAGAGGACGCGGCACGCCAGGGCGGCATCGAGCACGGACCCGCTCAACAGCACCTGACGCCGTCGAGCGGCGAGTGGTCCATCCCCATCCGGCGGTGCCAGTCGTGGAACCGTGCCAGCAGGACCGGCTGCAGTTCAAGCGTGAAGTACGCCGCCGGGTTCGGGACGCCAAGGAGTTCCGCGAAGACGAACAGCATCAGGAGGTCGTCCTCGTCGCGCCGGGCACGAGCAATCGTGCCGCGGTAGGGCGCGACGTAGAACTCCTCGAGCATCTCCCGCGCCGTCGCGGTCCAGCTGCTGTCCGTGCTCACGGTCGCCACGGGTCGCGGGCCCTCTCCCTCAGCCACGCCGCGCCGGCGCCGACGCCGTGGTACGGTACTCGCGCACGAGCGCCGATGCGGCTTCGAGCATCACCATCACGGCCGCCCCGATGATCAGCAGGTCGATGAACACGAGGAAGTAGAGGCCGGACGTGTAGAGATTCCACAACTGGTACAGCGCCGACAGGAACGCCATCGAGGTCACGAAGATCATGGGCGTCAGCGTGTACCGAGAGGGCCGGCCCTGCTTGACGAGGATCAGGCTGATGACGAGCAGGGTCAGGCCCGCGAGCAACTGGTTCGTGGTGCCGAAGAGCGGCCAGATGATCATGCCGCCGCTGCCGTCGGCGCCGCCGGCGCCGAACGCAAGCGTGAGGCAGGCGCCAACCGCCACGGCCGTGGCCACGTAGCCGTTCTGCAGCGGGGTGATGTTGTAGATGACGCCCCACTCCTGCACGATGTAGCGCTGCAGCCGGACGCCCGCGTCCATCGTGGTGCCGGCAAAGAGCACCGCCATGACGGTGAGCAGGGTCTGGGCGAAGGCCAGCGGCAGGCCCAGGGTCGAGAGGATGGTCCCACCCCCCTGCACGAACGCCCGGACGCCGCCTTCGCCGAACGACGTGTACATCGCCTGCCAGTCGGCGAGCGTCGCGAACCCGGCGCTGACCGCGATGATGGTCACGAGCGCCAGCGCGCCCTCACCGAACGACCCGAGGTAGCCAACGAACCGCGCGTCGGTTTCCTTGTTGAGCTGCTTCGACGTCGTGCCCGATCCGACGAGCCCGTGGAACCCGGAGATGGCCCCGCAGGCGATCGTGACGAAGAGCAGCGGCACGAGCGGCGGCGTGCCGGGCGGCAGGTCCGTGTTGAAGGCCGGCGCGACCACCGTGGGGTTCGCGAGCATCACGGCGCCATACAGCAGGCCAAGGCCGATGAAGAGCTGGATGCCGTTGATGTAGTCCCGGGGCTGGAGCAGCAGCCACACGGGCAGCATCGACGCCGTCGCCGCGTAGATGAACAGGATGATGATCCACTGCGCCCCGGGGGCCATCCCGAGGAACTGATCGGGCAGGCTGATGGGCATGATCTCGCCGAAGTAGATCGCCACATACAGGATCGTCGTGCCCACCACCGTCGGCCAGAGAATGTGCACGCCCATCCTGTAGATGAGGACGCCGATGACGAGCGCGACCGCCACGGCGCTCCACACCGGGATGACGGCGCTCGGCATCTCCACGAGCTCGCGCGAGATGGTCACCGCGAAGACGGCGTTGACCATCAGCAGCAGCAGGAAGATGACGATCATGAACAGGGTGCGCGCGCGCTGGGTCACGACGTCGCCGGTGAGCGCGCCGATCGATTTCCCCTTGTTGCGCACGCTCGCCCAGATGGATCCGAAGTCGTGGACGCCTGCGAAGAAGATGGTGCCCAGGGTGACCCAGATGAAGGCGGGCAGCCATCCCCAGATGATCGCGATGCCGGGGCCGATGATCGGCGCCGCTCCGGCCACGGCTGTGAAGTGGTGCCCCCAGAGCACCACGCGGTGTGTCGGTACGAAGTCGACGTTGTCCCGGAGCGCGTGGGCGGGCGTGGCGAAGTCAGGATCGAGACGGTAGATCTTCTCGGCGATGAATTTCGAGTAGAACCGGTAGCCAAGGAACATGCACCCCAGTCCGACGACGGTAAGAGCGATCGCATTCACGTGTGGTCCCCCCAGTGGCGAATCGAGACGCCCGCGATCCTACCTCGGTTTCACGACCCGAAGTTGTCTCCGGGCGTCTCCGGCAACGCCCTTTGGCCCGGGCCGGCTCCTGCTCCCTGGCTGGCCGGCAGAGGGCGCTCTCCGCCGCGCGGTGTCGTGGCGCGCGCACGCCGAGCTCATCCGGCCGGAACACACAGTGCAGAAAGGCTGTTCGTGACGGCGTCAACCCGTGCGGGGCGGGTCGTAGGACGGGTCCACGCGCCAGCCCTGGGGGGTCTGCACCAGCCGCGCGATCGCCACGCCGCCGGGATGGGCCGTGCCGCTCAGCAGCACCTGGCCGCCCTCTTCGATTCGCGTGGCGTGGCCGCTCTCGCCGTCGCCCGCCGTCGCCGGGGGGCCCCCAATGGGTGCGGGATCGACGAGACGCTCGGCGTAGAGGAGGACGACGAAGGCGGGTGAGGTGGTGCCTTCCGGGACCGCGATGCACAGGTCGCTCGGCACGTACACCTCGCGGCCGCCCTCATCAAGGGCCATCCCCCGAGCTATCGTGACGGCCGCGCGGTCGGCCGTGGGCTCGACGCGCAGGCCCGAGACGATGCCGGGTCCATGCAGAGTGGCCTGATGGCGCCGGTGCTTGCGCAGGTGATACTCCTGCTCGTCCCGGAAGTCGGCGGCCGTCAACAACTGGCCATCCACATATCGCGGGCGTGTCAAGCCCGACCACGCCTCGTGCGCCATGTCCCGAGTGTCCAGGCGCAGCGCCCCCACGGCGGTGCTCGAGACAGTCCGGACACGCGCGGGGAGCGGCCAGTCCGCCTGCACCGCGACCGTTTCCTGGGCTTCACGGCCGCTTCCTTCCCGGAATCTCACCGTGACTCGGCTGCCTTCGGGCGGGCGCCGGCCATGCTCACCGTCGCCGAAGACGACGGCACCGGTCTCGTCGATGGCGAAGACCCTGGCGTCGGACCCCGCGCCCTCGAGCGTGGGGACGCGGTCCCAGCGCTCGCCGTCCACGCTCACCTCGACGGACGGCCTCCATCCGAGCTGCGACAACTGGTGCTCGACGCGGGCCACGGGCACCGCGGCGCCTTCCGGAAGCACCTCACGCTGCACGAGGTCCTCCAGCAGAAAGGCGAAGACCTGGAGCAGTGTGATGCCGGGATCGCCCGTGTTCGGCGCAGTCCAGCCGGGCACGTGCCGCGCGACGGCGTCGCTGATGGCCTGCTGCAGCGCGGCCCAGTCGGGGTCGTGTGGTCGGGACATGCCGTATCAGTACCTCAACTTCAGGCCCACCTGCCTTCGGCCTGACGATGGGGCGGGGACCGCGTTCAGTGAACGATCTCGCCGTCGTCGTCCAGCAGTTCCAGATGGGGGATGTCCAGTGCCTTCACCTCGGCGAGCGCGCGACCGAGCGCAGCGCTGCACTCCACGCGCCCCTCCGCTCGAAGTTGCCTTCGGATGCGCCGCAGGACCCGGAGCACCCGGGACCGGTCGAAGCGTTGTCCATCACAGTGCTCGCAGTAGCTCATTCCGCGCTCCAGGTCATCGAACCACCTTGGTTATACTACGCGGGCAGGGCCGCTGCCGCGATGCCCGTGGGCTGCGGCTGGTCGGGATCTCCCTGGCGCTCGTCGCTAAAACGTATCGGCATTCGGGCCTGGGCCGAGCGCTATCCATCGACCATCGCCTCGCTCCAGCGAGCCACCACCACAAAGGAGTCTGCGACATGGCCCTCAACAGCTACCTCTTGCTCGCGGCGGCCGGCGAAGACGCTCCGCAGGGCCGTATCGTGTCGGTCCGGATCGTGAAGCCGAACGTGCTCGACCCCGCAACGGCACGCCTGGACACCTACGTGGAACTCCGGGTCGTCCCCAACGTCTCCGAAGTGGAGTCGATCACGGGTGGGACGTTGAGCGTGGATGACTGGGCACAGCTCGGTATCGCATAGCCGCCCGAGGAGGGCATCGACGCCCGGCCGGCAGACGGGGACGTTGGTCTCCGGGAGGTCAGGTCTTGCGCCGCCAGTTCAGCATGGCCGCCACCACGCCCACGACGAGGCCGCTTGTGTCGAGCACGTGCAGCGGGAAGCCTGCGACCATCACGGTCGGGCCGGGCGCCAGCAGCAGCGCGGCGGCGACGAAGAGCAGCAAACGCTGGACGAGGGGCGTGGGGGAGAAGAGGTACCCGGCCAGCCCGGCGGCGAACGCCGCAATGCCCAGGACGCCAGCCGCGATGGCCAGCACCACATCGAGCACCGCCGGCGGCCCGTCCGGTGACAGCAGCAGCAGTTCCGGACGGAAGACGAAGATAAACGGGAGGGTGAAACCGGCGAGGGCGATGCGGAACGCCGCGACCCCGCTCTTCATGATGTCCGCGCCCGCGATGGACGCGGCGGCGTAGGCCGCCAGCGCCACGGGCGGCGTGACCATCGCCATCATCCCGAAATAGAAGATGAAGAGGTGCGCGGCGAGCGGCACGACCCCAAGCTCGCCGAGCACCGGGCCGATCAGCGTTGCCAGCAGCAGGTAGGTCACCGCCGACGGCAGGCCCATCCCGAGCACGAGCGACGAGATCATGATCACCACGAGCGCCAGGAACAGGTTGTTCTCCGCGATCGGCAGGATCGTCGCCGGCAGCCGCGTACCGATCCCCGACATCGTCACCACCCCGATCACGATGCCGACGCACGCAGCGGCGGCGATCAGAGGCACCACATCGCGGGCGGCGTTCATCACGGCCCGCCGCGCGGCCGGCAGCCGGACGCGGGTGCTCGGGTGGAGGAAGCTCACGACCACTGTGGTCAGGAGCGCCAGCGAGACGGCCCGGAACGCGGTGTAGCCGGCCAGCAGCAGCAGCACCAGGCTCCCGAGCGCCGTCGCGAATACCACCCCCTGAAACCACAGCGGCTCCCCCGTGTCCCGTGCGGGGGCTGGCGTGTCCACCACCCCAAGCGAGAGCCGGCGCGCCGAGAAGTGCACGAACAGGAACAGCGACAGGTAGTACAGCACCGCCGGCACGATCGCCGCCTGCACGATCTGCAGGTAGGTGACCGGCGGCTGGACGATCTCGAGCATCATGTAGGCGCCCGCCCCCATCACGGGTGGCACGAGCGCGCCGCCCGAACTGGCGGCCGCCTCGATGCCCGCCGCCATCTGCGGCGAGAAGCCGGCGCTGCGCATCATCGGGATGGTGAAGGTCCCCGTCGCCGCCGTGTTCGCCACGGCGCTGCCCGACAGCGACCCCATCAGGCCGCTGCTGATCACGGCCACCTTGGCGGGCCCGCCAGGGCTCCGCCCGAACGCACGTCCCGCCGCCTGGATCACGAACCGCGTGGCGCCGGTCGCGCCGAGCACGGCACCGAAGACCACGAACAGGAACACGTAGGTGAACATCACCGACAACGCCACACCAAACACCCCCTGCGTGTGCAGGAAGGTCTGCGCGACGATGCGATCGACGCTGTAGCCGCGATGCGGGAAAAACCAGCCGGGGGCGTACGCGCCGTAATACGCGTAGAGGAGGAACACGCTCGAGAGCAGCGGCAGCGCCCAGCCGAGGGTGCGGCGTGCCGCCTCCATGACGAGGCCCAGCCCGACGATGGCGACGAGGATGTCCGTGGACGTCTCGTACCCCCCGCGATTGCCCAGGGACCGGCCATCGAGCCACGACCCGGCGAATGCCGGCTCGGTCTGCCAAACGATGAAGCCGCAGCAGAGGACCGTGAGCAGGGCGAGCAGCGCGTCGGCGGCGCGTGCGGCGCGAGAGGCGGCCAGGTGTGGGGTGGCCGGCACGTTGATGAAGCACAGCAGCAGGCCGAGGCCGGTGAAGATGGCGAGCTGCGATTGCGGGCTGAGCCGGGGGTAGTTGACTTCGGTCAGCGTGAAGGCGCAGATCGCCAGGCTCAGCGCGAGCGTGAGCCGCGGCAGCCGCGGCTGGGCGTCAGGAGCAGCCATGGCGGCTAGTTCGGCCAGATGCCGATTTCGCGGTAGTAGCGGATCGCGCCCGGGTGGAAGGGCGTGCCGGTGTCTCGGACGGCGTTGGTGGGGTTGATGGCGCGACCGGCCGGATGCTTCTGGCTCACCTCTTCCCGGCGTTCCCAGAGGGCCTTCGTCACCTCGTAGACGAGTACCTCGTCCTGATCGGCGGCGGTGATGAGGTGCATCGAGCCGACGTCGAGCGCCTGGAAGTCGGTATCCTGACCGCGGTAGGTGCCGGCGGGAATCGTCGCGGGGCTGAAGAACGAGTAGTCCGCGGCCAGCGTCGTTCGCGCCTCGTCGTCGAAGGGGACGAAGAGCAGATCCATGGACGAAGCCGCCTGTGTGATCGAGGCCGTCGGGATCGCGCCTCCCAGGAACACGGCCGCCGCCGAGCCGTCCGTCAGCATGTCCACCGCGGCCGACTGGGTGGCGTTGAGCGGTGTGAAGTCCTGATAGGACACGCCGTGAGCCGCCAGGATGGGCTGAACGAAGAACTCGAAGCCGGCGCCCGCCGGGCCAATCACGACGCGCTTGCCCCGCAGGTCGGCGATCGTCTGCACGCCGCCGCCCCGAGGCGCCAGAAAGAGCGCGACGTTGGGCGCCAGCGTCATCACCGACTGCATCGGGTACTCCCGGTCCCACCCTTCGCCCCCGCGCACCGCGAAGTAGGTGATGGCCGCGTTGGACAAGGCGAAGTCGAGTTCCCCCTGCGTGAGTCGCCGGATGTTCTCCTGGGAGCCGCTGGTGGCCTCGGCTGTCACCTGCCAGCCCCGTTCGGTCCCTGCCGCGCCCAGAACCTCGCTGAGCGCGCTGCCGACGACGAAGAAGGCCCCGCCGGGAGGCGCCGTGCCGACGTTGACGAACACGCGCTCGGGCCCGCCACCTCCGCCACAGGCCACCGTGGCGATGGCGAGGACCAGCAGCGCGGACGGTCGGACGAGTCGGAACATGCAAACCTCGGCTGGGACCAGTGGGAACCGGGGCCCGCCGCCCCGGCGTCCAAGAGTGATGTCACGTGGGCGGGCGGCCGCCTGGCGGCGCTGGTAGTATCTCATGAGGGTTCAACGCGGCGCCGCCGCCGACAGGCCTCCAACGATGCGAACCGTCTTTCTGATTACGCTGCTGCTGTCCTTCCCGTTGACCGGCTGGACCCAGACGACTGCCACCCTCGCGGGACGTGTCCTCGACACGAGCGGCGCGGTGCTGCCTGGGGCGACCGTTGCCGCGCGGCAGGTCGAGACCGGCCTCGTGCGCGTCGCCACGACAGACGAGGATGGTCGCTATACCCTGACGACGCTGCCGGTGGGCGCCTACGAGATTCGTGCCGAGCTGGAGGGCTTCCGGCCGTTGCAGCGCCAGGGCGTGAGCCTCACCGTGACGGAAGTCGTGGTGGTCAACTTCACGTTGCAGGTCGGCGGCGTGGACGAAGTGGTGACGGTCACGGCCGGGTCGGGCGTCGTCAACACGCGGAGCGGCGAGCTCAGCTATCTGGTGGCCGGCCGCGCCATCGAGGAGTTGCCGCTGAACGGCAGGAACTACACCGACCTCGCCCTCCTCCAGCCTTCGGTGGTGGCCTACCCGCATCGCGACGGCGGGTCGGTGGTGGCGCATGGTCTCGGCATGAGCGTCAACGGGCAGGACCCGCGATCGAACGTGTACCTGCTCGATGGCACGCTGCTGAACGACATGACGAACGGCCCCGCCGGCAGCGCCGCGGGCACGGCGCTCGGCATGGAGACGGTGCAGGAGTTCCGGGTCGAGACCAACGCCTACAGCGCGGAGTTCGGCCGCAGCTCCGGCGCGCAGATCAACGTGCTGACCAAGTCGGGCACGAACCTTCTCCGGGGCAGCGCCTACGAGTTCCACCGGAACGACCGGATGGACGCGAAGAACTACTTCGACGTGGAGAAGCCACCGTTCACGCGCAACCAGTTCGGAGGCGCTGCCGGCGGCCCGGTTCGGCAGGATCGGCTCTTCTACTTCTTTGGCGTCGAAGCGCTGCGCGAGAACCTCGGGCGCACGATCACGTCCAACGTGCCGGACGACAACGCGCGGCTCGGGCTGCTTCCGGACCCGGCCCGGCCCGGCGAGTGGCTCGACGTGGGCGTGCATCCGGGCGTCGCGCCGTACCTGGGCGAATATCCGCGCGCCAACGGCGCCGCGCTGGGCGGAGGCACCGCGCTCCACCGCTTCCAGTTCGATCAGGAACTGGATCAGTACTTCCTCCAGGGTCGCGTGGATTACCACCCGGGTCCCGGCACGCAGCTGTTCGCCCGGTATACCTTCGACGATGCCGAGCAGCGGCTGCCGACGGACTACCCGCAGTTCCCGCGATCGTTCGTGTCACGCAACCAGTTCTTCACAGGCGAGCTGCGCCGGGTGTGGTCGCCCCGGCTGCTCGGTACCTTCCGCGCAGGCATCAGCCGCACGCGCGTCGGGCAGGACGTCGAGGCGGCGACCGGCACCCCGCTCCAGCCGTTCGTGCCCGGGCGCGCGTTCGTGGGCAATATCGACGTGGGCGGGCTCAACCGCTTCGGCACGCAGAGCTCGGTGGATGTGCGCTTCCTGCAGCACGTCTTCAGCCTGCAGCAGGACGCGACGTACGCGCGCGGCCGGCACGTGGTGAAGTTCGGCGGCCTGGCCGAGCGGTATCTGCAGGACATGGTGAACCCCACCTTCAGCCTCGGCACGTATGCGTTCGCCAATCTGCGCGCGTTTCTCGAGAACCGGCCGACCAGCTTCATCGGGCTGCGGCCCGACGGGCAGTTCGATCGGTACTGGCGCTTCTGGCTGATGGGCGCCTACGTGCAGCACGAGCTGCAGGCCACCTCGCGGCTCTCGCTGAACGCCGGGCTGCGCTACGAGTTCACGACGATGCCGGGTGACATCAACGGGCGGGACTCGGCGCTTCTCGATCTGCGCGACACGACGCCCGCGACCGGCCGGCTCTTCGACAGCCCTGGCTACACGAACCTGTCGCCGCGACTCGGCTTTGCCTGGAACGTGGACGGCGAGGGCCGCACGGCGGTGCGCGGCGGTTACGGCCTGTACTACAACACCAACAGCTACCAGAACCTGATCGTCACGGTGACGAATCCGCCGGCCACGCCGCGTGTCGTCTTCCCGAATCCGACGTTCCCGAACCCGCCGTTCGAGCGCGCGTCCGGCAACTCGATCCGTCCCATCCAGTGGGACTACCGCACGCCGCGCGTGCACGTCTGGAACCTCAACGTGCAGCGGGAACTGCCCGGCGCCCTGGCGGCGACGCTCGGCGTGGCCGGGTCGCGCGGGAAGCACCTGCTGCGCAGCAACGACGTGAACACGGCGGTCCCGGTCAGCGGCGCGGATGGCCAGCCGTTCTTCCCGGCCGGCGCCCCTCGCCAGAACCCCGCCTGGACCACGATCGAGCTCAAGAGTTCGGACGGCGACTCCTGGTACCGTGCGTTCATCGTCGAACTCCGGCGGCGCTGGACTGGGGGGGTGATGTTCCAGTCGTCGTATACGTGGTCGACGTCCGAAGACACGACGCAGGCATCCACCTTCTTCTCGGACGCCACCAACGGCACCACGTCAGCGTTCCCGGAGTTCATTCCCGGCTACAACAAGGGCCTCTCGGACTTCCACGCCGAGCATAACTGGGTGGTGAGCGCCAGTTGGGATCTTCCCTTCGGCCGCGGCCTGCAGGGCGTGTCGTCGGCCCTGCTGGCCGGCTGGCGCCTGTCGGGCATCATGAACGTGCGCAGCGGAAGCCCGCTGACCGTGTTCGTCCAGAACAACCGGTCGCGGTCGCTCTGGCAGCCGTCGCTTGGGCCCGGCATCGGACGCGATCGTCCCAGCTATGCGCCGGGCTTCGGGCCAGACAACGCCGTGACCGGCAACCCCGACCAGTGGTTCAACCCGGCGGCCTTCGTCCTGCAGCCGGCCGGCACGTTCGGCAACACGGGCCGCGGCGACTTCGTCGGCCCGAACCTGCGCACCGTGGACCTGTCGCTCGTGAAGGACGTTCGCGCGCCGGCCCTCGGCGCCGGCGGCCGCGCGGAGTTCCGCGTCGAGGTGTTCAACGTGTTCAACCGCGCCAACTTCGGCATCCCGGCCCTGACGGCGTTTGCCGGCGTCGCCGACAACGAAGCCCCCCTGGCCGGCTTCGGCCGCGTGCGGAACACGATCACGTCGGCACGGCAGGTACAGCTGGGAGTGCGGGTGAGGTTCTAGCGATTCGCCATTCGTCATTCGCTGTTCGCTACTGGCGGACAGGTGCCTGCGCGCGGCGCTTCGGCGGTCTGACATTGTGACCTCCAGGGTTCAGGCGCTGCCCGAATCGGGTCAGACTGCGCAGGAGATGGTCTGATCGTTCGTCAAAAGCGGCTTGGGCCGTATCGGGAACGAAGCCGAGCACTGACGCCAGGTGCACCAGATACCGGGATTCTGCGGCTGAACCCATGGCGATCTGCACGAAGCGCCACAGTTCCCGCGTGGAACCCCTCGCAGCCCCTCGACGAGATTCGCAGCCGCCGAGACGGCGGCGCGTGGGATCTGCGAGCGCAGCCCGAACCGTTCGGATGAGGGAAATCGTTCTGTCAGCGCGTACGCGTCGAGCGCGAGTTGATCAGCGAGCCGGAACACGAGCAGCGTGCGATAGTCTCTTGCCATGGTTGCCCTCCCTCCGTTCACCGTGGCACGGGGCGTGCCAACTCAGGCCCGGGTAGAGGTTGTCTCGGTTTGAAGCTGGCAGAGAACGTGCTGAGATGGCAGAATCTGCTCGGTTATAGCGAAGTACGAGTAGCAGATTACGAATGGCGGACAGCGAACAGCCAATCGCGAACGTCGAATAGCGAGGAACCGAATGTCCTGGATTGGATTCGTAGGTGGTGCCGTTCTGTCGTGGGGATTGTACGGCGTGGCGATGCACAAGGGGCAGGTGGCGTTGGGGAACCCCCTTCGGGCGCTGCTGTGCGTGGGGGGCGCCTATTTCCTGATCGGTGTCCTGGTGCCGCTCGTCGCGTTATCCGCGCAGGGCGAGCTCAGGAACTTCACGCTCTCCGGCACCCTCACGGCGACCGCGGCGGGTGCTCTTGGCGCGCTGGGCGCCGTCTGCATCATCTACGCGTTTCGCTCGGGGGGGCTGCCGATCTACGTGATGCCGCTCGTGTTCGGCGGGGCGCCGCTCGTCAACGTGCTGTCGTCGGTCATCCTGCACCCGCCAAAGGAGGCACCGAACCCGCTGCTCTATGTGGGGTTTCTGCTGGCCGCCGCGGGGGCCGGGATGGTGCTCTACTATCGGCCGCAGGCGTGACGGCTACGGTGGGTGGTGGGTGGTGGGTCGTGGGTGGTGGGTCGTGGGTCGTGGGTCGTGGGTCGTGGGTCGTGGGTAGTGGGTCGT
>CAZNOC010000055.1:0-20227 GCA_964574545.1 uncultured Bifidobacteriaceae bacterium | reverse complement strand
TTCACGTGCTACTACTACCGGGGCGCCTACTACAAGGCGTTCTGGGCCGACCCGCTGTCGTGCGCGGTAGGCGAGCCGCGGAAGAGCTACTGCGGCGAGGCCGGGTTCCCCCTGATCCTGCAGAACGTCCACCGCTACTTCCTCTACCTCGCGCTGCTGTTCCTCCCGATCCTGGCCTACGACGTCTGGAATGCGATGTGGTTTACCGTGCCGTCCACCGGCGGGACGGAGTTCGGCATCGGTGTCGGGACGATCGTGCTGGCGGCCAACGTGATCTGCCTCGCCAGCTATACCTTCGGCTGCCACTCGTTTCGGCATCTGGTGGGCGGGAGGGTGGACTGCTTGTCCGGTTCGCCGGCCCGGCATGCGTGCTACAACGCGGTCGGCAAGTTCAATCGCGCCCACATGCGGTGGGCGTGGATCAGCCTCTTCATGGTGGCCTTCGCCGACCTCTACGTCCGGATGTGCTCGATGGGGATCTGGACGGACGTGCGGATTCTTTAGCCATTCGCTCTTCGCCATTCGCTTTTCGCCGTGCCTGTCGTCGAACGGTCCGCCAATTTGGGAGAGCGGCTGGCGGCCAGCCAACAGTGAGTGGCGAACAGCGAATTGCGAACAGCGAACAGCGAATAGCGAGCAGCGAACAGCGAACAGCCAGATGTCCGACTACCAGACACACCAGTACGACGTTCTTGTCATCGGCGCCGGCGGGGCAGGGCTGCGCGCTGCCATCGAAGCCTCAGGCGCCGGCGTGAGCGTGGGCGTCATCTGCAAGTCACTGCTGGGCAAGGCGCACACGGTGATGGCCGAAGGCGGCATTGCTGCCGCGATGGCCAACGTGGACGACCGCGACGGCTGGAAGGTCCACTTCTCCGACACGATGCGGGGCGGGCAGTATCTGAACAACGCGAAGATGGCCGAAATCCATGCGCGCGAGGCGCCTGCGCGGGTGCATGAGCTGGAGGCATGGGGTGCCCTCTTCGACCGGACCAGTGATGGCCGCATCCTGCAGCGCAACTTCGGCGGCCACCGCTACCCGCGGCTCGCGCACGTCGGCGATCGCACCGGCCTCGAACTGATCCGGACCCTCCAGGATCACGGGATCCACCAGGGGATCCAGTTCCACATGGAGTGTACCGTCACGCGCCTGCTCACCGCAGACGGCCGTGTCGTCGGCGTGTTCGGGTACGACCGCGAGAAGGGCCGCTTCCGCGTCTTCCAGGCCAAGGCCGTGATTCTGGCGACCGGCGGCATCGGGCGCGCCTACGCCGTGACGAGCAACAGCTGGGAGTACACGGGCGACGGCCATGCGCTGGCGTATCACGCCGGCGCGGACCTCATCGACATGGAGTTCGTGCAGTTCCACCCGACGGGGATGGTGTGGCCGCCCAGCGTGCGCGGCATCCTCGTGACCGAGGGCGTGCGCGGAGAAGGGGGCGTGCTGCGCAACAGCGAAGGCAAGCGCTTCATGTTCGACCACATCCCCGACAACTACAGGCCGCAGACGGCCGACAACGAAGACGAGGGCTGGCGCTACTGCCAGGGCGACAAGGCCGCGCGGCGTCCGCCGGAGCTGCTGACACGCGACCACGTCGCGCGATGCATCGTGCGCGAGATCCGCGAAGGCCGGGGGAGTCCGCACGGCGGCGTGTTCCTGGACATCTCGTGGATCAAGGCGCACGTGCCCGGGGGCGAAGCCCACATCCGCAAGAAGCTCCCGAGCATGTACCATCAGTTCAAGGAGCTGGCGGGCATCGACATCACGAAGGAACCGATGGAGGTCGGTCCGACGACGCATTACGCGATGGGGGGAGTGCGGGTGGACGCCGAGACGCAGATGTCGTCCGTGCCCGGGCTCTTTGCCGCCGGCGAGTGCGCCGCGGGGCTCCACGGCGCGAACCGCCTTGGGGGAAACTCCCTGTCCGACCTCCTGGTGTTTGGCAAGAGAGCGGGCGAGCACGCGGCGGTGTTCGCGAAGGGCGCCGCCCACGTCCCCGTGGATGCCGGCGTCGTGCGGGAGACGGCGGAAGCCGCCCTGGCGCCGATCGAACGGCAGGGATCGCCGACGGCCGACGGCAACCCGTTTGCCATTCAGCACGCCCTGCAGGAGTCCATGCAGCGCCTCGTCGGCATCGTCCGGCAGGAGAGCGAGATGCGGGAGGCGATCACGGTGATTGCCGGTCTGGCGGAACGCGCGCGTCGCGTGAGCGCGCCCGGCAACCGCGAGTACAACCCCGGCTGGCACACCGCGCTCGATCTGGACAACCTGCTGACCGTGTCGGAGGCCGTCACCCTCGCCGCCATCGAGCGCAAGGAAAGCCGGGGCGCCCAGTTCCGCGAGGACTACCCGGAGAAGTCGCCCACCGAGGGCCAGGTGACGATCGTCGTCCGGAAGGCGGCGGATGGGTCGATGCAGGTGGTGCGGGAGCCGCTGCCGCCCCTGACGGCGGAGCACCAGGCGATCATCGACGCGAACAAGTAGGCACGTCGGACGGATGGGATCCGTCGGAGGCGCGGGATGTCACGAGCGATCTTCAGTATCTGGCGCGGCGATCGATCCGGGGGCGAGTTTCGTGACTACGTCACGGAGGTCTCCGAAGGCATGGTCGTCCTCGACGCCGTGCACCAGATCCAGGCCGAGTCGGCGCACGACCTGGCCGTGCGATGGAACTGCAAGGCCGGGAAGTGCGGATCCTGCTCGGCCGAGGTGAACGGCAAGCCGCGGCTGATGTGCATGACGCGCCTGAGCGACCTGCCCCTCGACGTGCCGGTGACGATCGAGCCCATGCAGGCGTTTCCCGCGATTCGCGACCTCGTCACCGACGTGTCCTGGAACTTCGAGGTCAAGACACGGATCAAGAAGTTCACGCCGCGCCCCCCGGATGCGCCCGACGGCACCTGGCGGATCGCCCAGGACGATGTGGATCGCGTGCAGGAGTTCCGGAAGTGCATCGAGTGCTTCCTCTGTCAGGACGTCTGCCACGTCCTGCGGGATCACCATCTGCACGAGTCGTTCATCGGCCCGCGTTTCCTCGTCTACACGGCCGCCCTCGAGATGCACCCGCTGGACGTCGAGGACCGGCTGAGCGATCTCAAGGACGAACACGGCGTGGGCTACTGCAACATCACGAAGTGCTGCACCAAGTCGTGTCCGGAGCACATCACCATCACCGACAATGCGATCATCCCATTGAAGGAACGGGTCGTGGACCGGTTCTACGACCCGGTCCGCCGGCTCCTGCGCGTCTTCCAGGGCTGAACTGAGACAGGCGAATCTGGTGATCTCTTGAGCTGGTGATGTGGTGAACTGATGTTCGATGTCAGGAATCTGCGATCTATCTCATGATCTGGTGATCGACGCGCTCCGAGCCGAGAGCCGAGATCGAAGGAGGAGGCCATGTTCGAACTGAAGCGCCTCTCGCCAGAGGCCGTACCGGCGGCACTCGACCGAGCGGAGCGCTACCGCCTGCTGGGGGAGCCAGTCGAGGCCGAGAGCATCTGCGAGGACGTGCTCGAAGTGGATCCCGGCAACCCGCGGGCCCTCGTCGTGCGGCTGCTTGCGCTCACCGATCAGTTTCCGGACGGGCGGTCGCTCGCCCGGGCGCGGAGCATGTTGGCGGGGCTGCCGGACGACTACAGCCGTGCGTACTACACGGGCCTTGTGGCGGAGCGGGCCGCCAAAGGCATGCTGCGCCGCGGCGGGATCGCCGTGCCGCACGCCGCCTATGGCCTGTTTCGTGATGCGCTCGACGCATACGATCGGGCGTGCCAGCTGGCGCCCCATGACAACAACGAAGCCGTCCTGCGGTGGAACACCTGTGTCCGCATCCTGCGTGCGCATCCGGAACTGGCCCCGGAGTCGGGGGAGGGGCCGGAGATGATGCTTGATGCTCACGTGGACGAGTAGTCCCCGACGCCGTCAGCACCCTCGCGCCGGCGCCGTCCTCTTGGGCGCGACGCGATGAACTCGGGTCATCGTCGCCCGCCTGCGGCCAGCGAGCCTCTGCGCGTGTATCAGGCCGACTGGGTCTGTCCGGTGGTGAGCCCTCCGATTCCGCAGGGGTGGGTGGCTGTTCGAGGCGGACGCATCGTCGAGGTCGGGGACGCGACCACCTTGCCGTCCGGGCCGGCTGCGAATCTGGGCGCCGTCGCGATCCTTCCTGGCCTTGTCAACGCCCATACCCACCTGGAACTTGCGCCCTTGCGGGGGCGGGTGCCCCCGGCAAGCTCGTTCACCGCGTGGGTGCGGAGCCTGTTTGCCCTTCGCCGCCCGGATGACCGGCCGGACACACCGGAAGCTCAGGCCGCGATCCAGACCGCGCTTGATGAGGTCTGGCACTCGGGGACGGCAGTCGTTGGCGACATCAGCAACTCCCTGTCAGCGGTGTCGATCCTGGCACACAGCCCTGTCGCCGGACATGTGTTCCATGAGCTTCTCGGGTTCGGGGCGACGGATGATTCGGTCGTGAGGGCAAGCCGGGCGCGGCGCTCGGGGTGCGCCACCGACGTCGATCTGAGGGTGGGCGTGGCAGCGCATGCTCCCTACTCGGTGTCCCCGGAGCTCTTCCGGGCCGTTCGCGCGGAGGCCGACGGGCTGGATCCCCCGATCACGAGCGTCCACCTGGGCGAGTCGCCAGAGGAACTGGAGCTGCTTCGCGATGGATCCGGCCCCTGGCGCGCGATGCTCGAGCAGATCGGCGCCTGGCGGGCCGACTGGCAGCCGCCCGGCTGCAGCCCGGTGGAGTATCTCGACCGGCTCGGCGTGCTTCGGCCGGGTACGCTTGTCGTCCACGGCGTGCAGTTCACCGATCGGGACCTGGAGACGCTGGCTCATCGTGGCTGCACTCTCGTCACCTGTCCCCGCAGCAACGTCTGGGTCGGCGTGGGCGTCCCGCCGATCGAGCGCTTCTTCGCCTCGGGAGTGGCCGTCGCCGTGGGAACAGACAGCGTCGCGAGCGTCACCGACCTGAATCTGTTCGCCGAACTGGCGGTGATGCGCGAGCAGGCTCCAGCGGTTTCCGCCCGGCGTTTGCTGGACAGCGCCACGCTCACCGGCGCGCGTGCCCTCGGTTTCGACGCCGACTACGGGTCGATCGAGCCTGGGAAGCGCGCGGCGCTTCTGGCCGTGGCACTCACTCCCGGGGTTCGCGACGTCGAGGAATATCTCGTAAGCGGGATCGTGCCGCGTCAGGTATCGTGGGTGTCACCGTGTTAGCCCGTCTCAGGACGTACTTCGAGTTCGTGCGCGTCAGCCATACCGTGTTCGCCTTGCCGTTCGCGCTCATCGGCGCGCTGCTCGCGGCGCGCGAGCAGCCCGTGACGTGGGCCCAGGTAGGCTGGATCCTGGCCTGCATGGTGGCGGCACGCAGCGCCGCGATGGGGTTCAACCGGCTCGCGGACGCGAAGTACGATGCGCTCAACCCGCGCACCGCGATGCGGGAGCTGCCGCGCGGGGCGATGTCCACGCGCGAGGCCGCGGTCTTCGTCGCCGTGGCCTCGGTGGCTTTTGTCTGGTGCGCCTTCCAGATCAGCGACCTGTGCGGATGGCTGTCGCCAGTCGCGTTGGTGATTGTCTTCTGGTACTCGCTCGCGAAGCGCTTCACGTGGTACACGCAGATCTTCCTGGGCCTCGCCATGGCGGTTGCGCCGGTGGGCGGGTGGCTCGCCGCCGGCGGTCGCGAGGGATGGCCACCGTGGCTCCTGGGCCTAGGAATCGGGTTGTGGGTGGGAGGCTTCGACATCCTCTACGCGTGCCAGGACGTGGCGTTCGACCGCCAGCACGGGCTCAAGTCGATTCCTGCTCGCTGGGGGATCGCTCGCGCGCTCTGGATCTCCCGGATCATGCACGTGGGGGCGGTGGCGGCGATGGCGTCCCTTGCCCTGGTGCTTCCGCTTGGGCCCGTCTATCTGGGCGGCGTCGCTGCCGTGGCCCTGCTCCTCGTGTACGAGCAGTCCCTCGTGCGCCGCGACGACCTCTCTCAAGTGAAACGCGCGTTCGACCTCAACGGGTACGTCGGGTTTCTCTACCTGCTGACGACGGCGGCGGCGGTGTATGCGGGATGACGGAGGACCGGCCCTCGAGCCGGTGGGGGTGCCCGACCCCGGGACCGACAAGCGGCCCGAGAGAATCGCGGGCATGTTTGACCAGATCGCTGGCCGCTACGATCTGCTCAACACGGTCCTCTCCGGGGGGCTGGACCGCTACTGGCGATATCGGGCGATTCGCACGCTGGGCTTCACCGGCGCGGAGACGCTCCTCGACGTGTGTACCGGCACGGCCGATGTGGCGCTCGGCGCCGTGCGCGCAAGGGCCGGGGCGGCGCGCGCCGTCGGCGTCGACTTTGCGGGCGTCATGCTGGCGCGCGGCCTCGCCAAGGCGCGGGAGGGCGGGCTTGCCTCGCGCGTCCAACTGGTCCGTGGCGACGCGATGCGTCTGCCGGTGGCCGACGCCTCGGTGGACGCCGTGACAGTGGCGTTCGGCATCCGCAACGTCCAGCGCCCTGAGGAGGCGTGCCGGGAGATGCTGCGCGTGCTGCGACCGGGCGGACGGCTGGCGATCCTGGAGTTCGGGCTGCCGGTGGTGCCGGCTGTGCGGCCACTCTACCTCTGGTACTTCCATCACGTCCTGCCCCGCATCGGGCGGGTCGTGTCGCGTCACGATGATGCCTACACCTACCTCCCGCAGTCGGTGGGGTCGTTTCCGTGGGGGCAGGCGTTTGCGTCGATGCTCTCCGACGCGGGATTTTCACAGGTGCGTCACCGGCCATTGAGCCTCGGCATCGTCTATCTATACAGTGCCTCCAGGCCCTCCGCGGTGCCGACCCCGGCGCGACCCAACGGCCCTGCCGACGTCCGAATGCTATAATTCGTTAAGTTACTGATGTACTTCGACTTCGACGATCGATACACGGGCGTCGAGCCCGTCGGACACGCCATCTCCCGGCGCGAGGGGATCGTGATGTCCGTGGTCGTCCATGTCGCGGTGGTTGGCGTCCTCATGATGTTGCCGCCCCTCACGCTCTCGCCGGCGGAGGAGCAGGGCGAGGTCATCGAGCGCCTTCCCCAGGAGCCGGAAGAAGGCGATGCCCGGTTCGTGTTCGTCCAGCCACGGGTGGACATGCCGGCGGAGCGGCCGCCCGAGCGCGCCGAACTCTCCGACCTGGACCGCCGGGCGCAGGCGCCCGAACTGCCCACCCTGCCGACAAATCCGCTGCCATTCGCACGCGGCAACTCCGCGGAGCGGATCGAGGCGGCGCCGGAGCTTCGCGCGCGGGGTTCCGGTCCGGATCCGGACCCGTCCGAGCCCGCCCCCGAGGCAGGAGAAGAGGTGATCGAGCGGCTGCCCGACATGCCTGACCGCGCGTCGCTGTCGCTGCCGCGCAACGAACCGGCGCGGCCGCAGGGAGGGTCGCTCGGGGAGGCCCTCAAGAACCTGCAGGAATACGTGCAGCGCGAGTCGTTCAACAACCCGCAGGGGGGGACGAACGAGTTCGGCCCGCACATCCAGTTCGACACCAAGGGCGTCGAGTTTGGCCCCTGGATCCGCCGATTCGTCGCGCAGGTGCGGCGCAACTGGTTCGTGCCGAATGCGGCCATGTTGATGCGCGGCCGCGTGGTGATCCAGTTCAACGTGCACAAGGACGGGCGGATTACCGACCTGACGGTGGTCTCGCCGGCGAACGTCGAGTCGTTCAACACCGCCGCCCTCAACGCGCTTCTGTCGTCGAACCCCACGTATGCCCTGCCGCCGGAGTATCCGGCGGATCAGGCGTTCTTTACCGTCACCTTCTTCTACAACGAGTCGCCAGGACCCGATCGGTGATCCCCTCCCGGCTCCAGCAGCTCGGGCTGGTGCTGCTGCTCACCCTGCTGGTCGCCTATGTTGCTTTGCGGGTCCTTCGCTGACGCTCGCCGAGGGCCTGTGCCTGGAAGGAAGTTCCTTGCCGTCCTGGGGCCGACGGCGACGGGCAAGAGCAGCCTCGCCCTGGCTCTCGCCGAGCGGTTCGGTGGCGAGATCGTCAACTGCGATTCCACCGCCGTCTACCGGGGGTTCGACATCGGCACCGACAAGGTGCCCCTTGCGGCCCAGCGCGGCGTACCCCACCACCTCGTCGATATCGTCGATCCCACGACGGAGTACACGGCGGCTCAGTTTGCACGCGATGCGGCGGCGGTGATCCGTGACATCCACCAGAGGGGCCGCCTGCCCATCGTGGTCGGAGGGACAGGGTTGTACTACCGAGCGCTCACGCGCGGGCTGTTTCCCGGACCCGGACGGGACGCGGATCTGCGCCGGCGGCTCGAGGACCTAGCCGCGCGGCGTGGCGTCGAGCGGTTGCATCGCCTGCTGTCTCGGGTCGATCCCGCGTCTGGGGCGCGCATTCAGCCGCGCGACCTGAAGAGGATGGTGCGCGCGCTCGAGGTTTACTTCCTGACGGGGGAGCCGCTGACCGCGCACTTCGCTCGCACTGTACGGCCTTTGCCGGAGTTCGAGCCGGTGGCCGTGGCATTGTCCTTGCCCATGGCGCAGCTCGAGCCGCGGCTGGCCAGGCGCGTCGAGGCGCAATTCGCTGACGGGTTGCTCGACGAGGTCAGGGAGTTGATCGGGCGCGGCATCCCTCTGGCTGCGCGCCCGTTCGGAGGCCTGGTGTACCGGCAAGCGCTCGAACACCTGCGCGGTGTGCGCGACGAGGCGGCGACGCGCGCGCTCATCGTGCGGGAGAACCGGAAGTACGCGCGCCGGCAGTTGATCTGGTTTCGCAAAGAGCCTACTCTTATCTGGTTTGATGGCCCCGGCGAATCTCGGGACGTGCAGGCTGGCGTTATTAGAGGGCTGGCCGAACGGGGCCTGTTGAAAAGCGGGAGAGACGTGGCCGATGCCTGAACCGAAATCCGGCGCGCCAAACATCCAGGATGTGTTCCTGAACTACGCGCGGCGCGAAAAACTCCCCGTCGCGATCCACCTGCTCGATGGCCGCGAGTTCGAAGCCCGGATCAAGAACTTCGATCGCTTTGCGCTCATTGTCGAACACGGCGGGATGGATCACCTGATCTTCAAGCACGCGATTGCGACGATCCGCACACCGCGCAGCGTTCCGAACTACTTCTCGTCGCACCATCCGTAGCGAGGCGAAGCCTCAGACCCGCACGCAGGCCGGGCAAGGCTCCTAGGCGCCGCTTCCGGCCGGACTGATCCGTGTTCACACGCGCCCTCGTCATCGTGCTCGACAGCGTGGGGATCGGCGAGCTGCCGGATGCTGCCGCGTACGGCGACGAGGGGAGCGATACCCTCGGACACATCGCCCGCGCAGTGCCCCTGCGTCTCCCGGCGCTGAGGCGACTGGGGCTCTCGGGTCTCGTCCCGCTGCCGCCGGCCGGTGAGCCACCTGTTCCCGAGGGGGCCTTTGGACGAATGGCCGAACGCTCCAAGGGGAAGGACTCCGTGACCGGACACTGGGAGCTGATGGGGGTGGTGCTGGACCGGCCGTTCCCGACCTTTCCCGAAGGGTTCCCCGCGAGCGTGATCGCCGACTTCGAGCACCGCATCGGCCGCCCGTCGCTCGGCAACGTGGTGGCCTCGGGAACGGCGATCATCGACGAACTGGGCCCGCGCCACCTCGAAACCGGCTGGCCCATTGTCTACACCTCCGCCGACAGCGTCTTTCAGATCGCCGCGCACGAAGGCCTTGTGCCCGTTCCTGAACTCTACCGGTGGTGTGAGATCGCGTACGAACTCGCCGTGGAGGGCCTGGGCCTGGGCCGGGTGATCGCGCGGCCTTTCGTAGGCGAGGCCGGCCGCTTCGCGCGCACGGCGAACCGCCATGACTACGCCATGCCGCCGGTGCAGGAGACGCTGCTCGACCGCCTGGTCGCCCACGGACACGAGGTCACCGCGATTGGCAAGATCAGCGACCTGTTTGCCGGGCGCGGGATCTCGCGGAGCTGGGCGTCCCCGAACGACGAGGCCGGCATGGACCAGTTCGAACGTGCCCTCGAGACGGTGCCGCGCGGGCTGGTGTTTGGGAACCTGGTGGACTCCGACACGCTGTACGGCCACCGCAACGACATACCTGGCTATGCGGCCAATCTCGAGCGGTTCGACGTCCGGCTCGCGGCACTGCTGCCCAGGCTCCTCCCGGACGACCTGCTGATCATCACCGCGGATCACGGCAACGATCCGAGCACGCCGAGCACCGATCACTCGCGCGAGTACGTCCCGGTCATCGCCGCCGGGCCGCGGGTCCGCCCGGGGGTGAACCTGGGCACGAGGCCGACGTTTGCCGACCTCGGCCAGACGCTCGCGGAGAACTTCGGCGTGCCCCCGCTCGCGCACGGGACGAGTTTTCTTCGCGAGCTGGCCTGACGCGCCCGCCATGGATTCGGACTACGATCGGACATCTCCCCCGACCTTGCCCATGCTGATTCGCGAAGAACTCGAACGACGTGAACACGACATCCTGGCGGCCCGGGCCTCGAAGAGCGACGCCACGCGCGGGCGCGAGCGGCCGGAAGTCGAGGACCCGATCCGCCCCTCGTTCCAGAGGGACCGCGATCGCATTATTCACACAAAGGCATTCCGCCGTCTGAAGCACAAGACGCAGGTGTTCTTCTCGCCCGCGGGCGATCACTACCGCACCCGGCTCACGCACACGCTCGAGGTGTCCCAGATCGCCCGGACGGTGGCGAAGGTGCTGCGCCTGCACGAGGAACTGACAGAGGCGATCGCGCTCGGCCACGACCTCGGGCACACGCCGTTCGGGCACGCGGGGGAGCGTGTGCTGAAGGCGCTCAATCCCGCCGGCTTCAACCACTACGAGCAGAGCCTGCGCATCGTGGACGTGCTCGAACGCGACCGCCAGGGCCTCAATCTGACGTGGGAGGTCCGCGACGGGATCGCGCGCCATTCCAAGGGCAAGCATGGCCTTCCCGTCGGCGCCCCGCCGGAGCATCGGGCCGGCACCATCGAGGGTCAGGTGGCGCGGGTGGCGGACATCATCGCCTACGTGAACCACGACATCGACGACGCGGTGCGTGCGGGCCTTCTGCAGGAATCGCAGCTGCCGGCACCCGCGATTCAGGCCCTGGGGCGGTCGCCGTCGGAGCGGATTGGCCGCATGGTGGCCGACGTGGTGCAGGAGACGCTTGCCGGCGGTCTGACGGAGGTCCGCATGAGCGAGCCGGTGCTCGACGCCACCCTCGAACTGCGTGGGTTCCTCTTCGACTCGGTTTACGAGAACCAGACGGCGACGGCGGAGTTCGCCAAGGCCGAGGGCATCCTGGGGGGGATATGGGCCAGGGTGCGCCAGCGCCCCAAGGAGTTCCTCGACCTCCGAACGGTGGACGCCGAGGGCCTGGACGCAGCCGTGCAGGACTTCGTCGCCGGGATGACCGACCGGTATGCCGTCGCGCTCTACGAGCGGTTGTTCATTCCCAAGCCCTGGGTCGAGATTCGGAACGTCTAAGGCCTGAGGCTGCAACACCTTAGCTCCGTGGTATACTTTTCGGTCGGCCCTGCGTGCGAGGGCCGGGCCAGACCGAGTACCCATGCGGCTAGATCTCAGCCAGATTCGCCAGCCGGAAGCCCCGTTCGAGGCGACCTACGCCACGGATCGGTTTACCGGCGGGCACCAGGACTACACGGTGAGCCTCCCGGTGGTCCTGCGGATGACGATCTACAAGGACAAGGACCGGTTCCGGCTGGCCGGCCGAGTGCAGAGCCTGCTGGAACTCGACTGCAGCCGGTGTGTGGAGCGCTATCCGCTCACAGTGGACCAGGCATTCGACCTGCGGTACGTCCCCCAGAAGGACGCTGGCGACTTCGTGGAGCGTGAGATCGACGCCGACGACATGGCGGTGGCGTTCTACGAGGAGGACTTCATCGATCTGCGGCAGTTGCTGGAAGAGCAGTTCTATCTGGCGCTCCCGATGAAGCCGCTGTGCCGGCCCGACTGTCGGGGACTCTGCTCGACGTGTGGAACGAATCTGAATCTCTCCATCTGCGGCTGCACCGACGCGTGGGTGGATCCGCGGCTCGACGCACTCAAGACGCTCATCACCACGGACCGGAAGAACGACGATGCCTAATCCAAAACGGCGCCACTCGAAGACCCGCGGCCGGAAGCGCCGCACGCACGATACTCTGACCGCCTTCACGGCGGGCAACTGCCCGCAGTGCTCGGAGCCGAAGGCGCCACATCGCGTGTGCGCCTACTGCGGCTACTACAAGCAGCGACAGGTCCGTCCGGTCAGCGGGGAATAGCCGGCACGCCGGCCCCGCTCAGCGCCGGTTCCCGAACGAGCGATGCGTATTGCGATCGACGCCATGGGCGGCGATCACGCCCCCGGCTGCGTGGTGGACGGGGCGCTGGCCGCCGCGCGTCATCTGGGCATAGGACTGTTTCTCGTCGGCCGGCCGGCCGCCATCGCGGCGGAACTGCAGAAGCATCCGGACCGGCACACGCTGGACCTCGAGGTCGTCGAGGCCCCAGACGTGATCGAGATGGCTGAACCGGCGGCGCAGGCGCTTCGTCGCAAGCCGGGGGCGTCCATCAGGGTCGCCGCCGCCCTTGTGGCGTCGGGAGACGCCGCGGCGCTTGTGAGCGCCGGGCACACCGGGGCGGTGGTGATGTCCGCGCACGGGGCGTTCGGCATGCTCCCAGGGGTGGACCGCCCTGCCCTGGCGCCCGCGGTACCGACGCGTCACGGCGTGGCCGTGCTGCTGGACGCGGGTGCGACGGTGTCCTGCCGCCCGCCCCATCTGCTGCAGTTCGGGGCCATGGGCGCGGTCTACGCGCGCGTGGCCCTCGGCATTGACGAGCCGCGGGTCGGGCTGCTGTCGATCGGAGAAGAGGAGACGAAGGGCAACGAGCTGACGCGCGAGGCCCATCGGCTGCTCAAGGCCTCGCCGCTCCGCTTCGTTGGCAACGTCGAAGCGCGCGAGATCTTCAGCGGCGCGGCTGACGTGATTGTCTGCGACGGGTTCACGGGCAACGTGGCCCTCAAGCTGAGCGAGGGGCTGGTCGAGATGGTCGAGGAGTTACTCGGCGAGGAACTGTCGAGCACGTTCTCGAGCCAGGTGGGATCGCTGCTCTCGCGTCGCGCTTTCCGGCGCTTCCGGAAGCGCGTTGACTATTCCGAGTTCGGCGGCGCCCCGCTGATGGGCGTGGCTGGCTTGTGCATCGTGGGTCACGGCCGCTCTTCGGCCAAGGCGATTCGCAACGCGGTGGCGATGGCATCACGGTTCGCCTCCACCCACTTCCTCGGCCGCGTGGAGCAGGAGATCGCGCGCGCGGCGGTGCCACAACGGTGATTGCCTTTCTCTTCCCGGGCCAGGGTTCGCAGGCGGTCGGCATGGGCCGCTCACTGGCAGACGCGTATCCGATCTGCCGCGACACGTTCGCCGAGGCCGACGAGGCGCTCGGCGAGCCGCTGAGCCGCCTCATCTTCGACGGGCCCGCGGAGCGGCTTGCCCTGACCGAGCACACCCAGCCGGCCCTGTTGACCGTGTCCGTGGCCGCCTGGCGCCTGCTCGCGTCACGGGGCCTTCGCCCGGACATCGTGGCCGGGCACAGCCTCGGGGAGTACTCCGCGCACGTGGCGGCCGGGACCCTCGACTTCGCCGACGCCGTGCGCATCGTTCGTCACCGGGGCCGCTACATGCAGGAGGCGGTTCCCGCCGGGACGGGGACCATGGCTGCGGTGCTCGGGCTGGGTGAAGCCGGCGTGAAGCAGGCATGCGAGGAGGCGGCGGCAGGCGAGGTGGTCAGTCCGGCCAACCTCAATTCGCCCGGACAGGTCGTGATCGCCGGGGCGGCTGCGGCCGTCGTGCGCGCAGGCGAGCGTGCCATGGCGCTTGGCGCCAGGCGGGTGGTTCCGCTGACGGTGAGCGCCCCGTTCCACTGCGAGCTGATGCGGCCGGCCGAGGCGCGGCTGGCGCCGGAACTTCGAGCGCTGGCCGTTCGCGACCCGCAGGTGCCCGTCGTCGCCAACGTGGATGGGCAGCCGAAACGCGACGCGGCGTCGAGCGTGGACGCACTCGTTCGCCAGGTCTCGGCGCCTGTTCGCTGGCAGGACGTCATGGCGCGTCTTGCGTCCGACGGCGTCACCGCGTATGTTGAAGTGGGTCCCGGCGGTGTCCTGTCCGGTCTGGCGAGGAAGATAGCGCGGGGATCCACGATCCTGAGTTTCGACAGCCCGGACGACCTCGCAGACGTTGAGGCCGTGTTTGCAGGGCAGTCAACCTAATGGATCGCATCGACGACCGCGTGCGCATCCGGACGCACGGTTCGTCCCGGTTTCCTGGCGGTCTCCACGGAACGACTCTTCTAGACTCCAACAGGACACTCCACTAGATGGGACAACTGGACGGGCGGATCGCGATCGTGACCGGTGCGTCGCGAGGCATCGGGCGCGCGATTGCGACGACGCTGGCCGCACGCGGCGCGACAGTTGTGGCCGTGGCGCGTGGCTCCAACGCGCAGGCCACGGTGGAGGCGATTGTCGCTGCCGGGGGGCGTGCCGAGGCCGCCACGGCCGACATGATGGACGCCGAGGCACTGGCGGCCCTCGTCGCGGACGTGTCGGCGCGCCATGGCCGCCTCGACGTGCTGGTGAGCAACGCCGGTGTCACGCGCGACCAGTTGATGCTGCGGATGAAGCGCGCCGACTGGGACGAGGTCATCGCCACGAACCTGACCGCGGCGTTTGTCCTCTGCCAGGCTGCGCTCAAGCCCATGATCCGGCAGCGCAGCGGGCGCATCATCGCCGTCAGCTCCGTCGTCGGCCAGACCGGGAACGCCGGGCAGGCCAACTACGCGGCGTCCAAGGCGGGCCTGATCGGGTTCTGCAAGTCACTGGCGCGCGAGGTGGCGTCGCGCAACGTGACCGTCAACGTCGTCGCACCGGGTCTTATCGACACCGACATGACCCGCGCACTCACGTCGCAGGCGCACGGGGACTGGGCGGGACAGATTCCGCTCGGCCGCCTTGGCGCGCCGGAGGATGTCGCCTCGGCGGTGAGCTTTCTCGCCTCGGATGAGGCATCGTATATTACTGGTCAGATTCTCGCAGTCAACGGCGGGATGTACATGTAGGAGGGCTGAATGGCCGTTGCCGACAAGGTGAAGAGCATCATCGTGGAGCAGTTGGGCGTCGATGAAGAGGAAGTGACGCCGGATGCCTCGTTCGTGGACGATCTCGGCGCCGACTCACTCGACACCGTCGAGCTGGTCATGGCGTTCGAGGAGGAGTTCGGGATCGAGATCCCGGACGAGGATGCAGAGAAGATCACGCGCGTGAAGGAAGCCGTCGAGTACATCGAGGCCCACGCCAAGTCCAAGAAGTAGGGCAGGCCCCGGGGCCGGCCGCCGGCAGTGCGGCCGACGCGCCGGCCGACCGAGGGGGCATCGGAGGAATCTTGAACAGGCGAGTCGTCGTGACCGGCATCGGCTTGGTGTCGCCGGTTGGAATCGGCACCCAGGCCAACTGGGCCGCGCTCTGCGCGGGAACGGGAGGCATTGGTCCCATCACCCGCTTCGATGCGTCGGCGTTCTCCACCCGCTTTGCCGGCGAGGTCAAGGGGTTCGACCCGCTGGAGTTCATCGAGAGGAAGGAACTGAAGAAGATGGACATCTTCATTCAGTTCGCCCTGGCCGCGTCACAATTCGCCATGGACGATGCGGGGCTGCGGGTGACGCGCGAGAACGATACGCGCGTCGGCGTGTTCATCGCCTCCGGCATCGGCGGCTTCACCACCATCGAGCGCGAGCACAAGGCGCTGCTCGAGGGCGGGCCTCGGAAGATCTCGCCCTTCTTCATTCCCTCCGCGATCATCAACCTCGCAGCCGGCCAGGTGTCGATCCGGTTCGGCGCCAAGGGGCCCAACTCAGCGACGTGCACGGCGTGCACGGCCTCGGCCCACGCGATTGGCGATGCCTACGAGATCATCCGGCGCGGCGCGGCCGACGCGATGATTGCCGGCGGATCCGAGGCGGCGATCTGCGCCATGGGTGTCGGAGGGTTCGGCGCCCTGCGCGCCCTGTCGACCCGGAACGATGCCCCGGAACGGGCGAGCCGCCCGTTTGACAAGGACCGGGAGGGATTCGTGCTGGGCGAGGGCGCCGGTGTGCTCGTGCTCGAGGAGCACGAGTCGGCGCTGAGGCGCGGTGCCTCGGTGTACGCCGAGATGGTCGGCTATGGCATGTCGGCGGACGCGTACCACATGACGGCGCCTTCCGAAGATGCAGATGGCGCGCGCCGGGTGATGCAGGCGGCTCTCGATTCGGCGGGTGTCGGGCCGGGCGTGGTGAGCTACATCAACGCCCACGGCACGTCGACGCCGCACAACGACCGCATCGAGACGCTCGCCATCAAGAAGTGCTTCGGCGATCATGCGCGGTCCCTGGCGGTGTCCTCTACCAAGTCGATGACCGGTCACCTGCTCGGCGCGGCCGGCGGCATCGAGGCGGGCATTACGGCGCTGGCTATCCATCATCAGAAGGTCCCGCCCACGATCAACCTCGATACGCCCGATGAGGCGTGCGATCTGGACTACGTTCCGAACACCGCGCGGGAGATGCGGGTCGACTACGCGCTGTCGAATTCCTTCGGGTTCGGCGGCACGAACGGCGCGTTGCTCTTCAAGCGATACGAGGCGTAGAGCAGAGAACCGTGGCCTTCGGGGCCCTCGTGTTGTGCTCGAGTAACACCGTAAGGGAACGATGAAAATCGCAGTCTGTATCAAGCAAGTGCCCACGCGCGAGTGGCAGCCGCGTCTGAACGACGACAGGAGCTGGATCCGCGAGCAGGATGTCAGCTACGAGATGAACGAGCCCGACGCCTACGCGCTCGAGGAAGGCCTGCGCCTCCGCGAGAAGCACGGCGGCGAGGTGGTGGTGGTGTCGGCGGGTCCGACCCGTGTCCAGCAGGTGATTCGAGAGGCGCTCGCACGCGGCGCCGACCGCGCCATCCACGTCGAGGACGCGGCCCTCGGCGCGGGCGACGCGGCGATGGCCGCCGCCGCGCTGGTTGACGCCATGGCCGGGGAGGCGTTCGATCTCGTGCTCACGGGCCTGCAGTCCGACGACCAGGGCCACGCGCAGTTTGGCCCCGTGCTCGCCGAGCGCCTCGGCATGCCGCACTCGACCATCATCATGGAAGTGCAGGTGCAGGAGACCACGCTGAAAGTGAAGCGCGAGCTCGAGGGCGGGTGGTTTCAGTATCTGACGATGCCGCTGCCGGCGCTGCTCACGATTCAGAGCGGCATCAACCAGCTGCGCTACGCCACACTGAAGGGCATCATGGCGGCGAAGAAGAAGGAGATCCGCAAGGTGGCGGCGCCGGCCGGCATCGCCTCGCGGCAGAAGGTGCTGAGCCTCTACCTGCCGCAGAAGCAGAAGCAGACCGTCATGATTGCCGGGTCCCCGGCCGAGGCCGCCAGGGAGCTCGTCCGCCGGCTGCGCGAGGAGGCGCGAGCCCTGTGATTCTTGTCATTGCCGAACAGAAGCACGGAAGACTCAACCGCGCCAGCTGGGAGGCCATTGCGGCCGCGCAGCAGCTCGCCTCCGGGAACGCCCCGGTGAAGGTGGCGGTCCTCGGGCGCGATCTGGCTGCCGTCATGGCCGAACTCGCGCAGGCCGACGTGGCCGAGGTGCTGGCGGTGGACGACATGTCGCTTGGCGAATACACGCCGGACGCGTTCATCCAGGCGGCGCAGCAGGTGATCGAGGCGGAAGCGCCGTCACACGTGTTCCTCACGCACACCTATCAGACCCGTGACTTCGCCCCGACGCTCGCGGCGCGCCTCGATCGCGCGCTTGTCACCGATGTCGTCGCGGTCAAGTCGACGGACGGCGGGGCCGTATTCGCCCGTCCGATGTTTCAGGGCAAGCTCGTCGCCGACGTCGAGCCCGTCGGGCCTGCCCCGCATCTGGTGAGCCTGCAAATCGGCGCGCTGCGGGCCGACCAGGCCGCGAAGGGCGCGGGTGCACCTGTGCGATCGGTGAGCGTCACGATCGATCCGGCATCGATCAGGCAGACGGCCGAACCGCCGTTCCAGGAGGCGAAGGCGGCTGTCGATCTTTCCCAGGCCGAGCGCATTGTCGCGGTGGGCCGCGGGATCAAGTCACAGGAGAACGTGACGGTGGCCGAAGGCCTCGCGAAGGCGTTTGGCGCGGAGCTGGCGGCATCGCGGCCGATCTGCGACAACGGCTGGCTGCCGATGGAGCGGCAGATCGGCAGCTCGGGCCAGACGGTGGCGCCCAGGCTGTACGTCGCGCTCGGGATCTCGGGCGCGATCCAGCACCTTGTCGGCATGAAGGGCGCGCGGACCATCGTGGCCATCAACAAGGACGCCGACGCGCCGATCTTCGAGGTCGCCGACTACGGCATCGCCGGTGACCTGTTCGAGATCGCGCCCGCACTGGTGGCGGAGCTGGAGAAGGGCTAGTGGAGCGGGAGACCCTGGAAGTCGATGTCCTGATCGTCGGGGGCGGCCCCGCCGGCCTCGCGGCGGCGCTGCGGCTCGCGCAGCTGCAGAAGGCGGACGGGGGCGAGCCGCTGGCCATCGCCGTGCTGGAGAAGGGACGGGAGGTCGGTTCTCACCAGCTGTCGGGGGCGCTGCTGGATCCGTCGGCGCTGCGCGACCTGGTCCCGGACTTCGAGGCCAAGGGGGCGCCGCTCGAGTGCGAGGTGGACAACGACAGCGTCTACTTCCTCACGCCGGAGCGCAAGCTGCGGATGCCGGTCACGCCGGCGCCGTTCCGGAACCACGGCAACTATGTGATCTCCCTGAGCGCGCTGGCCAGGTGGATGGGCGAGCAGGTCGAGGCGGAAGGCATCGACGTGTTCACGGGATTTCCCGCGCAGTCAGTGCTGTTTGACGGGGCGCGCGTGATCGGCGTGCGCACCGGCGACAAGGGCCTCGACAAGCACGGCGCGCGCAAGGCCAACTACGAACCTGGCGCCGACATCCACGCCAAAGTCACGATCTTCGCCGATGGGGTGCGGGGCCATCTCACCAAGGAACTGACGCGCACGCTGCAGCTCGGCGCGCACCAGCAGCCGGGTCAGTTCGCGATCGGGTTGAAGGAGATCTGGGAAGTGCCCCCGGATCGCCTCAAGCCGGGCTCGGTGATTCACACGCTGGGGTTCCCGCTGCGGGAAGAGGAGTTCGGCGGGAGCTGGATCTATGCGATGCCGGGCGGCCGGCTGTCGATTGGATTCGTTGTGGGTCTTGACTACAAGGATCCGCTGTTCGATCCGCACGCCGCGTTCCAGCGCTTCAAACTGCACCCGTTCATCGCGGGCTTGCTCGAGGGCGGATCGCTCGTGCGTTATGGCGCCAAGGCCCTGCCCGAGGGCGGCTGGAACACGCAGCCGCGGCTCTATTTCGACGGTGGCCTGATCGTCGGCGACGCTGCGAACTTCGTCAACTCGATGCGCCTGAAGGGCATTCATCTGGCGATGCGCAGCGGGATGCATGCCGCCGAGACGGCCTTCGAGGCGGTCCGCAGCGGCGAGACGTCGTCGGCCACCCTCAGCCGCTACAAGACACGAATCGACGAAGGTCCTGTCAGGACCGAACTCTACCCGGTGCGCAACGTGCACCAGGCATTCGGGGCGGGACTGATGGCCGGGTCAGCGTTCGCCGGACTGGCGATGGTGCTTGGCGGACGCTGGCCGGAGGACGTGCACGGGCATGCGGGACACACGCGGATGAAGCGGCTGGGCGATTACTACGGCATGCGCAAGACCGACACCCTCTCGGGGTCGAATGCCGTCGTGCCCGACCGGAAGCTCACGTTCGACAAGGTCACCGGCGTGCACTTCTCGGGCGTCGCGCACGACGAGGAGCAGCCGGTGCACCTCCTTGTGCACACCGACGTCTGCCATACCATCTGTGGCGACGAGTACGGCCATCCGTGCGTGAAGTTCTGCCCCGCCCATGTCTACGAGATGGTGGACAACGGACAGGGCGGCAAGCGCCTTCAGATCAACGCCTCGAACTGCGTGCACTGCAAGACGTGCGACATCATGGATCCCTACGGCGTCATCACCTGGGTGCCGCCCGAAGGCGGCGGCGGACCCCAGTACGACGGGATGTAGGGGGAGTGGGTGGTGGGTAGTAGGTCGTAGGTCGTGGGTAGTAGGTAGTAGGGAGTGGGGAGGGTCCGCTGTGCAGGCGCAGCGTCGCCCCACGACCCACCACCCACTACCCACGACCCACCAC
>CAZNOC010000054.1:0-20297 GCA_964574545.1 uncultured Bifidobacteriaceae bacterium | reverse complement strand
GTAGTGTCGGCACTGGCTGCATGGGTGCGGCGCACAGCGCCGAGCCAACGGCGAATGGCGAATAGCGAATAGGCGAATAGCGAAACATGACTGAGCGCACTCCGTACCTGGCGTATCTTGCGCTATCCCTGATGGTGGGCGCCTTGTGCCTGTCGATCTCCTCGGACGGCGTGTCGGCGCAGGCGTCGAGCGTGCGGTGGCCGTCGGAGCGGCCGCCGCGGCCGCTCGAGGCACGTCCGGTCAACTTCCCGCCCTACGAGATTCGTCCCCTCGACAACGGCATGCGGGTGGTGCTCGTGAGCCATCACGAGCAACCGGCCGTCAGCGTGCGGCTGCTCGTGCGGGCGGGCGCCGCGCAGGATCCGAAGGAGAAGCTCGGTGTCGCGATGCTGACGGCGTCGCTGCTGGATCAGGGCACCACGACCCGGAGCGCCGAACAGATCGCCGACGAGATCGACTTCGTCGGCGGCATCCTTGGCACGGGCGCCGGCACTGACTTGAGCTTCGTCAATGCGGTCGTAATGAAGAACGACCTCCCGATGGTGCTCGATCTGATTGCCGATCTGGTCCGGCGTCCGGCCTTCGCAGAGGAGGAAGTGGCGCGCCAGCGCGCCCAGGCGCTGTCGGGACTCACGGTGGCGGCCGAGGACCAGAGCGCCGTGGCCGGACGCGTCATCGACCGGCTGATCTACGGGTTTCATCCCTACGGGATGCCGGGCACCGGCACGGCGGCGTCTCTTGCCGCGTTGACGCGAGAGGACTTCGTCGAGTTCCACCGCACCTGGTTCGTGCCCAACAACGTCGTCGTCGCCATCGTCGGCGATGTCGCCGCCGACGAGGCGTTTGCGGGAGTGCAGCGCGTCTTCGGGGACTGGGAGTCCCGCGCGGTGCCTGCGGTGGCGCCCATCGAACCGCCGCCGCCAACACGCCGCGTGATCGTGGTGGACAAGCCCGACGCCGTGCAGACGTCCATCCGCGTGGGCCAGCTCGGCATTCCGCGGAAGCACGACGACTACGTGTCGCTCGATCAGGCCGTGCGCATCCTCGGCGGCGAAGGCGCCAACCGGCTCCAGCGTGTGCTGCGCTCCGAGCGAGGGCTGACGTACGGCGCCTCGGCCGACCTCAATACCTTCAAGCTCGCGGGCGGGATCGTCGCCGAAACCGAGACCCGCACCGAAGCGACCGGAGAGGCGCTGCGGCTCATGGTGGACGAGTTCGCCCGGTTGCAGCGGGAGCGCGTCTGGCCGGCCGAACTCGAGGGCGCGCAGGCCTATATGGCCGGCAACTTTCCGTTGACGATCGAGACGCCGGATGCCATCGCGACGCAGGTCCTGAACGCCGTGTTCTACGAGTTGCCGGTCAGCGAACTCGAGACCTACCCCGAGCGGGTGACATCGGTGAGGCCTGACGACATCCAGCGCGTGGCGCGCAGCTATCTGCGTCCGGACCGGCTCGCGGTGGTGCTGGTGGGGAACGCCGCTCAGTTCGTGGGTGACCTCAAGGGCATCGGATTCGGGGAGTTCGAGCGCATCCCGTTCAATGAGGTCGATCTGCTGGCCGCCGATCTCCGGCGCTCCTCGGCCGGCGTGCCCGGCGGCGGCGCCCCGCTGGCCGGCGGCCTGCGCCCCGGCGACGACCGGTTCGGCGTGGCCGCGATGCGCGGGAGCGTGTCGCCGTCGTACGGCGCGATGGGGGTGATCCAGCCCGACGATGAGGCCAGGGCTCGCGCGCTCGTCGGCCGCGCCGTGGAGGCGCACGGTGGTCTGGAAGCGCTCAAGGCCGTGAAGCGGTTTGTGGCCGACGCCGACACCGTGCTGGCGACGCCGGACGGGAACATGTCGGCGAGGACACGCACGTATGTCGAGTATCCCGACCACGTGCGGGTGGATGCGACGCTTGGGGACGTGCACCTGTCACAGGTCTATGCGGACGGCCGGGGCTGGATGAAGGACCCGGGCGGCGTGCGTGAGGCCCCGCCCGAGGTACTCGCCGAGTTCCGAGCCTCGGCGCGCCGCGACCCGGTCACCTTGCTGCTGCAGGCCGCGACCGGCGCCTCCTCCGTCAGCCTCGGGCCCGAGGAAGGATTCGAGGGCCGCGTGGTGCGGCCCGTGATCGTCGCCGGGGACGGCGCAGTGCCGGTGCGGATCTACATCGACGAGGACAGCGGCCGCATCGCCAGGCTTGCCTACGACGTGCGTGCCGATCGCACGTTCAAGGCCGAGGAGCGCTTCGACGACTACCGCACGATCGATGGCGTGTCCTTTCCGTTCAAGGCCACTGTCGTCCGCGACGGCCTCGTCGCCGTCGAGCGCACTTTGACGACGCTTGTCGTCAACCCCACGCTTGCCGAAGACACGTTCGCGCGACCGCGCTAGCGCGACCGGATCCTGGCGCCGGCCATGACCCGCATCATGATCTCGTGCGGCGAGCCGTCGGGCGACCTCTATGCCGGCGCGCTCACCGCCGCGCTTCGCGCCGAGCGGCCGGAGGTGGACGTCTTCGGGTTTGGCGGCGAGCACCTGCGGGCGGCCGGCGGGCGCCTTGTGGGCGACTATCACGGCCTGGCCGTCACCGGCCTCACCGAGGCCGTGCGGGTGCTGCCGCAATCGGTGATGGTGCTTCGCCGCCTGACGGCGGCGGCCCGCGACCTCCGTCCCGATGCCCTGGTCGTCATCGACTTCCCGGACTTCAACTTTCGCCTGATGGCCGCGGTCAAGCGCCTCGGCGTGCCCGTCATCTACTATGTGACTCCCCAGATCTGGGCGTGGCGCCAGGGGCGGATGAAGTCGATGCAGCGGCAGGTGGACCTGGCGCTCCCGATCTTCCCGTTCGAGGCGGCGCTCTACCGGGAGGCAGGCGTGCCCGTCCAGTTCGTCGGTCACCCCCTTGTGGATATGGCCGTGGCCACAACGCCGCGCGCCGAACTCGCCGCGGCGTGCGGTCTCGACCCGATGGCGCCGATCGTGGCGCTCCTTCCCGGCAGCCGCGCCAACGAACTGCGCCAGTTGCTGCCGGTGATGGCCGGCGCGGTCCCTCTCATCCGTGCGGCCGTGCCCGCCGCGCAGTTCGTGGTGGCCCGCGCGCCCAACCTGCCGCGCGAGTTGTTCGCGGCGCTCGACGGGGTCGTGCCCTCTGCCGCCGTCGTGGCCGGCCGCGCGGACGATGTCCTCGCGGCGAGCGACGTGGTGATGACGGCGTCGGGCACGGCGACGGTGCAGGCCGCGCTGCACGAACGGCCGATGGTGGTGCTCTACAAACTGTCGCCGCTGACCTACGCCCTGGGCCGCCGGTTCGTCCGAGTGGACACGTTCGCCATGGCGAATCTTGTCGCGGGCGCGCGCGTGGTGCCGGAACTCATTCAGGACGACTGCACGCCCGAGCGCGCGGCCGCCGAGACCGTGTCGTTCCTGACCGATCGGGATCGCTGGACGCGCGTCCACGCGACGCTCGCCGAGACGCGCGCCAGGCTCGGCCCTCCAGGCGCGAGCGCGCGCGCCGCGGCGGCGGTGCTGGACCTGTGCGACCGGCGGTCGCGGCCCTGACGTCTGACGGCGGCGTCGAGGGCCGGTGCGGAGAGCGAGGAGAATGTCATGCGCATGTACGACGAGATCGCCGCGTGGTGGCCGCTGCTGTCGCCGCCGGAGGAGTACGAAGAGGAAGCGGCGTTCTACGGCCGGGTGATGGCCGAGGCGTGCGATGGAGACGCCCGCACGCTGCTCGAACTGGGCTGCGGTGGCGGCAGCAATGCGTCCTTCCTGAAGCGCCGCTTCGCGTGCACGCTCGTGGATCCCGCACCCGGCATGCTCGCGCACAGCCGCCGGCTCAACCCCGAGTGCGAACACCTCGAGGGCGACATGCGCACCGTGCGCCTCGACAGGGCCTTCGACGTCGTCTTTGTGCACGACGCGGTGTGCTACATGGCGACCGAGGAGGACCTGCGCCAGGCGATCGAGACGGCGTTTGTGCACTGCCGTCCCGGTGGCGCCGTGCTCTTCTGCCCCGACTTCGTGCGGGAGTCCTTCGAGGCCGGACACGACGCGGACGGCGCCGACGACGGCCCGCGCGGGCTGCGGTATGTCGAGTGGGTGTGGGACCCGGACCCAACAGACACCAGCTACGTCGTGGACTACGCGTACCTCCTGCGCGAGGCCGACGGCACCGTGCGCGTCGAGCACGACCGGCACGTGGAGGGTGTCTTTTCGCGAGAGGACTGGCTGCGCCTGATGTCCGCCGCGGGCTTCATGGCGGCGCGCGTCCCGTTCTCTCACTCGGAGGTCGAGCGGGAACTGGATGTGTTCGTTGGCCGGCGGCCCTTGCCGTCCGGCTGACATCTGCCCCTGGTGAGTCGGGTGTACACTCGTGAAATGCGAGGACTGCTGCTCACGCTCGGATGGCTGACCGCGGCCGTGCTGCCGATCGGCGCCACGACCTATCTTCCCGCATCCTTCAACGAGATCGTGGCCGAGTCGTCCACGATTGTCTACGGCCGCGTGGCGTCCGTACGGGCATCGTGGAGCGACGATCGCCGCACCATCGATTCGTTTGTGACCGTGCACGCCATGGACTACCTCAAGGGCGATGCCCGCAACCAGACGACGCTGTTCCGGGTGCCGGGAGGACAGGTCGGCGACCGCCGCATGGTGATTCCGGGCGTGCCGTCGTTTCGGGAGGGCGATCTCGTCGTCCTGTTCCTGAAGGGCGCGGGCCCGGCGATCCCGTATCCCGTCGGCCTCGCCCAGGGCGTGTTCCGCGTGATGACGGACCCCCGCAATGGTACCGCGCTCGTGGTGCCCCCTCCGATCGTCGCGCACGGCGGCACGGCGCGCATCGGACGGGGTGATCCGGCACGGGGCCCCGTGCCGCTGGCCGCCTTCTCCGCGGAAGTCCGCGGTTTCGTGGCGGCAGCGCGATGAGCCGGCGTCCGGTCGCCGCGTTTCTCGCAGCCTTGGTCGCATTCGGCTCGCCGGCGCCGGCCGAGGCGTATCTGAAGTTCGGAGCACGCGTAGGTCAGACCGTGGTGGACGTCAAGTGGTCCACCGCATCGGTGCCATATTTCGTGACCGAACGCGGCGTTCCCGGCGTCGATGCCTTCCAGTTCCGCGATGCCATCGCGCGGTCGTTCGCGGCCTGGTCCCGGGCCGACGCGCGCACGCCGGCATTTGCCTTCCAGGGCTTCACCGTCGCGCCCCCGCTCGCGACCGATGGCCGGTCGACCCTGGGGTTTCTCGACCGCCCCGATCTCGACCGCGTCCTGGGCGCGACGGTGTTCCTGCTCGACGCCACGACGGGCGCGATCCTCGAGTCGGATGTGTTCTTCAACACGCGGTTCACATGGTCTGTGGCGCCTGGAGGCGAAGCCGGCCGTGTGGACCTCGAGTCGGTGGCCGTCCACGAGATCGGGCACTTCCTGGGACTCGGCCACTCGGCCCTTGGTGAGACAGAGGTTGTCGGCACCGGCCGCCGGGTCATCGCGTCGGGTGCCGTGATGTTTCCCGTCGCCTTCAGTGCCGGCAGCATCAGCGACCGTGTGGTCCAGCCGGATGATGTGGCCGGCCTCGTCGATCTCTACGGAGGTGCTGCCGCCAACACCCGCACCGGCAGCATCCGCGGCCGCGTGACGCGCGACGGCCGGGGCCTCTTCGGCGCGCACGTAGCCGCCTTCAACCCGGTGACCGGCGTGCTCATCGGCGGCTTCACCCTTACTGGCGACGGCGAGTTCGTGATCGCCGGGCTCGAGCCCGGGCCCTACATCCTGCGCGTCGAGCCGCTCGACGATGCCGACGTCGACGGGTTCTTCTCGGATCCGGTGGACATCGATTTTGCCGTCACTTACGCACCGCGGATCGTCGTCGCACCGCGCGACGGCACCTCCGACACCGTGGAGATCCAGGTGCGGCGGCGATGACGGTCCGGGTGTGCGCCGTCATGCTCGTCGTCCTGATCACCGGCGCCGGTGAGGCCGCCGCGCAGGCCGCTCGGGCCGCCCAGGCGGCGCCGCACCTGCGCGCCAAGCGTGTCTCCATCGCCCTTGGCGCGAGCACCATCGGCGGGTATCCCATCGGCGGGGGGACGGCCGACCTGCGGCGGAACGCGCCGGGCACGACGTCGCCTCCCGCCTTCGCGCTGTTCCGGCACGAGACCGACATGAACCGCGCCTCCGGCGTGGAAGCGCGCGTAGCCTGGCCGCTGTCGGCCTCGCTCGCAGTCGAAGTGGGAGGCGGCTTCAGCCGGCCCGGCCTCACCGTGTCGATCACCGGCGATTCGGAATCGTCGCCCGTGACGCTCACCGAGTCGCGCGTCTCGCAGTACGTCGTGGACGCCGCGCTCGTGTGGCAGCTCTCCGGCATGGCCATCGGCAGCCGCGCCCGTCCGTTCCTGTCGGCGGGCGGCGGATATCTGCGCCAGCTCTACGATGAGCAGACCCGGGTCGAGACCGGACAGCTCTTTCACGCCGGCGCAGGCGTACGGTACTGGCTGCGTGGCGGACGCGGTGTGGGACGTGACGTCGGGCTGCGAGGCGAGGTGCGCTACTATCTGCGCCGCAAGGGCATCGAGTTTGCGGGCCAGTCTCGCCGGTTTCCCGCCGCGTCCGTCTCGCTGTTCGTTGGCCTGTAGGAGAGGCGGGCGGCGGGCAGGGCGCACGGCGGTGGCTGGCGAGCGGTCGGTGCGCTATCATCAGCTGTTCGACATACGGAGACCGACGCCACCATGCCCAGCCTCGACACCTTCAAGACACGCGCCGCCCTCACCGTCGGCACCGAGACCGTTGATTACTTCAGCCTCGCGGCGCTGGCCCGGGCGTTTCCCAACGTCGAACGGCTGCCGTTCTCGCTGAAGATCCTGCTGGAGAACCTCCTGCGGCGCGAGGACAACGCCTTCGTGAAGGCGGCCGACATCGAGGCCCTGGCCGGATGGGACACGACGAAGACGGCCGCGCGGGAGATCTCCTTCATGCCCGCGCGCGTGTTGCTTCAGGACTTCACGGGCGTGCCCTGTGTCGTGGACCTGGCGGCCATGCGCGATGCCGTGGCCGCGCTCGGGGGCGACCCGCAGCGGGTGAATCCGCTGCAGCCGGTCGAACTCGTCATCGACCACTCCGTGCAGGTGGATCATTTCGGGACCGCCGGCGCGGTCGAGTTGAACGCGGCCCTCGAGTATCACCGCAACCGGGAACGCTACGTCTTCCTGCGGTGGGGCCAGGAAGCGCTCGACAACTTCCGCGTCGTGCCGCCCGAAACCGGCATCGTCCACCAGGTCAACATCGAGTACCTCGCCCGGGTGGTCTGCCTCGACAATGGCGTGGCCTATCCCGACACGCTGTTCGGGACCGACTCCCACACGACGATGGTGAACGGGCTTGGGGTGGTGGGATGGGGAGTGGGCGGCATCGAGGCGGAGGCCGCGATGCTCGGCCAGCCAAGTTCGATGCTGGTCCCCCCGGTGGTGGGCTATCGCCTGATCGGACAGCTGCCAGAGGGCACGACCGCGACCGACCTCGTGCTCACGATCACGGAGGCGCTGCGCAAGCGCGGGGTGGTCGGGGCGTTCGTGGAGTTCTTCGGCCCCGGCCTCCGCCATCTGACGATCGCCGACCGCGTGACGCTCGGCAACATGTGCCCCGAGTACGGGGCCACGGTCGCGGTCTTCCCGATCGACCAGATGACCCTCGACTATCTGCGGCTGACCGGCCGTGAGGAGTCACAGATTGCGCTCGTCGAGGCGTACGCGCGGGCTCAGGGCCTGTTCCGCACCGACGAGGCGCCGGACGCCATCTACAGCGACACGATCGAGCTCGACCTCGGGACCGTGGTGCCGAGCCTGGCCGGCCCGCGCCGCCCGCAGGACCGCGTGGCGCTCAGCCAGGCGAAGGCGTCGTTCGCATCCGCGCTCGACGACCTGAAGCGCGGCGTCAAGGTGAGCCCGGCGGGCGCCGGAGGCGTGGCGGTGGCGGCGGAGACCCAGTTGGAGCACGGGTCGGTAGTGATCGCCGCGATCACGAGTTGCACGAACACCTCGAATCCGAGCGTGATGATCGGCGCCGGGCTGGTGGCAAAGAAGGCGGTGGAGAAGGGGCTGGTGCGCAAGCCGTGGGTCAAGACCAGCCTCGCGCCGGGGTCGAAGGTGGTGACCGAGTATCTCTCTGACGCCGGGCTGCAGCCGTTCCTCGACGCCCTGGGGTTCAATCTCGTCGGCTACGGCTGTACGACCTGCATCGGCAACAGTGGGCCGCTGCCCGAGGAGATCTCCGCCGAGGTGCGCGAGCGCGGCCTGGTGGTCGCCTCCGTCCTCTCGGGCAACCGGAATTTCGAAGGCCGCATTCAGCAGGACGTCCGCGCGAACTACCTGGCGTCGCCCCCGCTCGTGGTGGCGTACGCCCTGGCCGGTTCGATGAACGTCGATCTCGCGACCGAGCCGCTCGGCACCGGCCGGGACGGCGTGCCGGTGTACTTGAAGGACATCTGGCCGACCGGCGAGGAGATTCAGCAGGCGATGCTCGCGTCCGTGACCTCGACGTCCTTCCGCTCGCAGTACGCGAAGGTGTTCGAAGGCGCCGAACGCTGGCGGGAGCTGCCGGTGCCGAAGGGCGATCGCTTCGCCTGGGAGCCGGACTCGACGTACATCCGCAAGCCGCCCTTCCTCGAGCAGTTGACGCATGAGCCGGCGCCGCTCACCGACCTTGCCGGTGCCCGTGCGCTGGCGGTGCTCGGCGACAGCATCACGACCGACCACATCTCGCCGGCCGGCGCGATCAAGGCGGACAGCCCTGCCGGCCGCTACCTGATGGACCATGGCGTCGCGCCAAAGGAGTTCAACTCCTACGGGGCGCGCCGCGGCAACCACGAGGTGATGATGCGCGGGACCTTCGCCAACGTGCGCATCAAGAACCACCTCGTCCCCGGCGTGGAGGGCGGGGTCACCGTGCTCCTGCCGGGCGACGAGGTGATGAGCATCTACGACGCCTCGATGAAGTACCAGGCCGCGGGTGTCCCCCTGATCGTGCTGGCCGGCAAGGAGTACGGGTCGGGCTCCTCTCGCGACTGGGCCGCGAAAGGCACGATGCTGCTGGGCGTCAAGGCCGTCATTGCCGAGAGCTTCGAGCGCATTCATCGCAGCAATCTCGTGAACATGGGCGTGTTGCCGCTGGAATTCGCCGCCGGCGAATGCGCCACCAGCCTCGGCTTGACCGGGCGCGAGATCTTCTCGCTCGTGGGCGCCGGCCCTGCCCTCGCGCCCCGCGCGGCGGTGACCGTGCGGGCCGCGGGAGCCGACGGCGTCGTCACGTCGTTCACGGCCACGGCCCGCATCGACACGCCGGAAGAGCTGACGGCGTTCCGGCACGGCGGCATCCTGCCGTACGTCGTCCGGCAACTCGTGAAGCGCTGAGCACGGGCGTCCGCGGCAATCGCCAGGGACTCCGTGTGTGAACCTGTCGAGGTCGTGGATGTTGACGCCGGACGCCATTGCCGCGCACGCACGGACGCTGGGATTCGACCGGTGCGGCGTGGCGCCGGCGGCCGCCCTGCCCGAACTGGACCGCATCCACGACTGGCTCGCCCGGGGGCACGGCGGGGAGATGCGCTACCTGGCCCGCTCGGCCGACGATCGCGCCGACATCCGCCGCTTTCTCCCGACCGCCCGATCCGTCATCGTCACCGCCACGCAATACCACACCGGCGATCGCGGGCGCCACGAGACGCCGGCCGTCGCGCGATACGCACAGGGGGCCGACTACCACGTCGTCCTCGCCGACCGGCTTCAGCACCTGCTTGACTGGATGCGGGTCGAGGCGGTAGACCCTTTCGATGCGGCCATCTTCGTGGACAAGCACCACGTGCAGGAGCGGGTCTTCGCCGCGTATGCCGGCCTTGGATTCATCGGCAAGCACTCGCTCCTGATCGACCCTGAGCTCGGGTCGTGGCTGCTGCTCGGAGGCATCGCCTGCAGCCTTCCGCTCGAGACGGGCTCGCCGATCGCCGACCAGTGCGGCTCGTGCACGCTCTGTCTGGACGCGTGCCCGACGGGCGCGATCGTCGCCGCGCGTGACGTGGACGCGCGCCGCTGCATTTCGTACCTCACCATCGAACTCGACGGACCGGTCCCCGAGCCCGCGCGCCCCTCGGTGGGGCAGCATCTCTTCGGCTGCGATGTCTGCCAGGAGGTCTGCCCCTACAACTTCGCGCCGGCGACTGTGGCCGATCCGGCGTGGCAGCCGCGCGCCGGACGCGACCAGCCCGATCCCGTGGAGTTGTGGCAGCGGCCCGACGATCGCCTGCACGACTTCGTCCAGGGGAGCGCGCTGACCTATGCTCCGTTGTCGCGCCTGCGGCGGAATCTGGCGGTCGCCATCGGCAACTCGGGAGACCCGGCCGCGGTGGCCGCGCTCGACCGGCCGGGCGGAGGGGTCAGGAATGCGGCACCAAGCGCTGCCGCGCCGGACGTGCGCGAAGCCGTCACGTGGGCGCGGTCGCGGACGCCGAGCTGAACCGGCGCACTCGGGCCGCCTGCGCAGACGGCTGGAAGGCGGTATGATCGGGTCATGCCCGAGATCGATTCCGGCTCCGAGTCGGCGCTCGCCCCGATTCTGCTGATCTCGATGCCGCAGCTCACCGATCCCAGCTTCCTCAGGACCGTCGTGCTCCTGTGCGATCATGGCGAGGACGGCGCCTTCGGTCTGGTCGTCAACCGAAGGATGGACGAGCCTGCCCACGAAGTGATCCGGCCGGAGCCGCCGATCGACATCCGGGACGATGTGCACCTGTTCACGGGGGGACCGGTGGAGCCGTTCCGCGCCTGGGTGCTGACGACGCATCCCGAGCTCGATTCCGAGTCGCTGCGCGTGTCGGACGGCGTCTACCTCGCCGCGTCGCCCGATCTCATCCGCCGGGCCTTGCAGTCGCCTCCAGAGCCTGGTCTCCGCGTCGTCGTGGGTTACGCCGGCTGGGCGCCGGGCCAGCTCGAGATCGAGCTGGCCGAGTCGTCCTGGCTCATCGCGCCCGTCCAGGCGGACCTCGTGTTCGACACGCCGATCGATGACATGTGGGCGACGGCGATCCGGCGCCTTGGCGCCGATCCCGCGATGCTGCACTCGTCGACGGGCGTCCACTGAGGACGCCTCGCCCCGCGCCCGTGACGCGCGGGCGTCGGAGACGTATACTGGACCAAGCGTGCCCGATGTTTCGTGACCACACCCCACGTGTGGGTGGGGAAGAGGCGGGTGGGCAGGGCGCCGTGCACGGGCCGGTCCCGACCGGCACGACCGACGCGCAGGAGGCTGGATGCAGGGTAGCGCACCGATGGTAACGCGCGAGCGTGTGGCGGCGATCATCGAACGGATCCGCCCGATGATCCAGAACGACGGCGGCGACATCGAACTCGTCGAGGTTGCGGACAACCGCGCGACCGTTCGCATGAGCGGCAACTGCGTGGGATGTCCAAGCGCCTCGATGACGCTGTTCATGGGCCTCGAGCAGGCGCTGAAGGACGAGATTCCCGAGTTCGAAGAGTTGCTCGTCGTCTAGGGCGCCCCTGGCGCGCCGTGGTACACCGTGCAGGCCCACCCCTTCTCCATCGACGATGTCGTTGTTGGCCGCAGCTCCCGCATGCGGGCGGTCTTCGACTACGTGCGCGTGATCGCCGACAGCGACAGCAACGTGCTCATCACGGGCGAGACCGGCACCGGCAAGGAGATGGTGGCCAACCTCATCCATCAGTCGTCGAGCCGGCGCGCGCGCCCGTTCGTCCCCGTCAGCTGCGCCATCCTTTCCGAGAACCTGATCGAGTCGGAGCTCTTCGGCCACGAGCGCGGCGCGTTCACCGGCGCCATCAAGGATCGGCCGGGACGCTACGAGATGGCCAACGGCGGCACCATCTTTCTCGACGACGTGGATGACGTGCCGTTGTCGATGCAGGTGAAGCTGCTGCGCGTGCTGCAGAACCGGACGATCGAGCGCGTCGGTGGCTCGCGCGCCATTGAGGTCAACGTCCGCACCGTGACCGGCAGCAAGCGCGATCTGCAGCGCCTGGTATCCGAGGGGACGTTCCGCGAAGACCTCTTCTACCGTCTCAACGTCATCCCGATCAAGTTGCCCCCCCTGCGCGAGCGCCGTGAAGACATCGGCATCCTCACGGAGCACTTCGTGAGGCGCTACTTCCGGATGCGGGGTGAGGACCCGCGGCCCGTCTCGCCCGGGGTGATGCAGGCGTTCCAGCGGTATCCGTGGCCGGGCAACGTGCGGGAACTCGAGAATGCCTGCGAGCGGATCGCGCAGACGTGCAACTGCGACCAGGTCAAGATCGGCTGCGTCCCCGTGAGCGTCCTGTTCCACAAGCATGCCGAGACTGCCGAGCCCATCGTCGAGACTCACGGCCACCCCTCGTCGGTGTCGCTGGATGACCGCCTGAAGGACGTCGAGCACAACCTGATCAGCTGGGCGCTCAAGGTGACGAGCGGGAACAAGTCAAAGGCGGCTGAACTCCTGCAGATCAAGCGGTCCACGCTGGGCGATCGCATCAAGAAGCTCGGCCTGCAACACCTCGAAGCCGCCGAAGGCGTCGAACTCTCGGACTGACGAGGCGTCGGCGTCCACGCCGGATTTTCGCGAGCCTTCCTGCCGCCCACTCCAGATCACACGCGCGAACGCCGGGGAAACCGCGCCCAGTCGGTGGTGGCGGGTGGTACCGCCATTGCTGTGGGGATTGGTGTGACCCCTTCCGACTCCCTCGAGGACCGGACAGACGGCCGGATCGTGCGGGTGCTGGCGCCAGACGCCCGCCGGCTGTCGCCCGCCGAGGTGCGGCGGATGCTGGGTGGCCACCGGCCGCATCACGCCAGGGGAGGCGGCCTGGAGCGTGGGAGGCAGATGGTCGCGATGCGCGGCAAGACGCCGGTCGGCGTGGCGGCGTTCGAGATGGAGCACGGTGATCTCTTCGTGCATGTGCTGGCGGCCGCCTCGTCAGAAGAGGACGTGGTACCCGCGCTCGTCGCAGCGCTCGAGCTCGCCTGCCTGGCCGCGGGCGGAGGGCGTGTCACCGTGTCACTGCACGCAGACGTGGACGTGCGAGTGCTCACAGAGCTCGGCTACGACGCGTCTGGCATGCGGCCGGGATGGTTGTCCAGGCAGCTCGTCTGAGAGTCCCTACCTTCGGCTCTCGGCTCTCGGCTCTCAGCTTTCGGCTATCGGCCATCAGCTTTCGGCTTTCAGCTTCGGCTTTCAGCTCTCAGTCCGATAGCCGATAGCCGACAGCCGAGAGCCTTCCCTCATCGACGTCGCTGGCGGCCTTCCGGCATCCCTGCCGCCGATTCGCCGGTGCGAACGGTCTCCATCGCGCGACGAGGCGTATTCCGGGCTGAATTCGGACCTCGGCTCCTCGGAACGGCTGGCACCGAGCTTGCTCACCGAAGGTGTAGTGGGGCTCGCTGCACAGTGAGCGCGCCGGTCGTGGGGACCGGTCGGCGTGCGGAGCTGGTGGCGGGCTCCTTCTCTTCTCCCGAGCCGACACAGACCGCCACTCGAGGACGTCGATGAGTGCGACCGACCGTCACTGCGGGACCATCGCCCCACGCCCGGCGGCCACCGGCGACCGGACGTCGTCCGGAGACGCCCCGTGACCATCCTTGGCTATCACGCCCGTTCGGGGACCTGGCGGCCCATGGTGGACCGGGAAAAGGTCCTCGCCGTGCTGCGGAAGCGCTTCGCGGACGCGACGGCCGAGCAGATCGCGGCGGCCACCAACGCCATCGTCGGGCTTGGCACCGAATGGCGGGAGATCGTCTCGTTCGAGGACGAGCTCCTGCCGCACCTCACCGAGACCTGTGCCGATCCGCAGTGTCTGGCCTCACGCCTTCGGACCGGTGGGCAGTTCAAGCTGCTCGAGCGGGTGCCGGACGACACGTCCGGCTGAGGGATGCGGCGCACGGTCGTTGTGGAGGACCCGAAAGGGCTTGTCGCCCAGATGCTCAGCCTGAAGTAGCGCGCTCCACGCACCGCACCGGGGTGCACCGCGCCGGGTTTCCGGCGCCGGTTGGCCGCCCCGGCTCCCTTCGAAGCTCCCTGATGAAGCAGTTCGTCGTGATTTCCTCAGGTTTTGTCCGATCATGACGCCTGGCACTGCCATTGCTGGCTCAGGAAGGCGAGGTCGCACGTCATGAGTGGAGAGCTGGCCGCACGCGCGCTCGCATCGCAGTTCGAGCTGATCCGTCGCTCCGAGTTCACGCGGCTGCGCAAGAAAGTGTCGTCTCTCAGCCCGGAACAGCTTGCTGAGGTTGACGCCATCACTGCGGATGTCGTACACGCTATCGCACGGCGGCCCGCGGCGGCCTTGGCGCACGACTCGGCGCCGGGCCTCGTGAGAGCGGTCATCGAGCTCTTCCACGTCCCGCAGTCGACCGACGACTGACGTCCCCTGGGAGCGAGCTTCGTCATGCGTGCACTCACGTCCCTGTCGCTGGGCCTCTGGCTGATGGCCGCCCTGGCCAGTCCAGCGGCCGCCCAGGTTCCTCCGACGAACGAGGACTGCCTGGCCTGCCACAGCGACCCCGCCGCGACCCGCGCCAACGGGACCTCCGTGGCGGTTGCGCCCGATCATTTCGGGGAGTCGGTCCATGGCTTTTTCGCCTGCGTGGACTGCCACCAGGACCTGGCGGCCCTCGAGGAATGGCCGCATCCCGAGTCGCTGGCCCCCGTCTCCTGCCAGACGTGTCATGATCAGCCCGTCGCCGACTTCGAACAGAGCGTGCACTTCCTGCTGCGCGACCGATCCACCGGGCAGCCGAACGCGACGTGCGCGTCCTGCCACGGCGCTCACGACATCCGCCCCTCGAGTGATCCGGCGTCACGGACCTATGTCTTGAACCTGCCGCAGACGTGCGGCACCTGCCACAACCATGCGCAGATCCCCGGCCCGTCCGGCGAGGTGTTCGAGCACTTTCAGGACAGCGTGCATGGCCGCGGGCTGAGCCGGAGCGGGCTGACCGTCTCGGCCAACTGCAGTTCGTGCCACGGCGCCCACGACGTGCGGGCGTCGGAAGACCCCGAGAGCTCCGTGCACCGCTCGCAGATCGCCGGCACGTGCGCCACCTGTCACCAGGGCATCGAACAGGTGTACGCGGGGAGCGTGCATGGCCAGCAGGTGGCGGGAGGTGATCTGGGCGCGGCGGTGTGTTCCGACTGCCATACGTCACACGAGATTCGCCGCAGCGCAACCGAGGGCTGGCGCCTCGACGCGATCCGCGAGTGCGGCAGCTGCCATGTAGACAAGATCGGCACCTACCGGGACACGTATCACGGGAAGGTCACCAATCTCGGGTTCGAGCGCATCGCCACATGCTCGGACTGCCACGGCAGCCACGACATCCTGCCCGCCTCGAATCCGCAATCGATGATCTCGTCCACGCGGTTGCTCAGTACCTGTCAATCGTGCCATCCGGGGGCGAACGAGAACTTCGTGAAGTACGACCCTCACGCCGACAAGCACGATCCGGAGCGGAGTCCGGCCCTCTACTGGTCCGCGCGTTTCATGCAGCTCCTGCTGGCCGGGGTCTTCCTGTTCTTCGGCGCCCACACGCTGTTGTGGTTCCCGCGCTCCCTGGCGGCGCGGCGTGAGCATGCGCGCCACGACCCGGACGACCGAACGCCCCCGGCGGAAGGATGACCGCGATGACTGGCCGTCCCCGACATCTCGAGCGCTTCAAGCCGTATCAGCGGCTGATGCACCTCGTGCTGATGGTGTGTTTCCTGGGCCTGGCGGCCACCGGGCTTCCGTTGCTCTTCAGCGACAGCCCGTGGGCCGGATCGCTGGCGCGCGCGTTCGGCGGCTTCGAGGCGTCGGCGCTGCTGCACCGGTTTTTCGCCACGGGGATGCTGCTCTGTTTCGGGGCGCACGTGGGGGAGCTCGTGTACCGGCTGTTCGTGAAGCAGGAGCGGAGCCTGCTGTGGGGACCGGGGTCGATGGTGCCCCAACCCGCGGATCTCTCGCAGATGTACGGGCACGTGCGGTGGTTCGTCGGCCTGGGCCCGCGGCCGCATTTCGATCGCTACACGTACTGGGAGAAGTTCGACTACTGGGCGGTGTTCTGGGGGATGTTCATCATCGGCGGCTCCGGGCTCCTGTTGTGGTTCCCCCAGGCCTTCGCGACGTTCCTGCCCGGGTGGGTGTTCAACGTCGCGCTCCTCATCCACGGAGAGGAGGCCCTGCTGGCGGTCGGGTTCATCTTCACGATTCACTTCTTCAACGGCCACATCCGCCCCGAGAAGTTCCCGATGGACATGGTGATGTTCACCGGACAGGTGAGCGAGGACGAGCTCCGTCGAGAGCGGCCGGCAGAGTACGAGCGGCTGGTGCGCGAGGGCCGGCTCGAGACCCTCTCCGTGCCTCCCGAGCCCGACTGGGTCTCCACCGGCGGGCGGATCATCGGGACGGCGGCGGTGGCCACCGGTCTGCTCCTCCTCGTCTTCATTCTGCGAGGGTTCTTCGGCTGAGGGCGCCATGGCGACTGTTCCGTCCACTCCCATCGAGCCACCCGAGCAGTCGCGCTTCCGGAATCCGGTCGTCATCGCCGGCGCCCTGATCACGACCATCGCCGCGGTCCTGTTCTTCGTCGGCTTCTTCCTCGATCTCTTCGGACTCCACACCAACCCCTATCTCGGCATCGTCTTCTTCATCGCCATCCCCTCGGCCTTCATCGCCGGGCTGCTGCTGATTCCGCTCGGCGTCTGGCTCGAGCGCCGGCGGCGCCTGCGAGGGTTGCCGCCGTCCCTGCACGAATGGCCTCGGCTCGACCTGAACAGCGCGCGGGCGCGCGCGATCGTGTTCGCGGTACTGGTGCTGACGCCCGCCAACCTGCTGATCGTCGGCATGGCCAGCTACAAGGGCGTCGAGTACATGGATTCGGTGGGCTTCTGCGGCCAGGTGTGCCACGAGGTCATGGAGCCGGAGTTCGTCGCCTACCAGTTCGGGCCCCATGCGCGGGTCAAGTGCGTGGACTGCCATATCGGCCCCGGTGCGGACTGGTTCGTCAAGTCAAAGCTCTCGGGAGCGCGCCAGGTGTTTGCGGTCCTGCTGGCCTCGCACCCCCGGCCGATCCCGAGTCCGGTCCACGATCTGCGTCCGGCCAGGGAGACGTGCGAGCAGTGCCATTGGCCCGCGAAGTTCCACGGCGACAAGGTCGAGATGTTTCGCGAGTACGCAGACGATGAGGCCAACACTGAGTCGGTGACGACAGTCAGGCTGCGGATCGGCGGGATGGACATGGCGGGCAACCCGCGCGGCATCCACTGGCACGTGGCCGAGGAGAACGCCATCGAGTACATCGCCCTCGACGCCGCGCGCCAGGAGATCGGCTACGTGCGACTCGTCGAGGCCGATGGTGAGGTCACCGAGTTCAGGGCGCCAGGCGTGACCGACGAGCAGCTCGCGGCCGGAGAGCGCCGGCGCATGGACTGCGTGGACTGCCACAACCGGCCCAGCCACACCTTCGCGCGATCGGCGGACCGCGCCATCAACGAGCTGCTCGGCGCCGGTGGCGTGCCCTTGACCCTGCCGTTCGTCCGTCGCGAGGGGTTGCAGGCGATCACTGCCGACTACGGGAGTCAGGCCGAGGCCTTCGAGGCCATCGGCGCGCGCCTGCGCGGCTTCTACCAGTCCGAGCACCCGGATGTCTGGGACGCACAGCGGGCCGACATCGACCGCGCGGTCATGTCGCTCTCCGACCTGTACCGCCGGAACGTGTTTCCGTCGATGAAGGTGACCTGGGGGCTGCACCCGGACAACAGGGGCCACATGGAGTTTCCGGGGTGCTTCCGGTGCCACACGGACGAACACGCGGCGCCGGACGGCCGCGTGATCCGTCAGGACTGCGAGTTGTGCCATGAAATCGAGTACTAGAGGGGCGGGCACTGCCTTTGCAGCAGTGAGACTCGACGGGGCCGAACTGCCGGATCTCCGGCAGTTCAGCGCCGCCCGCACTCATCCACGGGTCACTGCGAGGTGCCAGTGACAAGGAGCAGGCTCATGAACGTCACTTGGGTACGCGCCGTGGCTTCCGCCGGCGTCCTGCTGGCCTGGCTCGTGATGCCAGCGCTGGCCGGCGCCGACGCGCGACGGCAGAAGAGTCCCGACCCGCCACAGGCAGGCTACATCGGCGCCGAGGCCTGCCTCACCTGTCACGAAGGCTACGACACCGGGGTGAACAGCAGCAAGCATGCGTTCGCCCGAGACCCGCGTACGCCCGCCGCCGCGTACGGCTGCGAGTCCTGCCACGGACCGGGCGAAGCCCACTCGCAGGATCCGGCGTCGGTTCGTGTGAAGATCTTCACGAACCTCTCGGCCAGCGAGACGAACGAGACGTGCATGACCTGCCACGATCGAGGGCAGCACGCGATGTGGAACGGGAGCGCGCACGACTCCAGGAACATGTCGTGCAGTTCCTGCCACAGCATGCACCAGCCCAAGTCGGTGCGGTCGCAGCTCACGGCCGTGAACCAGACGCAGCAGTGCGCCACCTGTCATCGTGACAAGGTGAGCAAGCTCGACCGATCCGGTCACATGCCGGTGCGCGAAGGCAAGATGGAATGCTCGAGCTGCCACAACGTGCACGGATCGAACAACGTCCGGCTGCTGAAGGCCGGCAACAGCGTCAGCGAGAGCTGCACGAGCTGCCACGCCGACAAGCGCGGCCCGTTCCTCTTCGAGCACGCGGCACTCGCCGGCGACAGCTGCTCGACCTGCCACGATCCGCATGGCTCGTCGAACGAGCGCATGCTCGTCGCCAAGCAGCCGTTCCTGTGCCAGCGGTGCCACAACTTCACGCGGCACCCGTCCACCATCTACGACAGCGCCATCCTGGCCACCAACAACAAGGTGTTTGGCCGGAGCTGCGTCACCTGTCACTCCACGATCCACGGGTCGAATCATCCGGCCGGGTCGAGGTTCGTTCGCTAGGAGAGGGGGCTTATCATGCGCAACAGACTCGTGCTGACCTGCGCCATGGTCATCGTCTCCCTGACCCTGGCCGAGGCGCAATCGACCCTTCCGTTGCCGACCGATTCGCAGGCCCAGGCCGCGGCGTCGCTCGGCGGCAGGGCCTTCGGCAGCGTGGACTTCGGCGGCCGCTGGTTCAGCGTGGACGGGGATGAGGCCCGCCACCAGCGCTACCGTGATCTCACGCCGGGCGGCTACGTCACCGACGCGGCGTTCATGCGCCGCGGCGAGGAGTGGACGCTCGAGGCCCACGCCTGGAACGTCGGCTATCGCGATCAGAGGTACCAGGCCGAGTATCGGCTGGTGGGCCGTCTGAAGACATCGTTCCTGTGGGATCAGATTCCCATGTTCATCAGCCGCGACACGCGGACGTTGTACGTCGAGACGGCCCCGGGCGTCCTGCGGATCGACGACTCGATCCAGCAGAGCATCCAGTCGGGCGCGACCAACCTCCGGAGCTGGGAGGGCCAGGCCACCCGCTTCGACATGCGCACCCAGCGCAAGATCGGGCAGATGGACATGGTGTTCAACGCGACACCGTCCACCGACCTCTACTTCAACGTGCTCAACACGAACCGCTCGGGCCAAATCCCGTTCGGCGGCGACTTCGGCCACAGCAACTCGGTGGAGATCCCGCTGTCGCTCGACAACCGGACGACCGACATCAAGACGGGCGTTGAGTGGGCGAACCGGAGAGGGATGGTCAAGATCGGCTGGGATGGCTCCTGGTTCGACAACGCGATCCAGACCGTGATCTGGGACAACCCGCTGCGCGCCACCGACGCGTCTGGCCAGCCGTCGCAGGGCCTGATGCCCGTGATGCCCAGCAACACCCTGCACTACGTGCACGGCACGGGCGCGGTGAACCTGCCCGGCCGCGGCCGGCTGGTCGCCTACCTGGCCGGCGGGCAGGGCCGCAGCAACGAGCCCATCGTGGCTTCGACCATCAACACCGCGCTCCTGCCGGTGAACGCCTCGCGCGCCACCGTGGAAGGGGAGCAGCAGACCACCGTGGCGCAGCTGCAGTTCACGATGCGTCCGGTGCGTCCGTTCTTCCTGAGCGCGAAGTACCGCTACTCGGACGTGGACGTGCGGACACCCATCTTCACGACGGATGCCCGCATCGCCTATGACGCCAACCGTTCGGCCGTGGGCGCGGAAACGGCGTACCACAGCGCGAAGCGCTCGTCGTTCGACGTGGACGGATCGTATGCGGTCCTGCCGTTCACGGCCGTCAAGGTCGGCGCCGGCCGCTACGAGCAGGAGTTCACCAACCGTCACTGGCTCAAGACGTCGGAGAACGTCCTGCGCGCCTCGGT
>CAZNOC010000053.1:0-20400 GCA_964574545.1 uncultured Bifidobacteriaceae bacterium | reverse complement strand
GGGTTCTGAAGTTGGCCGGGGTCGCGTTGATCGTGCCCATGATCACTTCCGGGTCCGGCGTGCCGACTTCCTGCCAGTCGATGATCTTGGCGCCCCTCAGCTTCGACTTGATCGAGAGCGCCGCCGCACTCAGCTTCTGCGATCCACGTCCGGTCGCTTTCTTCGCCATCTCGCCTCCCAGTGTGTATGTGACGACGTCCGGCGCGGCAAACACGCCGGCAACCGGGGCACGATACCGCGTCTTGCGTCAAACGACAAGGGCGCGCGTGCGCGTGGAGTCGCGTAACCACCTTGTAACTTCGGCAGCGGGCGTCCGCTGGTTGACCGGTACGCGTGCTAGGCTCGGAGGCATGACGACCCCTCACCTTGCAACTCGCGCGCGGGTCACCGCATCCGTGCTCCCCGTCGTCCTGCTGCTCATCGCCGCGGCTCCCGCCGGCGCGCAGACCACGCTCCGGATCATGCCGCCGGACGGCGCCACCATGGCCATCGGGCAGCTCTTCGACCTGCGCGTGGAAGCCACGTCGAACGATGCGACCCCGCCGTCCGGACTCCGCGTGACGATTGACGGCGTGGACGTGTCGGCGCGCAACGTGCTCGCGCCGGGCGCGGGCGGCGAACCCGGACGGGGCGGCACTGGCACCGCGGACGGCGCGTCCCGCCCGGCGGCAGTGGCGCCGGCGCACACGTCCAACTTCCTGCTGCACGATCACGCCCTCGCGCGCGACGGCCGGCACGTCGTGGTCGCGGAGACCGCCGACGGCGCGCGCGCGGAAGTCACGCTGCACGGCGTGGCCTGGCAGACGCCGCGCGTGGACGCGCGCATCGCCAGGAACATCATCTTCTTCCTTGGCGACGGCATGGGCATCGCCCACCGGACGGCGGCGCGCCTCGTCTCGCGCGGACTGACGGCCGGCAAGCCGAACACGCCGCTCGCGATGGACACGCTCCCCGTCACCGGGCTGGTGATGACCTCGTCGCTCGACGCCGCCATCACCGATTCGGCGCCCGGCATGGCGGGCTATGTCACGGGCAACAAGTCCAACAACCACCAGGAGGGCGTGTACCCCGACAACACCGACGATCCCTTCGACAACCCGCGTGTCGAGTACCTGGCCGCGATGCTGAAGCGCACGCGCGGCGCCGGCTTCAACGTCGGCCTCGTCACCACCTCCGACCTCACCGACGCGACGCCTGCCGCCAACGCCGTGCACACGGCCGCGCGCGCCGCCAGCCACGGGATCGCCGCACGCTATCTCGATGAGCGCGCCACCAACGGGATCTCGGTGCTTCTGGGCGGCGGCTGGAACCAGTTCCTCACGGTGGACGACGGCGGGCAGCGGCGCGACGGGCGCGACCTGGCCGCGGAGTTTGCCGCGGCCGGCTTCGACGTCCTCCGCACCGCCGACGATGTGCGCGGGCGGCAGGCAGGGCCGCCGCCCGCGGCCCTGCTCGGACTCTTCCATCCGAGCCACATGGCTGTCGCGTTCGACAAGGTGGGCGCCGGGCGCTACAGCGACGAGTTGGCGCTGACCGCCAACCAGGGGCTGCGCGGCCAGCCCATGCTCGACGACATGACGCGCCTCGCGCTGGCCTCGCTCGACGCGCACTCGCCGGACGGCTTCTATCTGCTCGTCGAGGGCGCGTCGATCGACAAACGCGCCCACGACGTGGATCCGGAGCGGACGGTCTGGGACACGATCGAGTTCGACCGCGCGATCCAGGTCGCCCTCGACTTCGCGGCCCGTACCAACTCGGACGACGACCCGTCGAACGACACGCTCATCGTCGTCTCGGCCGACCACGAAACGGGCGGGATGGCGGTGATCGCCGTGGGCAACGAGCGCTACGCGCCGCGCGTCGTCGGCGCGGCCACGCGCGACTACGTGTCTCCGTACCGGTTCAACCCGGAGACCAGCCTGAACCAGTTCCCGAACTACGAGATCGGCCCCGACGGCTACCCCGTTGATCCCGATCCCACACGCAAGGTGGTCATGGGCTGGGCCTCGACACCCGACCGATACGAGAACTACGTCTCGAACCGGACGATGCTGACGGCGGCCGTGCGCGAGGGCAATCCCGCGGTGTCGGTGGCCAATCCGGCGCGCAACGGACCCGGCGAGGACAGCGACAACCGTACGGCGGACGGCCAGCGTATCCCCGGCGTGCTGATGCCGGGCACCGTGGAACACGGCGCGTTCGGCTGCCGCGCCAACGATGGATGTCCCGACGGAACGGCGGCGTTCGCGCACACGATCGCGCATCACACGGCGACGGACGTTCCGCTCTCGGCCGGGGGGCCAGGACAGTGGCAGTTCACGGGCACGTACGACAACACGGACGTGTTCTTCAAGCTGCTGCGGGCGGCCGCTGGCAGCTATCCGGATCCGTAGGCGGAAGACGGGCGGGCTGACGTACCCTGACTCTTCACCGCCACCAGGGGGTCGGCGAGGCGTTCGTTGGCGCTGGGGCACGGGAGACTCCCGTATAATGCAGCCCCATGTCCAAGCTGTGGCCTCCTCCACTCTCCCGGCGTGACTGGCTTCGCACGGTCGCGGCGGCCGGCGCGGCCGCCGGCCTGACGCGCGTTCCGGCCGTGGACGCCTTCACCCGGCAGGCGGCCGCTGCCGCGCCCGATGGCAAGGACCCGCGGATGATCATCCGGTCCGCCAGGCCGCCCGACTACGAGACGCCGGTGGCCCTGCTCGACTCGTGGATCACGCCGAACGATCGGTTCTACGTCCGGTCGCACATCCCCACGCCGCCGCTGGTGGCCGTCGAGGACCTCTCGCTGCAGGTGGACGGCGTCGTCGGCACACCCCTGACGCTCACGCTCGACGCACTGAAGGCCCTGCCGCGTGCCACGGTCACGGTGTCGCTCGAGTGCGCCGGCAACGGCCGCGCCTTCTTCGAGCCCACGATGCCCGGCATTCAGTGGGAGCGCGGCGCCGTCGGCAACGCGCGCTGGACGGGCGCGCGGCTGGCCGACATCCTCACGAAGGCCGGCGTGCGCGATTCGGCGCGGAACGTGGCGATGTACGGCGCGGATCGGCCGCTCGGCACCATGCCGCCCTTCATCCGCCAGGTGCCGATCGCGAAGGCCATGCACCCCGACACGATCATCGCGTACGAAATGAACGGCGAGCCGCTCCCGCTCGTCCACGGATTCCCGTTCCGCGCCATTGTGCCCGGCTGGGAGGGCGCGTACGCGGTGAAGTGGCTGTCGCGGCTGGAGGCGATCGAGACCGACTTCGACGGGTTCTGGGTGGCGACGGCCTACCGCTACCCGACGCGTCCAGTGGCGCCGGGTGCGGCCGTGGCGCCCGCCGACATGGCGCCGGTGCAGGGACTCGTCGTCAAGTCGATCATCACGCGTCCGCTCGACGGTACCGTGACGGCGCCAGGACGGGTGGCCGTCGCCGGACACGCCTGGGCCGGTGAGCGCGACATCGCGCGTGTGGACGTCTCGACGGATCGCGGCGTGACGTGGCAGCCCGCGAGGCTCGTGGGCGAGCAGGCGCGTTATGCGTGGCGCCGCTTCGAGTTCGAGTTCGAGGCCACGGCGCCCGGCTCGCACGTCGTGCTGTCACGCGCCACCGACAGCGAGGGCGAGACGCAGCCGATGGTGCCGGCGTGGAACCCGTCCGGGTACCTCTGGAACGTCGCCGACCTGGTGCGGTTCGAGGTGAAGGCGTGAGGCGGAGCCTCCTGCTCGGGACGGCCCTGGCGCTACTAGCGGGTGCGGCAGCCCAGGCGCAAGGCACCCGGGGCGCCTCGCTGCCCGAGGGGCCGGGCGTCGAGGTCGTGCGCAGCCAGTGCCTAGCGTGTCATCAGACGGATCTCATCGAGCAGCAGCGGCTCTCGGAGACCGGCTGGACGCGCGAGGTCGCGAAGATGGAGCGTTGGGGAGCGGCGCTTGCCGACGGCCAGCGCGAATCGCTGATCGCGTACCTCACGGCGCACTTCGGCCCGCGCCCGCGTCTCACGCGGACGTCTCTGCCATCGGCGGAGCAGGTCGCTCAGGGCGAAGCCGTCCTGCAGCGCGCGTGCCGCCCGTGCCACGGCACGGACCTGATGGCACAGCAGCGCCTCCCCCGTGCCGGCTGGGTCCGCGAAGTGGACAAGATGATCCGCTGGGGCGCGAAGGTAGACGACGCCGAAAAGGACGCGCTCGTCGACTACCTGGCCGCGACCTGGGGCCCCAGGCCGCAGGGCGTTCGCCAGGTCATGAGATAGATCGCACGGATCGCACAGATCGCACATCCCCAGATCCCACATCACCACATCCCACATCACCAGATCACCAGATCTCGATATCTCAAGCCAACATCGATGTGGCTCTCCCTCCCCCTCCTCCTCCTCTGCTTCACCCTCCTCTGGCTGGTGTCGCTCAGGTTGAAGGACGCGAGCATCGTCGATCCGTTCTGGGGGCTGGCGTTTGTCGTGGCGGCAGGGATCTACTTCGCCACGGCCGATGGCTGGCTGCCGCGGCGGGTGCTGGTGGTTGGCCTTGTTGCGCTGTGGGGTGTGCGGCTCGCCGCCCACCTGGCGGCACGGAATTTCGGCCACGGCGAGGACGCGCGGTATCGACGCTGGCGCGAGCAGCACGGCAGGTCGTGGTGGTGGCGCAGCCTGCTGCAGGTCTTCCTGCTGCAGGCGGTGATCGCGTGGGCGGTGTCGTGGCCGTTACTTGTCGCGCAGACCGGCGCGGGGAGGACGGCCTGGACGGGATGGGATGCGCTCGGCGCCCTTGTGTTCCTCGCGGGGTTCCTGACCGAGACGGTTGCCGACGCCCAGTTGCGACGGTTCAAGGCCGACCCCACGTCGCGCGGCCGTGTCCTCGAGACGGGGCTGTGGCGCTATTCGCGCCATCCGAACTACTTTGGCGAGGCCGTTCTCTGGTGGGGGCTCTGGGTGCTGGCTGCGGGCGTTCCGGGAGGCTGGGTGACCATCGTCAGTCCGCTGCTGATGACATGGCTGCTCGTCCGGGTCTCCGGCGTGCCCCTGCTCGAGGCCGGCCTGGCTCGGTCGCGACCCGGGTACGCGACGTATGCCGCCCGTACGTCATCGTTTGTCCCGAGGCCCCCGAGGCGGGATCAAGGCGGACAAAGTGATCGAAAATAGGGCGATGGGGATCGGCCTGCCGCTCGTGCTTGCGGTGACGCTGGCGTTCGCTCCTCGCCTCGATGCGCAGCCAGCGCGCGGTGAGGCGAGCCAGGACCGGGTGGCGGCCCTCAACGCCGAGGCCAGGCGCCTGTCCGAGGGCGAGCCCGAGCGGACCATGGTGCTGGCCCGCGAGGCCCAGGCGCAGGCGCAACTGCTGGGAGATGCAGCGGGCGAGGCCGAGGCCCTCCACAATCTGGCGGTCGCCTACCTCTCGCTCGGGGCCCTCGACCTCGCGGCCGAAACGGCACAAGCGTCCGCCGACCGCTACGCCGAGGCCGGCGTTGCGCGCGGTGAAGCGCAGGGCTACAACACCCTCGGCCTGATCAAGGCCGAGGCCGGCGACTTCCTCGCCGCGATGCAGCACCACCTGCAGGCGCTCGGCATCCGGGAACGGATCGCCGACAAGGAAGGGCTGTCGTACTCGTATAACAACCTCGCCAACGTGTATCGCCGGACCGGTCAGTACGCGCGCGCCCTCGAGTACCACGCGCAGTCACTGACCTTGAAGCTCGAACTCGGCGACAAGGCCAGCGAAGCGTTTTCCCACCAGAACATCGGCCTCGTCTACCAGTCGATGGGCGACGACCGACGGGCGCTGGAGGCGTTTCGCCGCAGCCTCGAAATTCGCGAGGCCCTCGGCGACGAACGCGGCATCGCCGCGTCGCTCAACAGCATCGGCCAGGTCGAGGCGCTCACGAGTCCGCAGGCGGCGCTCGCCACCCACGCGCGCGCGCTCGAGCTGCGGCGCCGCACCGGCGATCGGCGCGGAGAGGCGGCCACGCAGAACAACATGGGCAGCGTCCTGCTCGGCATGGGGGATACCGCGGGGGCTGCGGCGGCGTTCCAGCGGGCGCTCGACATCGCCGGTGACGGCGATGCGCCCCTGCTCCGCGCCGACAGCATGCGGGGACTGTCGGAGTCCGAAGCGGCGCGCGGCAACCACCGGGCGGCGCTCGACTGGCTGACCCAATCCGTCGCGCTCAGAGACCAGGTGTTCAACACCGACAACGCGGAGCGCATCTCGCGCCTGCAGGCCGCGCACGAGAGCCAGCGCCAGGCCCAGCGGATTGCGCTGCTCGAGCGTGACGGCGCGCTGCGCTCCGCGGCCCTCGAACGCGAGGCGCTGTTGCGGTACGCCTTGGTCTTCGGCCTGGTGCTGGTGGGCATCAGCCTCGCGCTGCTCTATGCGCGCTACCGGCTGAAGCACGAGTCGGAAGTCCGGCTGCGCACGCAGGCGGCGGCACTCCAGGCCGCGCTCGACCGCGTCCAGACCCTGCGCGGGCTCCTGCCGATCTGCGCGTCGTGCAAGAACATCCGCGACGACAACGGCTACTGGACGCAGGTCGAGGCGTACGTGGGCGCCCACTCGGCGGCCGAGTTCACCCACAGCATCTGCCCCGGTTGTGCCGAGAAGCTCTACCCCGGCGTGCTGGCGTCCGTGGCCTCCCGCGGCGAGACCTGACGCCTGGACTTCCTGCGACGTCCAGGGTCCCGGAAGCACCGGGGACCGCACGCGGTGACGCGGCACGCGCCGCTGCCGGAGAAGCCGTCGTCCGCAGCCGAACACGAGGCCGCCGACCGGCCGGGATGACGACGGGGGGCCACTTCGCGTACCGTGTTGGTGCGCATGACGTTGCCGGCCTCTTCCCCATCCCCGAGCCCCTCCTCCCCGCATCCGGTCCGCACGCCCGTCTGGCTGCTGCCGTTGCTCGTCCTGCTGTTCTTCGGATCGGGCACGGCCGCCCTGATCTACCAGGTCATGTGGCTGCGGCTGCTCGGGCTGGTCTTCGGCGTCACCGTGTACGCGGCCAGCACCGTGCTTGCCAGCTTCATGGCGGGCCTGGCGATCGGGAGCTACTGGGCCGGCCGCGTGGCCGACCGTGCTCGCCATCCCCTGCGCCTGTTCGGGCTGGCCGAGATCGCCGTCGGCATCTCGGCGCTTGCCACCCCGCACGTACTTGACGCCCTCATGCAGTTCTGGGTGCGGATCACCCCCGTCCTGCCAGAGTCGCTCGCCGTCATGACGCTCCTCCGCTTCCTGAGCGCGTTCGCCGTCCTCATCATCCCGACGGCGCTGATGGGGGCCACGCTTCCGCTCGTCGTCAAGTCCGCCATCTCGCGCCTGGAGGGGTTCGGGCCGAGGGTCGGGCTGCTCTATGCCACCAACACGGCCGGCGCGATTGTCGGAGCGCTCACGGCGGGCTTCTATCTGATCTCCGAGCTGGGTGTGAACGCGTCGTTCTCGATCGCCGCCGCCATCAACACGGCGATCGGGCTGGTCGCGCTGGCCGCCTCGTACGCCACGCAGGGTGCCGCGGCGCCCGACGGCGCGGCCCCTGCGCCGCACGAGCCGATTTGGCAGACCGTGTCGCGTGCGGACACCGACGGGCGCACCGTGCTCTGGGTGTTTGCCCTGTCCGGCATGGTGACGCTCGCCCTCGAGGTGGTCTGGTTCCGGATCCTCGCGCTCTTCCTGCGGCCCACGGCATACGCGTTCACCATCATGCTGGCCGCCGTGCTCATCGGGCTGGCGATCGGCAGCTACCTCGTGACGCCGTGGCTCAGGCGCCGTGCGAACTGGCTCGCCGTGCTGACGGTGATGCAGCTTGGCATCAGCCTGGCCGCGGCGCTGTCGTTCAACTGGCTGGCTCGCAGCCAGGCCGCACTCGAACTGGCCGCACCGTGGATTGCCCGGATCGGCATCGACCCCTATCTCGGCCCGCTGCTGGCCTCGAGTCTTGTGTCGATCCTCCCGGCGACGCTGCTGCTCGGCATGGCCTTCCCGATCGGGCTGCAACTGTGGGCCGGGGCGGGCGACCCGGCCACGACGAGCACGCGCGTCGGCGTCTTCTACTCGCTCAATGTCTGCGGGGCCATCCTCGGGTCGGTGCTCGGCGGCTTCGTCCTGCTGCCGCTCGCCGGCAGCCGCGGCAGCCTGCTGATCGTGGCGGCCCTCACGCTGGCCTCGAGCCTCGCGCTCGCCCTGCGGGTCAGGCGATCGGCGCCACGCTTCGCGACGCTGATGCTCGTGGGCGGGCCTGTCGCCTTCGGGTTGGTGGCGTTCAACAGCGTGGATCCGCTGGATCTGGCGCTCGAGCGCTTCCACCAGGGCGAGACGCAGATCTGGCGGCAGGAAGGCGTGCAGACCACCGTCACGATTCACGAGCGGTCCGGCAGCGACGGAACGACCCGCATCATGTATCTCGACGGCCGCCACCAGGCCAACGATTCACCCGTGATGGCGTTCGTCCACCACCGCATCGGCGCGCTCCCCGCCATGCTGCATCCCCACCCCGAGCGCGCGCTGGTGATCGGCATGGGCGGCGGCGCCACGCCGGGCGCGGTGGCCCAGTTCCCCGGGATCGAGGTGGATGTCGTCGAGCTGTCGGGCGAGGTAGCGGAGGGCGCACGATTCTTCGACCACATCAACTTCGACCTGCTCACCAGGCCGAACGTGCGCGTCCATGTGGACGATGGGCGCAACTTCCTGATGACCAGGACCCCCCAGTACGACGTGATTACCGCGGACATCATCCTCCCACGTCACGCGGGGTCCGGCAGCCTCTACTCGCGCGAGTATTTCGGCCTGGTGCGCCAGGCCTTGCGCCACAACGGCATTGCGCTGCAGTGGAACGGCGCCGAGACCGACGTCGAGTACAAGTTGATCATGCGCACCTTCCTGGAGGTGTTTCCGTACACGACGCTCTGGGCGGACGGCACGTTGATGGTGGGCAGCGCGACGCCCTTCATCTTCAGCGAGCGGGCATTCGAGCGCCGCAGGCAGGCGCACGGCTACGGCGACTACTTCACGTGGGACTTCGATCGCCTCGCCGGCCTCTACCTGGCGGGGCCGGACGAACTGCGCGCGTTCGTCGGCGAGGGACCGGTCCTGACCGACGACAAGCCGTCGCTCGAGTACTTCCTGTCGCTGCCGAAGGATGCCGCACCCGTGGACCTACGCGGCCTGCGCGGCGATCCAGCCGACGTGCTGCGGCCGTAGCGGCTCTCAGCTTTCGGCTCTCGGCTCTCGGCTCTCGGCGAAGATCCTCCGATCAGAAGATAGATCTCCACATCACTACATCCCCACATCCCATCACGAGATCACCACATCATGAGATCACCAGATGCGACTGGCGATCGTCATCTATCTATCTATCTATCTATCTATCTATCCCGTCGTCACCACCACTGCCTCGCACGGCCGGGCGCTGAGACGTCGGTAGGCGTGCGGGTGTGACGAGTCGAAGTAGATCGAGTCGCCCGGGCCGAGCGCCTGCTCCTCCTCGTCAAGGATGATCGCGACGCGTCCGCTGAGCACGTGCAGGAACTCGGCGCCGGGATGCTCGTGCGTCCGTGGACGAACACCCGCCTGACGAAACCACACGCGGTACGCGTTCATCCGCCGCTCGGTGGCAGCGAAGTCCAGGCACTCGAACTCCCACGCCACCTCACGTCCGCCCAACCGCTCCTGTAAGCGGCGCCGCTCGAAGGCGCGCACGACACCGTGCGATCGACGGGCGGCGGCGCTGGCGAAAAAGTGGTCGAGCCCGACGCCAAACACGAGCGCCACCCGCAGCAGCGTCGGCAGAGTCGGAAACAGCCGGCCCCGCTCGAGCTTCGACAGCATCGCGGGGGACAGTCCCGTGTGGCGCCCGAGTTCGACGAGGCCCATCTTCTTGCGCAAGCGGAGCGCCCGCATCTTCGGTCCGATGGCGTACGACTCGAGGCCATCCTGCAGCGTCTCGGACAGACCGCTTTTCTTCATAGTGAAATAGTTTATCTCTTCATGACCTCAGGCTCAAACGACTTCGGGCGCACCCGGACCCTGGTGGGAGCGCGCGTGGTCCTACCGGGTGTTCGCCATTCGCGATTCGCGAATCGCCGCCCCCGGCGTTGAACCGGGCGGGCGGGTCGCCAGTCGCCGATGGCGACACAGGACACACGCACATCCGTCAAACCAAGGAGTATCCATGAAGTCGATTCTTTCCCGCCTCTCGCTCGGTCTGGCCGCGGCAGCGCTCGTCGCCACCGCCGGCATCGGTGTGAACGCCCAGGGCAAGGACATCGTGACCACCGCCGTGGACGCGGGCCAGTTCAAGACGCTGGCGGCGGCACTGCAGGCCGCGGGCCTGGTGGACACGCTGAAGGGCGCCGGTCCCTTCACCGTCTTCGCGCCCACCGACGCCGCGTTCGCCAAGCTGCCGGCCGGGACGGTCGAAGACCTGCTGAAGCCCGAGAACAAGGCCAAGCTCACCGCGATCCTCACCTACCACGTCGTGCCGGGCAAGGTGATGGCCGCCGACGTCGTCAAGCTCACGTCGGCCAAGACCGTCCAGGGCGGCTCGCTCAAGGTCTCGGCGATGGGCGGCACGGTCAAGGTGGACAACGCCACCGTCACGGCCACCGACATCGCGGCCAGCAACGGCGTCATCCACGTCATCGACACCGTCGTCATCCCGCAGTAGCCACGCCGGTTGTTGGGCTGGGCCGGGGCCGGGGACGAGTATCGTTTCCGGCCCTCGCTCTGTACGTTTCCTCCGAATCGTCACCGCTTCTGCCCCCGCCCCTGTAAACGATCCGGGCCAAATTGGGGTACCTTGTTTGACATGACGACGGCGACTCTTCCGACGACAGAGGTACTGACGCAGGCGGCGGCCGAGCGGGACGCGTGGGTGCGCGAGCTCATGCAGTGGCACTTCAGCCCGGAGACCGGATGCCCATTCTGGCTCGACTGGCAGGAGCGGGCAGGCTGGGATCCACGCACAGAGGTGCATGGGTACGCGGACCTGCACAAGTTCGGCGGCTTCCAGGACGAATGGCTCAGAGGCGGCCCCGTGCGGCGATGGGTGCCCCGCGGCTATCAGGACCGCCCCGTGTCGGTCTTCGAGACCGGCGGCAGCACCGGCGTGCCGAAGAGCCGCGTCAACATCGACGACTTCCGGATCGACTACGAACAGTTCAGCCGGACGCTCCCCGACGAGTACTTCCCCAAAGGCGCCGACTGGCTGGAGATCGGACCGAGCGGACCTCGCCGGCTCCGGCTGGCGATCGAGCATCTGGCCCAGCATCGTGGCGGTATCTGCTTCATGGTGGACCTCGACCCGCGGTGGGTGATCAAGCTCATCAAGTGGGGCGAGATGCAGATGGTCGAGGCCTACAAGCGCCACGTGATCGACCAGGCGCTCACCCTGCTCAAGGCGCACCCGAACATCCAGTGCCTCTTCACCACCCCCAAACTGCTCGAGGCGCTCTGCGAGCGGGTGTCGCTCAGGAAGATGGGCATTACGGGCGTCTTCTGCGGCGGCACCGAGATGACGCCCCAGTTCCATCGCTTCGCGGTGGAGGAGCTGATGGAGGGCGCCTACTTCGCCCCGACGTATGGCAACACGCTCATGGGCCTGGCGGCGCACAAGGAGCCGGAGCCGGAGGACGACTGGGCCATCATCTACTATCCGCCCGCGCCTCGCGCCGGCATCGAGGTCGTTGATCCGAAGGACCCTTCCCGCGTCGTCGAGTACGGCGAAACCGGCCGCGTGCGGTTGACGACGCTGACCAAGGAGTTCTTCATGCCGCAGTTCCTGGAGCGGGACGAGGCTGAACGCGAGCGGCCGTGCGCGAAGTATCCGTGGGACGGCGTCCGCAACGTGCGGCCCTTCTCCGGCTTCGCGACGTCGGTGGTCGAGGGAGTCTACTGATGGTGCACTTGCCGATCCTGCGCTGGGGCGTCCCATACCGGTCGGTGGACATCGCGACCGTGCCCGACTTCAGGACGCGCGAGCCGTATGCCGCGCTCAGCCAGGCCAACATCGGGCTGATTCGACGCGATCTCCGGACGCAGGCCGACGCGCGGGCGCGGCTCGCCGCCATTCCCGTGGCCGAGCTTGTGCGGCTGGCCGGGGAGGCCGCCGAGCACTTCCTCCATGCCACGCTGCCACTCGATCCGCTGAGCGGCACGACGCAGACGCCCGAGGACTACGTGGCACAGGTCTCGGCGACCACGGGCATGCCGTGGGCGAACGTGCGCCGGAACATGGCCAAGGTACACGGCGTGCTCAGCAAGGTCGAGGAAGTGATCGACGGGCTCACACGGGGGATCGATCTCTCGGTCGTGGATTCGGGGGTAAGTCAGTCCGGCGGCCGCATGCTGAGCTTCTACCCCCGGACCGACGCGCTCGGGGTGGTGCTGCCCAGCAACTCGCCGGGCGTGCATTCGTTGTGGGCGCCCGCGACGGTGCTCAAGATGCCGCTCGTCCTGAAGCCCGGGTCCGCGGAGCCCTGGACCCCGTACCGGATGATTCAGGCGTGGGTTGCCGCCGGGCTTCCGCACGATGTCTTCTGCTACTACCCGACGGACCACGCGGGCGGCAACGAGATCCTCCGGCAGTGCGGCCGCGGCATGGTCTTCGGGGACGTCGCCTCAACGAAGCGGTGGCAGTCCGACCCACGCGTCGAGGTCCACGGCCCCGGCTACAGCAAGGTCGTGATCGGCCCTGACATGGCGGACGACTGGGAGCGCCACCTCGATGTCATCGCGGAGTCGATTTCGAGCAATGGCGGCCGCTCGTGCGTGAATGCCTCGGGCGTGTGGGTCACGCGCCACGCCGACCAGATCGCCGAGGCGCTCGCCGAGCGGCTGGCCCGCGTCGTGCCACGAACGGCCGACGATCCCGAGGCCGTGCTGGCGCCCTTCGCGGATCCGTCCGTGCCCACGCGGATCTCGGCGATGATCGACGCGGAGATTGCCGCGATCAGCGCCGACGGGCCCACGGCCCGGCCCGCGCGCGACGTGACCGCCGCCTATCGCGGTCCGTCGCGCGTCGCCGAACACGCCGGCGGCGCATACCTGCTGCCGACCGTGGTGCGCTGCGACCGCGGCCACTCGCTCGCCAACCGCGAGTTCCTGTTCCCGTACGCCAGCGTGGTCGAAGTGGACCCGGGCGACCTGCCGTCGTGCCTCGGCCCGACGCTCGTCGCCACGGTGATGACCGCCGACCGCGCGTTCGCCGACCGCTTCGTGGCATCGCCACACGTGGATCGGCTCAACCTGGGCGCCATCTCGACCACGCAGATCGGATGGGACCAGCCCCACGAAGGCAACCTGTTCGAGCACCTCTACGCTCGCCGCGCGATCCAGCGGCTCGCGTGATGAACATCCTCTCACTCACCGCCGGCGCCGCGGGCATGTACTGCGGGAGTTGTCTGCGCGACAATGCGCTGGCCTCGGAGCTGGTCCGTCAGGGGCAACGGGTGACGCTGCTGCCGGTGTATACGCCGACCATCACGGACGAAGAGAACGTCAGCCGATCGCAGCGGGTGTTCTTCGGCGGCATCAGCGTGTACCTGGAGCAGAAGCTGTCGTTCTTCCGCCACACGCCGTGGCTGCTCGACAAGGTGTGGGACGCCCCGTCCGTCATCAAGGCGTTCGCCGAGCGATCCATCCAGACCGACCCGCGCATGCTGGGCGCGCTCACGGTGTCCACGCTGAAGGGGGAGGGCGGGTATCAGCGGAAGGAAGTCGAGAAGCTCGTGGCGTGGCTCGACGGCGAACCTCGCCCGGATGTCGTGAACCTTCCCAACTCGCTCCTCATCGGGCTCGCCGCCCCCATTCGCCGCGTGCTGAACCGGCCGATCATCGTCACCCTGCAGGGGGAAGACCTCTTCCTCGAAGGGCTGCCCGAACCGTATCGGACCGACGCCATGGCGCTCATCCGCCAGCAGCTGTCCGACGTGGACCTCTTCGTGGCGGTCAGCGCCTACTATGCCGGCTTCATGCGGGACTATCTCGGGATTCCGGCGGCACGCATCCGCACCGTGCCGCTCGGCATCACGCTGACCGGGCTTCCGGACGGCGTGCGGCCGCGACGAGACCCGTTCACCATTGGCTACTTCGCGCGGATCGCGCCGGAAAAGGGGCTGCACAACCTCGTCGAGGCCTACCGGATCCTGCGCCAGGAACGCGGGCTGCCGCCGTCACGGTTACGGGCCGCGGGGTATCTCGGCGGCGATCAACGCCGGTATCTGCAGGATTGCGAGCGCCGGCTCCAGGAGTGGGGGCTCGCCGGGGAGTTCAAGTACGAGGGCACGCTCGACCGCGCGCAGAAGTTCCGGTTCCTCGAGAGCCTCGATGTCCTCTCCATCCCGAGCGGCTACCACGAGCCCAAGGGCCTCTCGGTGCTCGAAGCGATGGGAGCGGGGGTGCCGGTCGTGCAGCCCAACCACGGCGCGTTCCCGGAGATGGTGCAGACGGCGGGGGGCGGGCTGCTCGCCCGGTCCGAGCAGCCGTCCGACATCGCCGACACCCTGCAGCAGATCTGGGAGCACCCCGAGCATGCCGAGGAGCTCGCGCGCCGCGGCCAGGCCGGGGTGCGAGAGCACTACGGCATCGGCCGCATGGCGGAGCGTATGGTGGACGTCTACCGGGAAGCCGCCGGCCACCCGGTCGCCGCGGCCGCTCCCGTCACCTGACAGGAGGGCGCGTGCTCGAGGTGTCGCAGGTCTCGAAGTCCTATCCCTCGCCATCGGGACCGGTCACGGTCCTCGACGAGGCGTCGCTCCGACTGGCGCCCGGCGAGTCCGCCGCCGTCATGGGTCCGTCGGGGTCGGGCAAGAGCACGCTGCTGTACATCATCGGGGCCCTCGAGCCTCCCACGAGCGGCACGGTCACCTTCGACGGCGCCAGTCCGTTCGACCTCGAGCCCGCGGCGCTCGCCGCGTTCCGCAACCGGCAGGTCGGATTCGTGTTCCAGGATCACTGCCTCCTGCCCCAATGCACGGTGCTCGAGAACGTCCTCGTCCCCACGCTCGTGGGTGAAACGGATCGGGAGGCCCCGGCGCGCGCGGCCGCGCTCCTCGAGCAGGTCGGCCTCTCGCACCGCCTCCACCATCGTCCGGCGGAGCTGTCGGGAGGAGAGAAGCAGCGGGCCGCCATCGCCCGCGCGCTCATCCGGCAGCCTCGTCTCCTGCTGTGCGACGAGCCCACCGGCAACCTCGACGCCACCACCGCCGACCTCGTGGCCGACCTCCTGCTCCGCCTCCACCAGGAACAGCAGACGATGCTGCTCGTGGTGACGCATAGCGAGGGACTGGCGGCGCGGTTCGGAACGCGCTGGAGAATCAGCGCGGGAAAGCTGGCGCGATGAGGACCACGTACAAACACGAAGGTCACGACGTTCACGAAGGCGCACGAGGCGCGGGCATAGCCCGTCCAATGAGGGGCTTCGTGCGTCCTTCGTATCCTCGTGGCCTTCGTGTTTGGACGCTTCAGGCGGTGCGTCCGTGACATGGCGTCTTGTCGTCGCGAGCCTGCGCCATTACCGGGCCACGCACCTCATGGTCGTCGCGGGGGTCGCTGTAGCGGTGAGCGTGCTCGCCGGCGCGCTCGTCGTGGGCGCGTCGGTGCGGGAGAGCCTGCGCGGACTCGTCCTCGAGCGGCTGGGCGCGACGGACCTGGCCGTGGTCTCGACGGCGTTCGTCCGCGAGGACCTTGCCGGGGATCTGCAACGTGACGAGGCGTTCGCCGCTCGATATTCAGGCGTGGCTCCCCTCGTCGTGATGCAAGGCGTCGTCACGCACGAGACGGGCCGTCGCACGGCAAGTCAGGTGGCGGTCTACGGCGTGGACGACCGCTTCGCCCGCTTCCACGGCATCGAGGGTCTGGCCCCAGAGGCGCGTGACGCGTTTCTCAGCCCGGCGCTGGCACGCGAGCTGGAGGCCGCGGTGGACGACAGCCTGCTGCTGCGCGTCGCGCGGCCCACCGACATTCCCCTCAGCACGCTCCAAGGCCGGCGCGAGGACGCCGGCGCGCGCATCCGGGTGCGCACGGACCGCGTGCTCGACCGCGCGTCGCTGGCCGAGTTCTCGCTCGCCCCCGGCCAGGGGGAGGTCCGCGCCATCTTCGTGCCGCTGGCACGTCTGCAGCAGGACCTCGGCCTGAACGGCCGCGTCAACGCGCTTGTCGTCAGCGAACGTGAAGACAGCGAGGGTCCGGCGACCTCGGTCGAAGACCTCACCGCGCGGATCGTCGAGCGCGCAACGCTCGCCGACCTGGGCCTGTCGGTGCGTGCGGCCCAGGACCCCCGATCTCTCGTGGTCGAGAGCGCCACGGGCCTGTTGTCGGATGGCATCGTCCGGGGCATCCGCGGCGTCGCGGAAGGGACGGGTGCGACGGTGCTGCCGGTGCTGACCTACCTCGCGAACACGGTGGCCACCGAACGCGGTGTCATCCCCTACTCCACGATCGCGGCGATGGATCTCGCGCGCTACGCCCAGGCGTCGGGGCCCGAGGGCTGGCAACCCGATGAAGCCGACTATACGGCGGCGGGGCCCTACATCTGGCTGAACGCGTGGGCGGTCGATGATCTGCAGCCGCAACCGGGAGAGCCGATCGAGATCGAGTACTACCTGTGGTCGGACGACCGAGGTCTCGAAACCCACCGCGCATCGTTCGTCTACGCGGGCGTGGTGCCGATGACGGGCGCCGGGGGGGACCGTACGCTGACGCCCGAGTACCCTGGTATCACCGACGCCGAGAACGTGATGTCGTGGGACCCGCCGTTCCCGGTGGACCTGTCGCGCGTCAGGGATCGCGACGAGGACTACTGGGACGAGTGGCGCGCCGCGCCCAAGGCGTTCATTGCGCTCCCCTCCGGACAGACCTTGTGGCCGTCCACCTTCGGGTCGGTGTCGTCCGTGCGCGTCTCGGCGCCTGCCGGACCGTCCATGGAGGCGTTCACGGAGGACTTCACCGGCCACCTTCGGGCATCGGTGGATCCCGGAGCTGCGGGGATCCAGGTGAGCGCCGTACGCGCTGATGGCCTCGCCGCGGCGGAAGGAACGACGGACTTCGGCGAGTACTTCGTCTACTTCAGCTTCTTCCTCGTCGTGTCGGGCCTGCTGCTGGCCTACCTGTTCTTCGCGCTCGGGCTCGAGCAACGGGCACGCGAGGTCGGCCTGTTGACGGCGGTGGGCTTCACCGGCGCCGATCTGCGCGGCCATTTCCTGCGCGAGGGTGCCATTCTCGCCGTGGCCGGCGTGCTGCTCGGCATCGCCGGGGCCATCGGCTACGCGGCGGTCATCCTGTACGGACTGCGCACGTGGTGGGTGGATGCCGTCGGCACGACCGCGCTCGAGCTGCACGTCACGCCCCTGTGGATCGCCGCCGGGGCCGCGCTCACACTGGCGGCAGGCCTCGCCGCGCTTCACACGGCGCTCGGCGGCATGACGCGGCGCAGCACCCGATCGCTGCTGGCCGGCGCGCTCGGATCGGGGCTCGAACTCGAAGGGCTGTCGGCCACCTCCGTCAGACGACGGCACTGGCTCGGCCTGGCGCTGGTGATGGCGGCAGCGCTGGCGCTCGGCCTGACGGTCACCGGCACCTTGGGCGACACGGCAGGGTTCTTCGTCGCAGGCGGCGCGCTGCTCGTGGCGGGCCTGGCGGCCGCGTCCGCGCGCCTCTGGTCGCGGGCGCCGTCGTCTCTCGCGCCAGGCCAGCCGGCCATCCTGCTGCGCTTCGGGCTGCGCCACGCCCGCTGGCGTCCGACACGCAGCGTCCTCTCGCTTGCGCTCATCGCCTTCGCCACCTTCGTGCTGGTGACGGTCGGCGCGTTCCGCCGTGACGCATCGTCCTTGTCGCTCGCACCGGACAGCGGCACGGGCGGCTACGCGCTGATGGCCGAATCGGTGACCCCGCTGCTGCACGATCCCAACACGCCCGGCGGGCGCGCCGAACTCAGCCTGCCGGACGAGGGTCTGGACGATGTGCGCGTAGCACGATTCCGGCTGCGGCCGGGCGACGAGGCCAGCTGCCTCACGCTGTACCGGCCGCAACAGCCGCGCATCATCGCGCCCGCGCCAGAGTTCGTTGCCGCGCAGCGGTTCCGGTTTGCGGCCACCCTCGCGGAGACGCCCGAGGAGCACGCCAACCCCTGGCGGCTGCTCGAGCGCACGTTCGCGGACGGCGCCGTTCCGGTCATCGTGGACGCCACTTCGCTGACGTACGTGTTCCACCTGTCGCTCGGCGACGACTTCTCGATGCCGCTTCCCGGCAACGCCGAGGTCACGCTGCGGGTGGTCGCGACGCTCGCCGACAGCGTCTTCCAGTCGGAGGTCGTGATGGGCGAGGCGGCCTTCACGCGCTTATTCCCGCGGCACGAGGGCTACCGTGTGTGGCTGGTCGAGGCACCAGAGGCGCGCGCCAGCCAGGTCGGCGCGTTTCTCGAAGACCGGTTGTCGGACTTCGGCGTGGACGTGATCGAAACCCGGGCGCGGCTGGCCGCGTATCACCGGGTGGAGAACACCTATCTCTCGACGTTCCAGGCGCTCGGCGCGCTCGGCCTGCTGGTCGGCACGCTCGGGCTGGGAGCAGTGCTCGCGCGTAACGTGCTCGAGCGGCGTCGGGAGCTGGGCCTGCTTCGCGCGGTCGGTTACCGGACGGGCGTCATCCACCGGATCGTGCTGGCCGAGAGTGGGGGGCTGCTGGCCGGCGGCCTTGCGCTCGGCGCGGGCGCCGCGCTCATCGCGATTGCTCCGGCCCTGGCCGAACGCGGCGGGGTCGTGCCAGTCGGCACCCTGTTGTCGGTCGGCGCGGTCGTCGTCGCCGCGGGCCTGATCGCCACGATGATCGCCGCACGGTTGGCCACGTCCACGGGGATTGTGGCGGCGATCAAGAGTGAGTGAGAAAGGCGATCGCGATCAGCGATCGGCTATCGGCTATCGGCTTTCGGCTTCCGGCTCTCGGCTCTCGGCTGTCGGCGCTTGCCCGCAGGCCGGGTCGGTAGGCGGGGGCTTCCATTCGTAGGCGAAGCGTTGAAGGAGCGGAGCGACGAGACGATGACATCAAGCGCCGGAAGCCGACAGCCGAAAGCCGAGAGCCCTTCAAGCGCCGAGAGCCGACAACCGAGAGCCGACAGCCGTCTGGCCGGCCAGATGCTGGCCGTCCTCCTGCTCGCAGGCCTCCCTGCCGCCACGGTCGCCCAGTCGTGGCCGCAGTGGCGAGGCGCGGCTGGCGATGCCCAAGTGACGGACTTCGCGCCGCCCGCCGCATGGCCGGAGCAAATCAGCAAGCAGTGGGAAGTCACCGTGGGCAGCGGCCACGCGTCGCCGGTCCTGGCCGGCTCACGCGTCGTCGTGCACACGCGTCAGGGTGAGGATGAGGTCGTCGCCGCCTACGATGTCGCGTCGGGCAGGCCGCTCTGGGAGGATCGGTATCCGGCGCCCTACACGATGAACCCCGCCGCACGCGGGCACGGCCCCGGCCCGAAGTCCACGCCGGCCATCAGCGGCACGCGCGTCTTCACGCTCGGCATCACCGGCGTCCTGTCGGCCGTGGACCTCGTGACCGGTGGGGTCGTGTGGCGGACGCCGCCCGCTGGGGTGCTGCCTCTCTACGGCACCGCCACTTCGCCCATCGTCGACGGCTCACGCGTCGTGGCCTTCGTCGGGGGCCACGACGACGGCGCGTTGACGGCGTTCGATGCGGCGACAGGAAGCGTGGTGTGGCGCTGGGAGGGCGACGGGCCTGGGTATGCGTCGCCGATCGTCGCGACACTCGCCGGAACGAGGCAGCTCGTCACGCAATCGCAGCGGCGCATCGTCGGGATCGAGGCCGACTCGGGCCGTCTGCTCTGGGAGATTCCGTTCGCCACGAACTTCGACCAGAACTCGGTGACGCCGCTTCTGGCCGGCGACCTGATCGTGTACTCGGGCCTCGAGAACGGCACGACGGCGGTGCGCGTCGTGCGGAAGGGCGCTCGGTTCGAAACCGAGCAGGTCTGGCACAACGAGCAGGTGTCGATGTACATGAGCTCACCGGTCATCGTGGAGGGACGCATCCTCGGGCTCTCTCACCGCAACCGGGGGCAGTTCTTCGCGCTCGACGCCGCCACCGGCGCCACGACGTGGGTGACCCGGGGCCGGGAGGCGGACAATGCCTCGCTGCTGGTGGCCGGCGGATGGCTGATCGTGGGTACGACAAACGCCGAATTGATCGTCGCGCGTCCCACCGCAGACGGACTTGGAGAGGTGCGCCGCTACCAGGTCGCCGACTCGGCTGTGTGGGCGCATCCAGCCGTCACCGGCAACCGGCTGTTCGTGAAGGACACCGACACGCTCATCGCGTGGAGGCTCTCCTGACCGATCGGAGGGTAGTGGGTAGTGGGTAGTGGGTGGTGGGTAGTGGGTGGTGGGTAGTGGGTCGTGGGTCGTGGGTGGTGGGTCGTGGGTAGTGGGTAGTAGGGA
>CAZNOC010000052.1:0-20838 GCA_964574545.1 uncultured Bifidobacteriaceae bacterium | reverse complement strand
CGTTGACGATGCCGTTGGCGTCGATGTCGAAGGTGACCTCGACCTGCGGCACGCCACGCGGGGCGGACGGGAGTCCGACGAGATGGAACCGGCCAAGCGTCCGGTTGTCGCGCGCCAGCGGGCGCTCGCCCTGCAGCACGTGCACCTCCACGCTGGTCTGGTTGTCGGCCGCGGTCGAGAAGACCTCGCTCTTCCGCGTCGGGATGGTGGTGTTGCGCGGGATGAGCGGCGTCAGCACCCCTCCGAGTGTCTCGATGCCGAGCGACAGGGGCGTCACGTCGAGCAGGAGCAGGTCCTTCACTTCGCCGGCGAGAACACCGCCCTGCAGCGCCGCGCCGATCGCGACTACCTCGTCGGGGTTCACCCCCTTGTGAGGCTCCTTGCCGAAGAACGCCTTCACGACCTCGTGCACGCGCGGCATGCGGGTGGACCCGCCGACGAGCACCACCTCGTCGATGTCGGCCGGGCTGACGCCCGCGTCGGCCATCGCCTGCTTGACGGGGCCCATCGTGCGCTGCACGAGGTCCTCGACCAGCGACTCGAACTTCGCGCGCGTGAGCTTCATCGCCAGGTGCTTCGGCCCCGAGGCGTCCGCCGTCACGAACGGCAGGTTGATCTCGGTCTCCATCACGGACGACAACTCGATCTTGGCCTTCTCCGCCGCCTCGCGCAGCCGCTGCAGCGCCATGCGGTCCTTCGACAGGTCGATGCCGTCGCTCTTCCGGAACTCGGCGGTCATCCACTCGATGATCTGCTGGTCGAAGTCGTCGCCGCCGAGGTGCGTGTCGCCGTTGGTGGACCTGACCTCGACCACGCCGTCGCCCACCTCGAGGATCGAGATGTCGAAGGTGCCCCCGCCAAGGTCGAATACGGCGATGGTCTCGTCCTTCTTCTTGTCGAGCCCGTAGGCGAGGGCCGCGGCGGTCGGCTCGTTGACGATGCGCTGGACGTTGAGGCCGGCAATCCTGCCGGCGTCCTTGGTGGCCTGGCGCTGCGCGTCGTTGAAGTACGCGGGCACCGTGACGACCGCTTCCGTGATCGTCTCGCCCAGATAGTCCTCGGCCGCCTGCTTCAGCTTCTGGAGGACCATCGCGGAGATCTCGGGCGGCGAGTGCTGCTTACCGCGCACATCAATCCAGGCGTCCCCGTTGGCGGAGGCGGCCACGCGGTAGGGCATGCGGCCGGCTTCGGCGCCGACCTCCGAGAACTTGCGGCCCATGAAGCGCTTCACCGAGAACACGGTGTTCTCGGGATTCGTCACGGCCTGTCGCTTGGCCACCTGGCCGACGAGGCGCTCGCCGTCCTTGGCGAAGCCCACGACGGACGGAGTGATCCTGGCGCCCTCCTGGTTCACGATCACCACGGGCTGCCCGCTTTCCATCACCGCGACCACCGAGTTCGTCGTCCCGAGGTCGATCCCAATCACCTTGTTGTTCGCCATGACTATGTATGCCTCCCCGCGAAGTAGCGATGAATGGAGTATACGGCCATGATGAGCATATGTCAAGCATTTAATATGAGTGTATTTCACTCATGTATTGTCGAACGCATCCCCCTTGAACTTTCTATCGATGGCTTTAGTATATGTGGCTATGACATCTATCGACACCCGCGTGCTCGACCGCGAGCTGAAGAAGGGATCCGCCGAGCTCATCATCCTCTCCATCGTCGAACCGCAGCCGCGCCACGGCTATGAGATCAGCAAGCTCATCGAGACGCGGTCGGCCGGGACGCTGAAGTTTCACGTGGCGTCCCTCTACCCCCTCCTCTACCGGCTGGAAGAACGCGGATGGCTGCAGGGGCGCTGGGTGGAGAAGCCGGGAGAGCGCCGCCGCCGCTTCTACAGTCTGACGGCCGAAGGCGCGCGCGTCCTGGCGCGCCAGCGCGAAACCTGGAAGACCTTCGTTCATGCCATGGGACTTGTCACGGGAGTCGATCATGTCTGACGCGTCATCGGAACAGGGTCCGTCGAAGGCCGATTGGGCCGGCCACGTGCGCCCGCGTCTCGCCTCGCTGCGCCTCGGCCCCGCCAGGGAATCCGAGATCGTCGAGGAGCTGTCGCAACACCTCGAGGAGCGCTACGAGGAACTCGGCCGCGACGGCCATCGTGACGACGAGGCGCGCCGCCTCGCCATCGAGGAGCTCCTCGAACCGGAGGCGCTGGCCCTCTACATGCGGTCGCTGCGTCAGGCAAACGTCCCACGCCGCATCACGCCTGGCGCGCCGCGCCGGCGGCTGCTCGCCGACCTCGCGCTCGACCTCCGCTACGCGGCCCGCATGCTGCGCAAGCAGCCGGGGTTTGCCGCGACCGCGGCGCTCACCCTCGCGCTCGGCATCGGCGCCAACAGCGCCATCTTCGCGCTTGTCGATGCGGCTCTTCTCCGCCCTCTCCCGCTCCCCGCCCCCGACCGGCTCGTCATGCTCTCGGAGCGCGCCGACACGTCGCGCACCGCGCCCATCTCCCCCCTCAACCTCAGGGACTGGCACGAACGCAACCGCAGCTTCGAGGTCGTCGCCGGGTTCATCCCCAACGTGGGCGCCATGATGATGGGCGTTGCGGACGGGAGCGCGGAGTCCGTTCCACGCCAATGGGTGACGGCCGGGTTCTTCGACGCCCTCGGCGTCAGGCCGATTGTCGGCCGCACGTTCCTGGCGTCCGAGGACCCCGAGGCGGCCAACGTCGTGGTACTGAGCGAAGGGCTCTGGCGCACCCGGTTCGGCGCGGACCCCGGCGTGGTCGGCACCGACATTCGCCTGGACGGAACGCTGTACACCATCGTCGGTGTCGCGCCTGCCCAGGCGCAACTGCTCGGCCGTACGGGCATCTGGGCGTTGCTGCCGATCCACGGCGCGCCGCCGGGGGCACGCCGGGTGTACGTGTTTCAGGGGGTCGGGCGCCTGAAGCCGGGCGTCACCCTCGAGGCGGCCGACGCGGACCTGTCGGCCGTCGCCGCGGCGCTGGCCCGCGAATTCCCGCAGACGAATACGGGCCGGGGCGTCACGATTGAACCTTTGAACGAGGCTGTCATCGGCGGCGACCTGCGGCAGACCGCGATGCTGTTTCTGGGCGTCGTCGCGTTCGTCCTCCTCATCTGCTGCGCCAACGTGGCGAACCTGCTCCTCGCCCGCGCCACCGGGCGCACGCGCGAGCTCGCCGTGCGGGCCGCGCTCGGCGCCGACCGCGCGCGTGTCGCGCGCCAGCTGGTTACGGAGAGTGTGGTCCTCGCCCTGCTCGGCGGCGTTCTCGGTCTGGGACTCGGCGCGGCAATCCTGGACGCGGCGCCCGCATTGCTGCCAGAGGGGCTTCTGCCGCCGGCCGTCAGCCTGCAATTCGATCGACGGCTGGTCGCCTTCTGTGCGGGCGCGGCGCTGCTGGTCGGGCTGCTGTTCGGACTGGCGCAGGCGTGGCAGGCGACCCGGCTCGCCCCCGCGCCAGCGCTGGCCGCCAACGGCCGCACGACGACGGGCGGCGGCATGCGCCTGCGGAGCGTCCTCGTCGGTGGCCAGATCGCGACCGCCGTGCTGCTGCTCTTCGGCGCCGGGCTCCTGCTGCGCACGCTCATGGCGGTGGAGGGCGCCGACCCCGGGTATCGCGCCGACAGCGTGCTGACGATGGTTGTCGATCCGCATGGATCGCGCTACCCGACCGACGCGGCCCGTCTCCAGTTCTACGAGGCGGTGACCGGCGAGGTCCTCGCGATCCCCGGCGTCCGCGGCGTGGCGTGGGCCACCACCGTACCGCTCGGCATTTCCTATCAGGGTACGACGCTCTTCGACATCGTCGGTGACCCACCGCCGTCCGAGAGCCAGCCGCCGTCGGCCGACTATCAGATCGCGAGCCCGTCGTACTTCGACACGCTGGAACTGCCGATCGTGGCCGGCCGGGGCTTCGACGGCCGGGATATCGCCGACGGGGTGCCGGTCTGCCTCGTCAACGAGGCGTTCGTGCGGCGCTACCTCCAGGGGCGGGACCCGGTCGGCATTCGGATCGCGCTGCGGCCGGCGCCTGATGCCCCGGCGGTCGTCCGCGAGATCGTCGGCGTCGCCCGCCAGGTGAAGGGCCGTCCGAACGAAACCGAAGACCTCGTGCAGGTGTATGTGCCGCTGGCCCAGGACACGCCAGGCGACATCTTTCTAATGGTACGTCCGGCCTCCGGGCGCGCGGAGGCGCTCGTCCCGTCCGTGCGCGCGGCCATCGGCCGCATTGACAACGACCAGATCGTCGGCGTCCGGAACGTCCAGACCCTCGAAGACGTGGCGTGGGAGGCGACGGGGCGGCACCGCTTCCGCGCCGTCCTCGTGATGGCCTTTGCCGGGCTGGCCCTCGCGCTGGCGATGGTCGGCGTCTTCGGCGTGCTCGCCTATTCGGTGCAGCAGCGCACGCGCGAGTTTGCGGTCCGGAGGGCGCTCGGCGCCACCACCGGGGACGTGTACCGTGCCGTCGTCGGCAGCGCGGTCCCCGTGATCGCCACCGGTGCGGCCGTCGGGCTCGCGCTGGCCGCGGTCCTCGGCCGGCTGCTGGCCACGCTGCTGTTCGGCGTGGAGCCGCTCGACGGGATCACATTCGCGCTCGTCCCGATGGTGCTGGCCCTCACCACGGCGCTGGCGATCGCCGGTCCCGCGCGGAGGGCCACCCTCATCGATCCAGCGGTCGCGCTCCGGGCCGACTGATCAGGGCAGGGAGAAGCTCACGGAAGTGCGCCGTGGGGATCGCGACGCGGTCCGCCTGCGCGCCTTCCATATAATCACGACACCCCCATGCCCGTGACGCTCGATCAGGTGCTCGCCCTCGGCCTGATGGCCGGGATCCTCGCGCTGTTCATCTGGGACCGGTGGCGCTACGACATGGTGGCGTTCACGGCGCTCGTGGCGGCGATCTTCCTCGGCCTCGTGCCGGCGGCCACCGCGTTCTCGGGCTTTGGCCATCCGGCCGTCGTCACCGTGGCGCTCGTGCTGGTCCTCAGCCGTGGCCTGCAACGGGCGGGCGTCGTGGAGCTCGTCACGCAGCATGCCATCCCGAATACGAAATCGCCGACGCTCCTGGTCGGCGCGCTGTGCGTCATCGGCGCGGTGCTCTCGGCCTTCATGAACAACGTGGGCGCCCTCGCGCTCCTCATGCCGGTCGCGATTCGCGTCTGCCGCCGCGGAGGCGTGTCCCCGGCGCTGGTCCTGATGCCGCTGTCATTCGCGACGATGCTGGGCGGCACGATGACGCTGATAGGCACACCGCCCAACATCGTGATCTCGGGCGCGCGCGGGGATGCGCTGGGCACGCCGTTCGGCATGTTCGACTTCGCCGCCGTTGGCGTCCCCGTGGCGGCCGCCGGCGTGGCGTTTCTCACGTTCGTCGGCTGGCGGCTCGTGCCCTCGGGGCGCAAGGGGCAGCGCTCCGCCGAAGACCTCTTCGACGTGGCGCCGTACGTCGTCGAGGTGCTGGTGCCCTCCGGCAGCAGGGCCTCAGACATGAGCATCGCGCACTTCGAAGACCGTGCCGAGGACGTCGAGATCGTGGCCCTCGAACGCGACGGGCGCCGGTGGCCGCAGCCCGCCTCGTGGATTCACATCCGCTCGGGCGATACGCTGCTGCTTCGCGGGACCGCCGCGGAGATCGAACCGCTCGTCGCAAAACTGGATCTGTCGCTCGAGGGCCGCCAGACCGCCGTCGAGCACCTGCGGGAGGACGAGCTCGCGCTTGTCGAGGCGGTCATCCTCCCTCGAGGGTTGATGGTGGGCCGATCTGCCCAGGGACTGCGACTCCGCGACCGCCATGGTGTCAGCCTGATCGCGGTGGCACGGGCCGGCACGCCCATCCACGATCACCTCGGCACGATGGTGCTCGCCGCCGGCGACGTCGTGCTGCTTCAGGGGGATCGCGCGCGGGTTGGCGACGCGGTGGCCGCGCTCGGCCTCGCCCCGCTCGCCGACAGGGCCGTCCGGCTCGGCAGCCGGCCGAGCGCCTTCATGGCCGCCGCGTTGTTCCTCGCCGCGATCGCCGCCACCTCGACGGGCGCCGTGGCGCCCACGACCGCCCTGGCCACAGCCACCGCCCTCTACCTGCTCCTGGGCATCATCGACCCACGCAGCGCCTACGAGGCGATCGACTGGCCCGTGCTGGTGTTGCTCGGAGCACTGATCCCGATTGGCGCGGCCGTGGAAACGAGCGGCGCAGCGCAGATTGTCGCCCGCGCGGTGGTCGTCATCGTGGGCGAGAATCCCACCGTCCTCATCACGACGATGCTCGTGCTCGCGATGGTGCTGTCGGACGTGATGAACAACGCCGCCACGGCGCTCGTGATGGCTCCGATCGCGATCAGCATGGCCGCGTCGGTCGGCATCTCGCCGGACCCGCTGCTGCTGGCCGTCGCCATCGGATCGTCGAGTTCCTACCTCACGCCGATCGGACACCAGAACAACACCCTCATCCTCGGGCCGGGGGGCTACCGATTCGGCGACTACTGGCGCGTCGGCCTCCCGCTCGAGATCGTTGTTGCCGTGGTTGCGGTGCCGATCCTGGCGAGGATGGTGTAAGGCCGAGCCCCTCCGGCGGCCCGCCCCCGTGCACGGCACCTTGATAGTATTCCCTCATGAACCGGCGCCAGTTCCTCGCCCTGACGGCCGCGGCAGCGGCCTGGACACCCGCGGTCGCCTCTCAGCCGCGGTTGGCCATCCAGCCGGCCCGCCTGCGCGCACGCCTCGAACAGCTCAGCACGTACGGCAGGCCTGACGGGGGAACGTTTGCGGATGGGGTGAGCCGCGTCGCGTACTCCGACGCCGACGTGGCGGCGCGAGGATGGTTCATGGAGGAGATGCGGACCGCCGGCCTCGAACCGCACATCGACGCCGCCGGGAACATCTTCGGGCGATGGGGCGGAACGGATCCGGCGCGACCCCCGATCGTCTTCGGATCCCACATCGATACCGTTCCGAGCGGCGGGAACTTCGACGGCAGCCTCGGGTCCCTGGCCGCGCTCGAGGTCATCGAAGCCTGCCAGGCCGCGGGGCGCTCCACGCGCCATCCTCTCGAGTTGGCCGTCTGGGCGCACGAGGAGGGCGTGGCATTCACTCAGGGCCTCTCGGGCAGCCGCATCGTCGCGGGTGACCTTCCCGCGGGCGTCCTCGATCAGACGTGGAATGGCATGACGCGCGCCGAGGCGATCGCGAAAATCGGTGGCATGCCGGACCAGCTCGCAGACGCCGTCAGGCAGCCGGGGTCACATCACTGCTATCTGGAACTCCACATCGAGCAGGGGGGCACGCTCGAAGCGCGCAGCGTCCCGATCGGCATCGTCACCGGCATCGTCGCCATCCATCGCCATGAAGTGCGCGTCCGGGGCAAGGCCAATCACGCCGGCACGACTCCCATGGACCAGAGACAGGATGCGCTTGTGGCTGCGGCGCGCGCCGTGCTGGTGGTGCGGGCGGTCGGCACGTCGCGGCAAGGCGCGCAGGTCGCCACCGTCGGCCGTCTCGACGTCATGCCGAACGCGCCGAACGTCATCCCCGGCGAGGTCACCTTCATCGTCGAACTCCGTGATCTCTCGGCGGAGCTGCTGACGCTGATGGCCGACGAGATACGGGAGCGTCTCGCCTCGATCGCACAGGAGACCGGCACGACGATGGCGATGCGTCAGGTATCGGAGAACGCCGCGGCCGTCGCGGCGCCGCGCGTGCAGGAGGCAATCATCCAGTCGGCCGGCGACGAAGGGCTCGCCGCGTTGCGCCTGCCGAGCGGGGCGGGCCACGACGCGCAGATGATGGCGCGCCTCGGCCCGATGGGGATGATCTTCGTCCCGAGCATCGGCGGCGTCAGCCACGCGCCGGACGAGCGGACGTCGTGGGACGATTGCGCCCGCGGCGCGCAGGTGCTGCTGGGCGCGGTACTGGCGGCGGATGCCCGCGATACAATGGCGTGACCCTCGGTCGAACCCCATGTCACCCTACTCCCGCCTGCTCGTGTCGACAGATGTCGGCGACATCGGACCTGAGGTCCGGCGCCTCTTCGACGACCTCGCCAGGAGTCACCCCGATCGCCGTCAGGCCGTCTCCGGCGAGTGCCTGCCGCTGCTCGATGTCTTCGAGACCGAACAGGGGCTGGAACTCGTGCTGGACGTGCCCGGCGTGCGCGCGGACGGCCTCCGTGTGCTCGTCAAGAGCGGGCTGGTGCTGGTGGTGGGCGAGAAGGAGCGGCCGGCGCTCACGCCGGGACCTGCGAGCTTCCACCTGGTCGAGCGCGACTTCGGCCGGTTCGTGCGGGCCGTGCGGGTGCACGCCGCCGTCGATGCCGCCGGCGCGAGCGCGCGCCTCAAGGATGGCGAGCTGCGGATCGCGTTGCCGAAGATTCAGGACCGGCGCGGGCGTGAGTTCCTCGTGCCGGTCGAGACCGCCGGCGCTGGAGACAGGTCCCGGTCATGAGGCTCCTGTTTATTGGTGACATCTTCGGGCGGCCCGGACGTGAACTCGTCCGCCAGGGACTGAAGGGCCTCGTGCAGGCCCATGCCATCGACCTCGTGATCGCCAACGGCGAGAACTCGGCGGCCGGGTTCGGCATCACGCGCGAGGTGGGCGATCAGCTCTTCGGTTTCGGCATCGATGTCATGACCTCGGGCAACCACGTCTGGGACAAGAAGGAAGCCCTCGAGTACATCGCTCGGGAGCCGCGCCTGCTCCGCCCGGCCAACTACCCTGATGGCGCGCCAGGCCAGGGGGTGACCGTTGTCCGCGGTCGCGGTGATGTGCCGGTCGGCATCATCAACGTGATGGGCCGCGTGTTCCTCGCCAACATCGACGACCCGTTCACGCTTGCCCGGCGCGAAGCGCTGCGCCTCCGCGCGGACGGAGTGCAGGTGATCTTCGTGGACTTCCACGCGGAAGCCACGTCGGAGAAGGTCGCCATGGGCTGGCACCTGGACGGCCTCGTGACGGCCGTCGTCGGGACGCACACGCACGTGCAGACGGCAGACGACCGCGTGCTGCCGGGCGGCACCGCGTTCCTGACAGACGTCGGCATGACCGGCCCGCACGACGGCGTGATTGGTGTCGAGAAGGCGGCCGTCCTGCATCGCTTCCTCACCGGGCTCCCCACGCGGTTCGAGCCGGCCACCGGGGATCCGCGCCTCAACGCCGTCATCGTGACGGCCGACGTCGAGAGCGGCCGCGCGATGGCGATCGAGCGGGTCAGCCTTGGCGCCGAGGCGCTGGCCGAACTGGCGGCGCTCTCGGCCGCACCGGCGGTGCCGTGACGGCCCGCCAGGGCCTGCCGTTCGACGATCCCGACCCCGCGCCGGTGCACGTCCCTGCGCCGCCGATGCGACGCGTCCAGTCGGTCAGCGAGCTCACCGCGGACCTGCGCCAACTCGTCGAAGGCCGGTTCCCGGAGGTCTGGGTCGAAGGCGAGCTGTCGGGGGCGCGCATCTGGAACACCGGACATCTCTACTTCACGCTCAAGGACAGCGGCGCCCAGTTGAAGGGCGTCATGTTCCGATCGGCGGTCCGGCTGCTCCGCTTCAAGCCCGAGGACGGCCTCCACGTCACCGTGCGTGGACGGATCAGCGTGTACGACCCTCGTGGCGAGTACCAACTCGTCTGCGAGCACATGGAGCCGCAGGGGTTCGGCGCGCTGCAGGTCGCGTTCGAGCAGCTGAAGAAGCGCCTGGCCGCCGAGGGCCTCTTCGACGAGGCGCGCAAGCGCCCGCTGCCGGCACTCCCCCGCCGGATCGGCCTCGTCACCTCGATCGACGGCGCGGCGCTGCGCGACGTCGTGCGGGTGCTCCGGCGGCGTCATCCGAATGCGCACCTGATCATCGCGCCATCCCGCGTGCAGGGTGACGGCGCCGCACTGGAGGTGGCGCGCGCGATCGCCTCGGTGACCCGGCTGGCGGGAGTCGATGTCGTCATCGTCGGACGCGGCGGCGGGTCGATCGAGGACCTGTGGGCATTCAACGAGGAGGTGGTCGCGCGAGCGATTGCCGCCTCGGCGGTGCCCGTGATCTCGGCCGTGGGCCACGAGACCGACTGGACGATCGCCGACTTCGTCGCCGACCTCCGCGCCCCCACCCCGTCGGCAGCGGCCGAGATCGTGGTCGGGCGCAAGGACGAGTTCGTGGCACGCATCGACCGGCTGGCCGGGCGGCTCGACGCCTCGGTCGCTGGCCGGCTGCGCCGCCTCGAGACGCGCCTGCACGCCGCCATCGCGCGGCCCGGATTCGCGGGCCTTCGCGGCCGCATTGCCCTGCGCGCCCGCGACGTGACCGAGCTTGGCACCGCCATCGACCGCATGGCCCTGACCAGCCTCGAGCGTCGCCGGCGACGGATCGAAGCCGCGCGCCGCCGACTCGAATCGCAGAGCCCGCGCCACCGGCTGTCGGCGGTACGCACACGGATCGTCGCGCTGGACGCGCGCCTGCGTCGTGCGTTCGAAAACCGCCGCCACCGGTCATCGTCGCGGCTGGGCACGCTCGCGGGCCGTCTCGACTCGTTGAGTCCCCTGGCGGTGCTCGGCCGCGGCTACGCGGTGTGCTGGTCGGCCGATCGTCGAGTGATCGTCCGGGACGCCGCCACGCTCGAACCTGGCGCCGCCGTGCGGGTGACGCTGGCACGCGGCGAACTCGACGCCACGGTCACGAATGTGCGCACCCGGGCCGGGGATCAGGAGAGCCCTTGAGCACCGCAGGAGAGCGCCGGCGGCACCTGAAGCACTGAGGCATCCATCGTCATGTCCACCATCAAAGACTTCGAAGGCGCGATCGCCGAGCTCGAAACCATCGTCAAGGCGCTCGAGGAAGGCGACCTGACGCTCGAGGCCTCCCTCGAGCTCTACGAGCGGGGCGTGCAGCTGGCGCGCTTCTGCCACGCACGGCTCGAGGATGCGGAGCGCCGCATCGAGATCGTCAACGAGCGAGGCGAGGTCAAGACCGCGCCCGCCGCGCTCGGGCTGGACGACGAGGGCGGGGACCCGCGGTGATCGCGGATCGCTTGACGGCGTTTCTCGAAGAGGGGCGCCGCGAGATCGAACAGGCCCTCGAGAGGTGCCTGACGGGTCCGCCGGCGAGCCCGCCTGTCGTGCTCGACGCCATGCGCTACAGCCTGCTCGGCGGGGGCAAGCGCATGCGGCCACTGCTCGTGCTGGCTGGCGCCGAGGCCGTGGCCGACCGGTCGGGCCAGTCGCGCGACGAAGCGCGGCGCCTCGCGATGCCCGCGGCGTGCGCGATCGAGATGATCCACACCTATTCCTTGATCCACGACGACCTGCCGGCGATGGACGACGACCAGCTGCGCCGGGGGCGGCCGACGCTGCATGTCGTGTACGGGGAGGGCATGGCGGTGCTTGCCGGAGACGGACTGCACGCGGAGGCGTTTCTGGTCCTGGCGCGGGATCCCCAGAGCGACGATCCCGCGATCGTGGCGCGCAAGCTACAGGCGATCCTCCTGATTGCGGAAGCCGCGGGGCCGGCCGGGATGGTCGGTGGGCAGGCCCTGGACCTCTCTGCCGTTGACGGTGCGGGTGCCGCCCCGATGAGCGCCGGCGCATTGGAGGCCATGCACGCGCGCAAGACCGGCGCGTTGATCCGGGCATCGGCGCTGGCCGGGGCGACCATGGCAGGCGCGTCTGCGACACTTGCAGAATCCATCGGCCGCTTCGGCGCGGAGGTCGGGCTCGCCTTCCAGATCGTCGATGACATCCTGGACGTCGAAGGCGACACGGCCGGGCTCGGCAAGACGGCGGGCAAGGATGCCGCCGCGGGCAAGCCGACGTATCCGGCCATCTACGGGATCGAGCGATCGCGCGCGCTGGCCGGCGGATGCCTCACGCGCGCCGAGGCCGCGCTCGCCGATGCCGGCCTGCTCGACTCGACTCTGAGGGACATCGCGCACTGGATCGTGGAACGGAAGGCGTAGTCAAGCGGCCAACCGCCCGCTGACCGCCGATGGCTGATTGCTGATGAAGCGCTCCCGACTCGACACCCTCCTCGTCCAGCGCGGCCTCGTCGAGTCTCGCGAGAAGGCGCGCGCCCTGATCCTGGCGGGGCAAGTCGATGTGGGCGGGCACGGAGCCGCCAAGGCCGGTACGATGGTCCCGGCAGACGCCGATGTGCGCGTCGTCGGCCCCGATCATCCGTGGGTCAGCCGGGGGGGGCTGAAGCTCGCTCATGCCCTGGAGACCTTCGGCATCGATGTCACAGACCGGCTGGGGCTCGACATCGGCGCCTCAACGGGGGGATTCACCGACGTGCTGCTCGCGCGGGGCGCCGCGCACGTCATCGCGCTCGACGTCGGCCACAGCCAGTTGCACTGGCGGCTCCGCACCGACCCGCGTGTCACGGTGATCGAAGGCATGAACGCGCGTGGCCTGCGCCGCGAGACGCTTCCCGACCTCGGCGCCGGCGCGGGGATCGTGACCATCGACGTCTCGTTCATCTCCTTGCGCCTGATCTTCCCGGTGCTGCCGGCGCTGCTCGCGCCCACTGCCGACGTCGTCGCGCTCGTCAAACCCCAGTTCGAGGCCGGGAGGCGGGACGTCGGCGCGCGCGGCGTGGTGAGGGATCCGGCGGTGCACGCGCGCGTGATCGACGAGGTGACCGCGGCAGCACGGGACGCCGGTCTCGCCCGGCGCGGCATGATCGCCTCACCCATCACAGGTGCGCAGGGCAACGAGGAGTTCCTGCTCCATCTCGGTCCAGACGACATCCCCGAAGTGTCGTAGCAGGTCACCGGGCCTGTCCGGAACTCGCGCCGGGCGCATGCACGAGAGTTCGTGACACAATCCGCCCATGACGATTGGCGTGGTCACGAAACACCGGCTGGACGAAGCGGCGCCGGTCCTGATCGAGCTCGAGCGCTGGTTCGCGGCGCGCGAAGTCGACACGTGGTGGACGCCGGAGGCCGCCGCGCTGCTGTCGCCGGGCGAGCGCCAGGTGGCCGACCGCGAGGCGATGGCGGCTCGCGTGGACATGGTCCTGGTGCTCGGCGGGGACGGCACGCTGCTCGCCATGGCCGACTGCATCGCGAAAGCCGAACGGGACGTGCCCATCCTCGGCGTCAACTACGGCAGCCTGGGCTTCCTGACGGAAATCCGCCGCGAAGAGATCTACGAGGCCCTGACCTCCGTCCTCGAGGGGCACGTGGGGCACGACGAGCGCATGATGCTGTCCGCGACGACGGCGCACGGCGACGGCTCCGTCGACCGCCATGTCGTGCTGAACGACATTGTCTTCACGAGGACGGCGCTGTCGCGCCTGATCTCCCTCGACGTGAGTGTCGGCGGGCAGTTTGTCACCACGGTGAAGGCCGACGGCCTGATCGTGGCAAGCCCGACGGGGTCGACGGCGTACAACCTGGCGGCGGGCGGTCCGATCGTGCACCCGGCGATGGACGCCGTCGTGCTCACGCCGATCGCGGCGCACACCTTGACCAACCGGCCGATCGTGCTGCCGGCCTCGCGGGACGTCAGGGTGCAGCCGGCCGAGTCGAACGACGGCGCAGAGGTGTACGTGACGTTCGACGGACAGTCGGGCTTTCCGCTGCGCGCCGGCGACCAGGTGACCATCTCCCGTGCGCCGCGCCCGCTGCGCCTCGTGCGGGCGACCAGCCGCACGTACTTCGAGGTGCTCGCGGAGAAGCTCAAGTGGGGGTTCCGCGCGTCATAGCGGGCCCACGAGGCAGACGCCGTCACTGCGGGCGTCTCAGGCGTCTGAAGTACTCGATCTGCCACTCCCGGACGGCGCGGTTGTGCTCGGCGAGCGTGCGCGAGAACACGTGCGAGCCATCGTTGCGGCTGACGAAATAGAGATAGTCGACATCCGCCGGAGCGAGCGCGGAGCGCAGCGACGCGAGCCCGGGATTCGCGATCGGGCCCGGCGGGAGACCGCGATAGCGGTATGTGTTGTAGGGTGAATCGAACTGCAGGTCGGCCCGGGTGATGTTGCCGTCCCATCGGCCCGCGAGCATCAGCGCGTAGATCACGGTCGGGTCGGCCTGCATGCCCATGCCGATGCGCAGGCGGTTCCGGTACACGGCAGCCACAAGCGGCCGCTCCTCCTCGAGCCCGGTCTCCTTCTCGATGAGCGACGCCAGCGCGACGACCTCGCGCACGCTGAACCCCTGCCGCGCCGCCTCGCTGCGCAGTTCCTCGTCCATGGCGTTGCGGAAGAGCGCCACCATCCGGCGGACCAGATCGTCGGCCGTCGCCGTGCGTGACAGAGGGTAGGTGTTCGGGAAGAGGTAGCCCTCGAGATCCCGGGCGTCCGGGTCGAGATCCTCGATGAGGGCGGTGTTGCGAGCCGCGGTGAGGAAGCGCTCGGCCGTGCCGAAACCGCGCTCCTCGTAGTGGCGCGCCATCTCGGCGGCCGTCAGCCCCTCGCGGAACGTCAAGGCACGCGTATACACGTCGCCCCGGGCCAGCCGGTGAACCACGGCCACGGCGCTGAGCGGTTCGCTGAAGCGGTACTCGCCCGCCTTGAGCGCGCGAGCCTCTCCGGTCAGAAAGAGCGCCACGCGGAAGGTCAGATCATCCCGCACGACACCGGCCGCCACGAGCTGCTCGCCAATCGCCCGTGACCCGGCGCCGGACGGGATCTCGACGAATCGCTCCGCCTCGTCGAAGCCCCGGAAGGCCTCGTTCGCCTGGCGATGCAGGGAGCCCACGGCAACCGCCAGCGCCAGGCAGGCCACCGCGATGACGGCGAGCGACCACAGCAGAAATCGACGCACGGTTCGTCAACCCTCGTCATGATCGGCACGCGCAGGCACGGCGCGGCCGTCGAGAAAGTCCTGGAGGATGACCGCCGCGGCGGCGGCATCCAGCTTCTCCTTGCGCCGCCGCCAGTCACGTTCGCGCACGGCCAGACGGGATTGCGCTTCGTGACTCGACAGCCGTTCGTCCTGCAGCACCACCGGCACCGGCGTTCGCGCCCCCAGCGCGCGGGCGAACGCCTCGACACGCGCGGTCTGATCGTGAGCGCCGCCGTCCAGTCGCCGGGGCCACCCGACCACCACCATCTCGAGCCCATCCTCGGCGGCGGCGAGCGCCTCCACCTCGGCCGCAAGCGCACGCACGAGATCGTCCTCGGACCCGCGCCGGTCGAGCCGGCGCCACGGCGACGCCAGCGTCCCTGTCGGATCGCTCAACGCGAGCCCCACGCGCCGCAGCCCGTAGTCGATGCCGAGCACGCGCACTCAGACAGTATACGGGCTCGGCCTGCGGCATCGTGGGCTCGCAGCACGCGTCGGCTCACGTCGTCCGTGGGCCCGCTGTGCTCGTAGTCCCGTATAATCCCCCGTCATGCGCCGGCTCGCCATCGCCGTTGCCGCCGCGGCGGTCGCCACCGCCGGCGCGTGTGGCGGCGCGCCGCCCTCGGGCGGCGTCTCTCAGAAACTCGTCATCCTCGGCTTCGACGGACTCGATCCGGATCTGGTCGAGCGGTGGATGGGTGAGGGCAAGCTCCCGCATATGGCACAGCTGGCCGAGGCCGGCGGGCTGCATCGACTCGAAACCAGCCACTCGCCCGAATCGCCCACCGCGTGGGCGTCGTTCGCCACCGGCATGAACGCCGGCAAGCACAACATCTACGACTTCCTCGTGCGCGATCCGGAGACGTACCTGCCCGATCTCGCGATGGTGGAACGCGAGCCGCCGCGCTTCCTGTTCAACACGTTTCCGGCCGCCCGCGCGCGCGTGCGTTCCACGCGCGGTGGCACGTCGTTCTGGGTGACCGCGGGGCGCGCCGGCGTGCGGTCGAGCATCCTGACCGTGCCCGTCACGTTCCCGCCGGAAACCGTCCCGAACGGCGAACTGCTGTCGGGCCTGCCGCTGCCCGACATCCGCGGCACGATGGGGACGTTCCACTACTTCGCCACGGACTTGTCGCGCTTCGAGGAGGGCAGCACCGAGTTTGGCGGGCTGCTGCACCGGCTGGTCTTCGACGGCAACGACGCGCGCGCTGCGCTCGTGGGTCCGCCCAACCCGATCGTCCGGCAGCAGCTGCGCGCGCTGCACGAGAAGGCCGCCCGCACCGAAGACGACGAGGCGGCGATCCGTGAGCTGGTGTCGCAGCAGGATGTGCGGGTGCCGTTCAGCGTCACCTGGAACCGTGAAGCGCGAACCGCCAACGTGAACATCCAGGGCCAGACGATCCACCTCGGTGAAGCGCAGTGGAGCCGCTGGGTCGAGCTCGACTTTCGCGTGAACCTGTTCGTGCGGCTGCGGGGGATGACGCAGTTCTATCTCGCGACGGCCGGACAGCAGCTGCAGCTCTACGTCTCGCCGGTCAACTGGCATCCGGATCGCCCGCCCACCGACATGTCAGCGCCAGCCTCGTTCGCGCGCGATCTGTACCAGCGGCTCGGCCACTACCGGACGCTCGGCTGGGCCGAGGCGACCTGGGCGCTCAACGAGGAGCGGCTGGACGAGCAGACCTTCCTCGACGACCTGCACCGGGCGTTCGACGACCGTGCGCAGGTCATCCTGAGCCGGATCGACGCCCGCAACTGGGACCTGCTGGTTGGCGTCATCGAGAGCCCCGACCGCGTGCAGCACATGATGTGGCGCCTCATCGATCCGCAGCACCCGATGTACGACGCGGAGCTCGCGCGGCTCTACGGCGGATCCATCGAAGAGGTCTACCGGAAGTCCGACGCGTTTCTCGGCGATGTGCTCGCCAGGCTCGATGCGGACACCGCCGTGATGGTGGTCTCGGACCACGGGTTCCACTCGTTCAGGTACGCCGTCAACCTCAACACCTGGCTCGTGCAGCAGGGCTACATGGCCTTGAAGGGCCAGGGGACGGGCGACAAGACGCTCGACGATCTGTTTGGCGGGGGCACGTTCTGGGAACATGTGGACTGGAGCCGCACGCGGGCCTATGCGATGGGGCTCGGCCAGATCTATGTCAACGAGCGGGGCCGGGAAGGCCAGGGGATCGTCGCGCCGGGCGCCGATCGGGACCTGCTCGTGGACGAGATCGCCGCGGCGCTCCTCGAGATGCGCGACCCGCGCACCGGCGCGCGTATCGTCCGCAACGCATACAAACGCGACGACATCTATCACGGCCCCCACATTGGGGCCGCGCCCGATCTGCAGATCGGACTCGAGTCGGGCTATCGCACCTCGTGGCAGACCGCGCTCGGCGGCGCGCCGCCTCAGCTCATCGAGCCCAACATGCGGAAGTGGAGCGGCGATCATGGCTCCTCGGATTTCGAGACGACGCCAGGGGTGCTGATCTCGAGCCTCCGGCCGTCGCGCCCGCAGACGCGGCTGATCGACATCGCCCCGACAGTCCTCAAGTACTTCGGACTCGCCATTCCCGAGGACATCGACGGCCGGCCGCTCTTCTAGTCACCAGTTCGTGCCCCCTCGCCCCCGGGCTCGCCACCCACCCACAAGCCGGAACGGGAGTCCTGATACGCTACCCGGATGACCACCGAGGCTGCCGCCGCACCGCCACCATCCGACCCGTCGCCTCACCCGTCCGGCGCATCGCCACCCGTCCCGATCAGCCGTGGCGAGCTCCTCTGGCTGACCGGCGGCATGTGGCTCGGGGGCGTCTCGATGCTGACGCTGCTGCCGGTCATCCTTGTCACACAACTCGGCCTCGGCGACTTCGTCGGCGTCGTCGGATCGTATTTCCTGTTCTTCCTGGCCTGGCAACCGGTCCAGACGATCACGCAGCGGGCGCTCGGGACCCGCACCGCGCTCATCCGCATGCTGGCGCTCGTCGTCTCGGCGTTCTCGCTGGCGTTCGTGCTGAAGGTGATCCTGTTCGGACCGGAGCCGTAGCGGGTGGTCCGTATGCGCGGCGATGCGCGGTCGAACGGGATCCTCGAGGACACGCCTGATATGCTTCGCGGCATGACGCGTGGTGTCGTCCTCGTGATGCTCATGGCCTGGGCCGCCGCCCTGGCGGCTCAGCCGCCGGCGCCCCCGCAGGACGCGGCGGCGCGGGCCGCGCGCGCGACCGAGCGCATCCAGGCGTTGCAGCGCGAGGCCGACCGGCTGGCTGCCGAAGCGCGAAGCGTGCTGGTCGATCTGCGCCGGCTCGAGATCGATCGGGCGATCCGCGCCGAGGAACTGGCCGAAGCGAACGCCGCGCTCGCCGAGACCACGACCGCGCTCGAGTCGGCCTCGGCGCGCGCCGATGCTCTCGCCGCGCAGCGGGTCGCCCAGACGCCGGCCGTCGAAACGCGACTGGTTGAGCTCTACAAGCGCGGCCGTGGCGGGTACGCGCGGCTGCTGCTTGGCGCGGAGGATGTTCGCGACTGGGGACGCATGAGCCGCGGGGTCGCGGCCATGGCGAGGCTCGATCAGCTGCGCCTCGAGTCGCACCGCCGGATCGTCGCGGAGGAGCGGGCCGTGGTGGTCGAACTCGCCGCCACGCGGGAGAAGGCCGCCCAGTTGCAGCTCACCGCCGCGACGGCGGCGCAGGAACTGGCGCGCGCCATTGCCGCCCGCAACTCCCGCCTCGAAGACATCGATCGCCGCCGCGACGTCGCCGCGCAATATGTGGAAGAACTCGATGCCGCACGGCAGGCGCTCCAGCAGGCCGTGAGCGGCCTCGCGGCCGGGATCCCCGCCACCACGCCCACGCTGCCCATCGGCCCGTTCCGTGGCGACCTGGAATGGCCGGTCCGCGGCCCGGTCCTGAGCCGCTTCGGCCGCGCCCCCTCCAACCGTTTCGGCACGGCCATCGTCCGAAACGGTATCGAGGTCGGAGCGCCCCTGCGCAGTCCCGTGCATGCCGTCCACGAGGGGACGGTCGCCTTCGCGGCGCCATTCACGGGGTACGGCACGCTGGTGATCGTGGACCACGGCGGGGAGGCGTATTCGCTGTACGGGCATCTGCTGGGAGCGACGGTCGAGGTGGGGGCCGCCGTGGACCGTGGCGCCGTGGTCGGCGAGTCGGGACTGGGGCCAACGGGAGCGCCCGCCGCCTACTTCGAGCTGCGCATCGACGGGCGGCCCGTCGATCCCCTACAATGGCTCAGGAGCCAACCATGAAATCCCGCGGTCGCCTTGCGGTGTTGTTCGTCTCGCTGCCGGTCATCACCTACGCCGTCGTCGGCGGCTTCATGGGGAAGGCGATCGCGCGCGAAGACAGCTACCAGTCGCTGCGGATCTTCGAGGACGTGATCACGCTGATCCTCAATAACTACGTCGAAGACGTCAAGGTCGACGACGTGATGCACGGCGCCATGCACGGGCTGGCCGACGGCCTGGACCCGGACAGCGCGTACCTGACGCCGGGGCAGGTCAAGGCCTTCGGGAACGGTGACGCCAACGGATCCGCTCACGCCGGGATCGAGTTGACGCGCCAGTACTACCTCCGGGTGATCGCGACCCGCGATGGCTCCCCCGCCGCACGGGCCGGGCTGCGTCCCGGCGACTACATCCGAGCCATCGACGGCCAGTCCACCCGCGACACCTCTGTGTTCGAAGGCACGGGGCTGCTCCGCGGCAAGGCAGGGTCCACCGTGCGCCTCACCGTCTTGCGCGGCAACGCCGCCGAACCTCACATGGTGGACCTGACGCGCGAGGACATCGACGTGGCCCCGGTCCGGGGCCGGATGGCCGCCGACCAGACAGGGTATGTCCGCCTGGCCGAGTTCGGCCGGCAGACCGCCGACCAGTTGAAGGCCGAAGTGGACAAACTGACCAAAGCCGGTGCGACGCGCCTTGTGCTGGACCTGCGGGGAGCGGCGTTCGGCGACGTCGATGCCGGCGTGGCCGCGGCGCGCCTGTTCGTTCGCGACGGCGTGCTGACGTACCGGCAGGATCGCGGCAAGGACAAGGACGCCGTGTCGGCGGGTGCGTCGGACGGCACCATCGCACTGCCCCTCGCCGTGCTCGTGGACTTCGGCACGTCCGGCCCCGGCGAAGTATTCGCCGCCGCGCTCAGCGGCAACGACCGGGCCACCCTCGTCGGCGAGCGCACAATCGGCCGGGCAGCGCGACAGAAGCTGGTCTCGCTGCCCGATGGCAGCGGCCTGCTGCTCACGCACCTGCTCTACCTCACACCGGGCGGCGAGGCCATTCACGAGAAGGGTCTCACACCGACGGTCGTCGTCGAGCGTGTGGACGTCGAGTTCGGCCAGCAGCCCACCAGCGATGCCGCGCTCGACAAGGCGATCGAGACCTTGAGCGGAGCCGGTCGCCCAGCGGCATAGCGCCCTCGCGCCCAGGATGCGCTCGATCGCCGCGGTGTTCTGCCCATCGCGTGTGCCTGCACGTCCCGTTGCGCATCGAGTGCGCGCGCATCGATCGCGATGCGCGCCGCGGAACGGCGGCTTTACGCTTGACTCCCTTCGACCTCTCCACGTATAACCGCGAAACGTACTTTGGCTTGCCCGCACGCGGCTCACACGGGATGCTGGCCGGCCCTCCGAGGAGGTTAGTGGATGAACAAGCAGGAACTGATCGCCAAGATTGCCAAGGACACCGGCGCCACGAAGACGATGGCGGCCCAGGCGATCGAGTCGCTCATCGAGGGCATCACCCGAACGTTGAAGAAGGGCGGCACCGTCACGTTCGTGGGCTTCGGCACCTTCAAGACATCGCAGCGCAAGGCGCGCACGGCGCGGAACCCGCAGACGGGCGCCACGATCAAGATCGGCAAGCGCCGGGTGGCCCGCTTCACCCCCGGCAAGGCCCTCAAGGACGCCGTCAAGTAGGCGTCACTCCCGTTGCTGCTTCCCCACGCCCGGCCCCGCACGGGAGGCCGGGCGTTTCCACGTACCGGGGCCGCCTCGAGGCCTGTGCTATCATTTTTCTCTGGTTCGGCTGGTTGGACGGCCATCCATAGGCGCGTAGCTCAGTTGGTTAGAGCGCCTGCTTGACACGCAGGAGGTCGG
>CAZNOC010000051.1:0-21227 GCA_964574545.1 uncultured Bifidobacteriaceae bacterium | reverse complement strand
CTCCTCGTCAACGAGCCCGGAAACAACCTGAGGCCGCACGAACTCGCGGAGCGGGCGGTTGGCCTCCTGGCCGGTGAGACGCTGAGGGTGCGCGTGCTCGAGGAGGAAGAACTGGCCTCGCTCGGCATGGGCCTGCTGCTGGGCGTGGGACAGGGAAGCGACCATCCGCCGCGGCTGGTCGTGTGCGAGTACACCCCCGCGGTCGCTCCGGATCCGGCGGCCCCCGTCCTCGGACTTGTCGGGAAGGGCATCACCTTCGACACGGGAGGGATCTCCATCAAGCCGTCGGAGGGCCTTGGGCGGATGAAGGACGACATGTCCGGGGCGGCCACCGTCATCGGCGCGATGCGCGCCATCGGACGACTCGGGGCGCCCCGCCGCGTCGTGGGCGTGATGCCGGTGGCCGAGAACATGGTCAGCGGGCGCGCCATCAGACCCGGGGATGTCCTGCGTGGCGCATCGGGTCTCACCGTCGAGATCACCAACACAGATGCCGAAGGGCGCCTCGTCCTCGGCGATGGCTTATGGTACGCGCGCCAGCTCGGTGCCACGCACCTCGTCGACGTGGCCACGCTGACCGGCGCCTGCGTCGTGGCACTCGGCATGCAGATTACCGGGCTCTTCGCGCGCCCCGCCTCGTGGGGCGACGTCGTGAACGCCGCGGCGGTGCAAGCGGGCGAGATCGCCTGGCCGATGCCGCTTCACGAGGAGTACCGCGAGCTGCTCAAGAGCGATGTCGCCGACCTGATCAACAGTCCGGGCCGCGCGGCCGGCGCCATCACCGCCGCCCTGTTCCTCGAAGAGTTCTCGCGCGGCGTGCCGTGGGCGCACCTCGACATCGCCGGCCCCGCGTGGACCGACGACGCCAGGCCGTGGAGTACGAAAGGCGCCACTGGCGCCATGGTCGGGACGCTTGTGGCGCTCGCCAGGAGCGACGCCAGCGCGTGGCCGTCGTAGCCGGAGGCCGCATGCAGACGCCCACGTCCCAGCCACCGCCGCAGGTGCCACCTGCCACGCCGACGTTTCCGATCACGCCGACCGTGGTCGAGCAGGTGGACGACTTCACGCCGGAGATCGGCGTGGCGGACATCGTGCTGGGCGCGGTCGGCCTGCTTGGCGCGATTCTGATCGCGGCGCTCTGTGCCGGTCTGGTGGCCAGCGGCCTCTACATCTGGTGGCGGCAGCGCGGTCCCGTGACCGAGATCGAGGCGCGCGGCCACCAGCACAACTACTTCAGGGAGTAGCCGCCACCTATTGTTCCGCCGTCTGGACCGTGCTCTTCAGCGAGCGGCGGTAGCGCATCACCGCCTGGTGCAGCGCCTCGGCGATGTGCTGGCGGTAGGCCGGCGTCTTCAGGCGCGCGGCCTCCTGGCGGTGCGTCAGGAACGAAATTTCGGCCAGGACGCTCGGCATGCCGGCGCCGATGAGCACGACGAACGGCGCCTTCTTCACTCCCAGATTCCGCACATCCGGATTCACCCGGCGCAGGCGCGTGACCAGGGCCTCCTGGACCATGGCCGCGAGATCGCGGGACTCATCGAGCTTGTTGTTGAGCGCGATGGCCTTCACGATGTCCGGCAGGTTGTACATCGTGCCGTCGGATGCCGCATTCTCTCTCGCCGCGACGGCCTCAGCCTCGGGGTTCGAGGCGAAGCTCAGATAGTAGGTCTCGATGCCGCGTGCCTGCGCGTTGCGTGCGGCGTTGGCGTGAATCGAGAGAAACAGATCCGCGCCCTCGCGGTTGGCGATCGCGGTACGCTCCTGAAGGGGCACGTAGGCGTCGGAGCGTCGGGTCAGCACCACTTCGAGCCCGGGCTCCTTCAGCAGCAGCTTCTCGAGCCGCAGCGACACATCGAGAACCAGCTCCGCCTCCTCGATACCGTGCGCCTTTGCTCCTGGGTCGCGCCCGCCGTGGCCGGGATCAATCACGATGCGCGAGACGCCCAACCCGAGTTGCCGGGCCAGGGAGAACTTGCCGTCGCCTCCGGCTGTGGGACCCTCGGGCGCCTCCTCCGACGGTGGGCGGCCTGAAGCCGGCGAGACTGGCGCCAGCGCGCGGGCGGTCGCCGCCACCGCCGCGGCCTCCGTGCGCTCGGCCTCGATGACCAGACGGAACGGGTTGTAGAGCGTGAAGACGCTGTAGCGGTCCACACCTTCGAGGTCGAGGACGACGCGCGTGCGCTCTGGGTGGCGCCCGGTGCGAATCTCCCGGATGACATCCTGCTCGTACCTGAGAGACGCGTCACGCAACGGCGCGGCCGCCTCGACGCCCTGCAGATCGAAGAAGACACGATCGGGGCTGCTCAACCGCTCCTCGCGGTAGGCCACCTCGCGGTCGAGGGTGAGCGTCACGCGCACCGCGCCCGGCAGCAGGGCACGCTCGATCGACGTGAGCGTCACAGGGCCGGTTGCGGGCGCTGCGGTCATCACGGGGACGTCCGGCGGGGGCGCCGCCGTCATCACCGGCACCTCGGGCTCGGGCGGCGCCGACATCACCGGCACGTCACCAGTGGCCGGATCGGCGTCGGTCGGTGGGGGAGGCGGGTCCGGCTCGTCAATCGCGGGGGCGGCCGCGCCTGGCAACTGACGCGTGGCGTCCGGCTCCGCGGCTGACGGCGTTGGAAACGGTGCGGGCACCGGCCGGACAGGCGGCGCGGGCTTCTGCGGGGGTTGTACCGCGGCTCGGGTCGCCGACGCCTCGAGCTCTGCGATCGGGCCTCGGGCGCGGCGCACGAGGGAACTCGAGGGGTACTCCTTCACCAGCCAGCGGTACAGTCGGAGCGCGGTCGCGCGGTCGGCAGGCCTCTCGAACCGCTCGTAGAGCGCCGCAGCGATTCCCCCCGCCTGCCACAGCGCGTTGTCGCTGTACCCGCTCCTCGGGAAGCGCCGGGGTACCTGTTCGTAGGCCGCGATGAGCCTCGTGGCTTCCGTGAAGACACGGTTCCGGTTCGCCGTTGACGCTTGAGGAGACGTGGTCTCGATCAGCCGGCGGATGAGGGGCTCACGCGCGAAGGCCGCGTCGTACCGCGCCTTCGCCGTCTGGGCGGCCGCCACCGCCGGAAGGCAGACCACCAGCGCGAGGACGGCTGCGGCGAGGCGGGCGAGGGTTCGCGGCATGGTGTTCGGCTCGCGGCTATCGCAGCTGCGCATCGACCTCGTCGAAGTAGTCACGGCCGACCAGCACCTCGCGCGGCTTGCTGCCGGCCGCCGGCGAGACCAGGCCCTCGGCCTCCATCATGTCCACCAGCCGCGCCGCGCGGCTGAAGCCGATGCGCATCTTGCGCTGGAGGTACGAGATTGAGACCTGTCCGGTCTGCACCACGATGCGGGCGGCCTCGTCATAGAGGTCGTCCTTTTCGTAGTCGAGGCCGTCGCGTTCCGACTTCTCCTCGGCCGTGATGGTCTCGTCGTACTCCGGCCTGGCCTGCTTGCGCAGGAAGCTTGCCAGGCGCGCGGATTCCTGCTCGGAGATGTACGGTCCGTGCAGCCGGATCATGCGCGACGACGCCGGTGGCAGGAACAGCATGTCACCGCGCCCGAGGAGCTGCTCGGCGCCATTGCCGTCAAGGATCGTCCGCGAGTCCACCTTCGAGGAGACCCGGAAGGAAATCCGCGAGGGCAGGTTCGCTTTAATGAGGCCGGTGATGACATCCACCGACGGGCGCTGCGTCGCCAGGATCAGGTGGATGCCGACGGCGCGTGCCATCTGCGCCAGGCGCGCGATGGACTCCTCGACCTCGTTGCCCGCCACCATCATCAGGTCGGCAAGCTCGTCCACGACCACCACGATGAGCGGCAGCGTCCGGGGCGGCTCCGCGTCCTTGGGGACTTCCTTGTTCTCGATCATCTGCCGCACGTTGCGGTTGTACTGCTCGATGTTCCGGACGCCGAACGCGGCGAGGTGCTTGTATCGCTCCTCCATCTCGCGGACGGCCCACCGCAGCGCGTTGGCGGCCTTCTTGGGCTCCACGACCACGGGCGTCAGCAGGTGGGGGATGTCTTCGTACATCCCGAGCTCCAGCCGCTTGGGGTCGATCATGATGAGCTTCACGTCGTCCGGCGTCGCGCGGAACAGGATGCTGGTCAACATCGCGTTCAACCCGACCGACTTACCCGTGCCCGTCGAGCCGGCGATCAACAGATGGGGCATCGTCGCCAGGTCCGCGAGGAAGGGCTCGCCGTGGATGGTCTTGCCGAGCGCGAGCGTGAGCTTCGAGGCCGACCGCTGGTAGAGGTCGGACTCGAGCAGTTCCCGCAGCGAGATCGGCTCGCGGTTCGGATTGGGAATCTGGATGCCCACGGTGGACTTGCCGGGGATGCGCTCGATCAGGACCGACTCGGCCTGCATGGCCAGACACAGGTCGTCCGCAAGCCCCGTGACCTTGCTGTACTTGACGCCCGCGTCTGGCTTGAACTCGAACGTCGTCACGACCGGTCCGGGGTGGATCTGCACCACGGCGCCTTCGACCGAGAACTCACGACACTTCTCTTCGAGGAGGCGCGCGGACTCCATGAGCTCGCGCTCGTCGATCTTCCGTTCCGCCTTGGGTGGATCGAGCAGGGCGCCGGGCGGCAGGGTGTACCCTCCCAGCCGGCGCTCGATCGGGCCGCGGCTCACAGGCTCGGGATCCGGCAGCGGGAGCGGGGGCGTCGCCGACGTCGGGCGCGGCGGCACGCGCTTCACCACCGGCGGCGTCGCGCGAGACCCACCGTTTCCTCCGTGGACCATGTCCTCGTCGTCGCGCGCCGGGCGGCGGGCCGGGACGGGATCCGGTCGAACCGGCCGCTCGGCGGCCTTCAGGGCCTCGGGCGAGGCGGTGCCGCGCTTTGTGTGCTTGGCGATCACCTCGCGCCGCTGGCGCGCCTTTCGCCGCTCCTGGACCCACTCGAGGGCCGCGTCCCTGGCGCGAACGGCCCTGTGCGCCGCGCGAGCCAGCACGAGGCCGAACAGCCGGCCGAACGAGAACTGCGTGGCCAGCAGGACTGCCAGGAAAAGCAGCGTGACGATGACGATGATGGAGCCGCTCGAACCGAGGTACTCGCCCATCCAGCCGGCGAAGAACTCGCCGACGTAGCCGCCTGCCCGGAAGGGGCGCTGTCCGACATCGACGCGGCCGAGCACCAGGCTCATGAACGTACTCGTGCCGATGAACAGCAGCGCAGTGCCCGTCAACTTGGTGTAGACGGCGTCGACATGCGCGCACCAGAAGTAGTGCCACCCGGCGACCGCGATCGCCGCGGGCGCGAGGTATGCGCCGTACCCGAGCAACTGGTGGGAGAGTTCGGCCACGAAGGCCCCGATGCGGCCCACGAAGTTCACCGGCGCCTCGTAGCGCCCCGTGCTGAAGAACCACACCGGGTCGTTCGGGTCGTAGCTCACCAGGGCAATCAGCCAGAGCAGTGCCGCGCCGAAGAAGGCGACACCCACCACTTCGCTCAGGCGCCGCGATAGAGTCGAGCCGGATCCTGCCACCCTCAGATCTCCATGACCACCGGCAGCACCATGGGCCGCCGACCCGTGCGCCTCTTGAAGAACCGGCGCAACTCGCCCCGGATCTTCTCCCTGATGAGCCCGGGGTCGGTGCGCTCCTCGACGCTGGCACTCTCGATGACCGACGCGAGGAGCGCCGCCCCCTCGGCGAGGACCGCTTCGGGCTGCGGCGCCGTGACGAACCCGCGGGCCATTACCTCGGGGACGCCCTCGATGGCCCCCGTCTGCCGGTTGATGGCCACGACCGTCACGATCACGCCGTCAGAGGCCAGGTGCCGGCGGTCGCGGATCACCGTGTCGCCCACCTCGCCGGTGCGCGTCCCGTCGATCAGCACGCGTCCAGTCGTCACCGTCCCCGAGACCGTGACGCCGTGCGCGTCGAAGCGCACGACGTCGCCGTTCTCGGGCGTCAGGACTCGCACCGGGGTGCTCAGACCACCCAGGACGTCGGCGGCCAGGCGGGCATGACGGGCGCGCTGGCGGTACTCGCCGTGCACGGGCACGAAGAACCGGGGTCGCACCAGCGAGAGGACCAGCTTGAGTTCCTCTTCGCTCCCGTGGCCCGAAACGTGGATATGGTGGGTCGCATCGGTGATCACCTCGACGCCGCGGCGTGCGATGTGGTTGACCACGCGGCCGATGGCCTTCTCATTGCCAGGAATGGCGCGGGCCGACAACACCACGACGTCCCCGACGCCAAGCTTCACGTGGCGGTGATCATCGATGGCGATCCGCGACAGCGCCGCGTTCGCCTCGCCCTGCGAGCCGGTGGCCAGGCACAAGACGTCCTGGGCGGGGAAGTTCGGGACGTCGCTGTCGCGAATCACGCTGCCCGTCGGGAGACGGAGGTGGCCGAGGCGCTGGGCCAGCTGTGAGTTCTCGTTCATCCCACGGCCGACGAAGGCCACGCGACGTTCGAATTCCACCGCCACGTCCACGACGACCTGCATCCGGTAGAGGCTCGAGGCGAAGGCGCCGACGACCACCTTGCCTTCGGTGCTGCCGAGGATCTCTTCGAAGCCGGCCCGCACATCCGTCTCCGAACCGGTGACGCCGGGCCGGTCCACGTTGGTGCTGTCGGACAGCAGCGCCAGAACGCCTGCGGCGCCGAGCTCCGCGAAGCGGTGAAGGTCGAAGGGTTCGCCGTCGAGCGGGGTCTGATCCACCTTGAAATCGCCCGTGTGGAGGATCACCCCCGCGGGCGTATGCACGGCGACCGCCACGCAGTCCGGCATGCTGTGCGTGACGCGGATGAATTCGAGGCGGAACGGTCCGACCTCAACGACATCGCGCGGCCGCACGACCTCGAGCCGGGCCTCGACCTCGTGCTCCTCGAACTTGCGCTCGAGGAACGCGATCGTCAGGGGCGTCCCATAGACCGGCCCGTCCACGAGCGGCACGACGAACGGCACGGCCCCGATGTGATCCTCGTGGCCGTGCGTGAGCACGAGCGCCTTCACCTGCCCGCGGCGCTGCTCCAGATACGTCAGGTCGGGGACGATCAGATCCACGCCGGGCAGGTCGTCGTCCGGGAACATCGAGCCGGCGTCGATGACGATGGTGGTTTCCCCGCACGAGATCGCCAGCATGTGCAGGCCGAACTCGTCGAAGCCGCCGAGGGCCACGATCTCCACCGCCGGCACGTCTGGGTCCGGCTGCGACGCCGAATCAGTCATACGAATCCCAGCCAGGCGCACGGGCCCGGAAGTCTCACTCACAGCCGCCCCGGACGCTCGGGAGAGCGTGTCGAAGCGGTTTCGCCGCACCGGGACGCCAGGGGCGTCGCACATACAGGCGGCGACCTTCAGGCTGCTGGGAGAGCCTGAGAAATAGCGGGCGGGATTTGCGCCAAACTATAGCACAGCTTTACAGTTTCGCCGAGTGAAAGACGTCCGCAAGTGCTGCAATTTCAATAAGCTGGAGTGTTTCAGGTCTTCGAATAGGGGCGATGCCCGCAGTCGCCAGCGCTTCCCCGGCCGGAAGCCCGTGGTCAGTCGCGAACGGCTTGAGGGCATTCAGGAGGGTCTTGCGCCGTTGCGTGAACATGGATCGCACCATCGCCACGAGCAGGCTCATGTCCGCGACGGGGACAGGCGGAGGCCTGAAGCTCAACCGTACCACCGCCGATCGAACCTTCGGCGCCGGCCGGAACGCCCCCGGGGGCAGGTTCAGCAGGCGTTCGGCCTCGGCGCCGAGCGCCGTCAGGACCGTCAACACGCCGTATTCCGCCGTGCCGACGCGGGACACGAGCCGGTCCGCCACCTCGGCCTGCAGCATCAGCACCGCATCGCGAAGGCCCCCGGTCGTGGCGGCAAGCTCGAGCAGGCGGAACAGGATCGGCGACGAGACGTTGTAGGGCAGGTTGCCAACGACACGAACGTCGGCGCCCGGTCCCAGGGGCCGGCCCAACCACGCCAGTACCGCCGCCGGGACGTCGAGGTGCAGGAAGTCCCCGGTGAGGGTCGTCACCCCGGGGAGTTGCCGGGCCTCGAGTGATGCGGCCAGATCGCGGTCAATCTCCACCGCGAGCAGACGCCCCACGCGTGACGACAGGGGCAGTGTGATCGCCCCGCGTCCCGGGCCGATCTCGAGCAAGCTGTCGGAAGGCTGCGGGTCGATGGCGGTGACGAGCTTGGCCACCCAGGCGGGCTCGAGGAAGTGCTGCGCGAAGCGCTTGCGGGCCCTCATGCGCCGCCCTCGCGGCCGCCGTCTTCGGGCCCCGGATCGCCCGGGTCGGGTTCGCCGCGCCAGTAGCGCTCCTCGACCTCCATAATCTCCTCTTCGCTCATCCCGAAGTAGTGGCCGAGCTCGTGGATCAGGGTCTCGCCGATGGCCACCACGATCTCGTCTTCGTCGTCCTCGCAGTCGTCCTCGATCGGGCGCTGGAACAGGCTGATCTTGTCGGGCAGGCTGTTGCCGTGATCCCACCGGCGCTCGGGAAGGGGCGTTCCCTGGTAGAGCCCGAGGAGCGTGTCCGGCGGCTCGATCTCCAGCTCGTCGAGCAGTTCCTGAGACGGTTCGTCCTCGATGACGATGGCGACGTTGCGGATGTGGCGGGCGAAACGTTGAGGGATCGTGTCGATGGCTTCGCGCACGAGCGCCTCGAACTCGCCGCGCGTCATCGGCGGGTACGCGGGGCCGTCGCGCGGCGTCCCGGCTTGCTGACCGCGCCACTGGACATGAAGTAGCGGCAGGCGGGGCGCGCGAGGCACCGGTCGCAGAGCGGCTTCGGCTTGCAGATGCGCCGCCCGTGCAGGATGAGGGCGTCGGAGGCGCGCGTCCATCGCTCCGGCGGGAACAGATCGCCCAGGGCGCGCTCCACTTTCACGGGATCGTCAGACGAGACCAGGCCGATTCGATTCGCCACCCGGAGGACGTGACGATCGACGGGAAGGCCAGGCACCCCGAGGGCGTGGCCGAGGACGACGTTGGCTGTCTTGCGGCCGACGCCCGGCAGCGCGACGAGCGCCTCCATGCTCTTTGGTACCCTGCCCTTGTGCTCCTCGACCAGCGCCGTGGCCATGCCGACGAGGGCGCGCGCCTTCTGCCTGAAGAACCCGGTGGAGTGGATCTCCTGTTCGAGTTCCGCGAGGTCTGCGCCAGCCAGGGCTTTCGGGTTCGGATACCGCGAGAAGAGCGCGGGGGTGACCGCATTGACGCGCTGGTCGGTGGACTGGGCCGAGAGCATGGTGGCCACCAGCAACTCGAACGCGGTGCGGTAGTGAAGCTCCGTGTCGGCGTTCGGATGGTGCGTCTCGATCAGGTCGAGGATGGCCGTCGGTGTCATGGGGTCGCTAGTGGACGGGGCCACCCTTCCCTGGCGCGGGGGGCGCGGGGACCGGCCCCGCGTGTGCCTCCGAGAACACCCGGAGGTTTTCCTGCAACGCGGCGATGAGCGTCGGCACGAACTGCACCGGCATCACGATCTTCGCACGCACCGGGGCGCGCACCGTGTGGTCCCGCTCGGCCTCCCGGATCTCCTTCTCCGACAGGGGCGGTACCTCACAGAAGGTGAGGGTGAAATCAAAGGGCGTGTGCGCCACCGCGCAGAAGTTCGAGTAGGTCCGTCCTTCGCCCGGCACCTCGTCGTCGGGGACGATGGTGAAGTTGATCTGCTTGCGATCGGCCATGGGCCGAGTGTATCAGTACCGCCGCATCACCCCGACCACGACGCCCTGTATCTGTACGTCGTTGGGATCGGCCATGATCGGCTGCATCAGCGCGTTGGCGGGTTGCAGCCGCACGCGTCCGTTCTCCCGGTAGAACTTCTTGAGCGTGACATCCGCGCCGGCGAGAAGGGCAATCACCATTTCACCGTTGTCCGCCGTCTTCCGGTCTTCGATGATCACCCAGTCGCCATCGCGGATCTGCTCGTCGATCATCGAGTCGCCGCGCACGCGCAGCACGTAGGTGTCTCGGCGATTCCCGAGGAGCGATTCGGGCACGGAAATCGTCTCCGCGGTTGCGACCGCTTCGATCGGCATACCGGCCGCCACGTAGCCGAGCAACGGGACGTCGATCGACCGTCCACCCACACGGCTCGGAAGGAGCTCTACGGAGCGGCTCCGGTTCCAGGAGCGCTTGATGAACCCCTTTTCCTGCAGGTTCGTGAGGTGCTTGTGAACCGTCGCAAGCGAGGACAGCCCGAATCGCCGGCCGATCTCCTCGAGGCTCGGCGCGTACCCGTGCTGCTGGATGAACTCGTTCAGGTAGTCCAGAATCTCGCGCTGGCGTTTGGTGAGCGGTTGCACGGCGTCCCTCCGGCGGGGCGAAAAAACAGCCAAGGCCCCGACAAAGCGAAGCCTAGCCAAAGGAAAGGCGAAAGTCAAGGCTGCTATCATCCCGCCGTGACACTGGGCTTGACGCCCCCGCCAGCGAACGCGCGCCCCGTCGATGTGCTGGCGGTCGGCGAGAACAGCCATGACCTTCTCGCGGTGCTGCCCGCCCAGCCTTCCGCTGGCGCCAAGATGGAGCTTCTGCAGTTGTCACACCAGCCGGGAGGCCAGGTGGCGACCGCTGCCGCGGCGCTGGCCACACTCGGGTGGCGGACGGCATACATCGGCCGTTTCGGGGATGACGCTTCCGGCGACGAGGGGCTGGCCAGCCTCGCTGCGGCGGGCGTGAACCAGGCCCATGCCATCAGGGTGCAGGGGGCGAGGAGCCGTACGGCCATCATCCTGGTGGAGGCGGCCACTGGCGAGCGGACCGTGCTCTGGGATCAGGATGCTCGCCTTGCCATCTCCCCGGACGATGTGCCGGACCAGGCGATTGCGGCCGCGCGCATCGTCCTCCTGGACGACTTCGGGGAGCCGGCGATCGATGTGGCCCGCCGCGCGCGCCTGATGGGCGCACGGACGGTCGTTGACGTCGAGCGCGTTCGGCACGGCCTGGGGGGACTGCTCTCGCACATCGACGTCATCATCGCGGCACAGGGTTTTCCTCAGGCGATGACCGGTGTGCCCGACACGGGCCGTGCGCTTGCGGCTCTTCAGGCGGAGACCGGTGCGGCCATCGTTTGCGTCACATTGGGGGAGGCAGGAAGCCTCGCCCGCGCGGACGGCAGGGAGGTCCGCACGCCGGCGTGTCGCGTGCAGGTCCTTGACACCACCGGCGCGGGGGACCTGTTCCGAGCGGGCTTCATCGCCGCGTGGCTTGCCGCCTCTGGTTCGGTCGATCTCGAGGCCGTTCTTCGCTTCGCCAATGCCACCGCGGCCCTTGGCTGCCGTGGGCTGGGTGCGCGTGGTCACCTCCCCTCGACCGAGGATGTGGAGGAATTGCTCAGGCGTGGCCCTCCATCGGCGTAGCGCCCGCCTCTTGCCCCGGTGTGCCTTCCGGCGCCGGCGCGGCGCTCGACACCGGCGTAGAATGGTGGGAGGGAGGCCCGGATGACAGGCAAGACCATCGATCACCTCGTCGTCGTCGCGCTCGTCGCAGCCGGGGCGGCTGGCGCCGGTGCCGCGTCGATCTCCCAGGTGCATGCCGAGCGCTTCACCCAGAAGGTCTCGCAGATCCTGGTGCACGCCGAGGTGGAACGCGGCGGACCGCTCCGCACGACCATCACGGAGTCCGAGGTCAATTCGTACCTGGCGGTGGGTGCGGTCGAGCACCTGCCGCCGAGCGTGACGCGGCCGTCGGTGGCCATGCTGGGACCGGGCCGTGTCTCTGCCGCGGCTGTGGTCGATCTCGACGTCGTGCGCGGAGGGAGCAGCGGCGGCTGGCTCGATCCCCTCGCGTATCTCAGCGGCAGGCTTCCCGTGGTAGCGAACGGCACGATCGAGACCCGCGGGGGCGTCGCGCGGCTGGTGCTGGAGCGCACCGAGGTCGGCGGCGTCGCCGTGCCGCCGTACCTGCTCCAGGAGATTGTCTCGTTCTACACGCGCTCCGAGGACTACCCGCGAGGGGTCCGGCTCGATGAGCCTTTCGAGTTGCCCGCACGGATCGACCGCATCGAGATTGCGCGTGGCCAGGCAGTGGTGGTGCAGTGATGCCCTGGTGGTGACGAGATCGCCCATCGGATCTCGGCATCGCCGGGCCCTATCACCCCGTCACGAAGATTGCAGCTCGCGAAGTGCATGGACGCCCTCGAGACCCCCCTCCAGTTCCTGAAGGGCGTCGGCCCACGCAAGGCGGCAGACCTGCGCAAGGCCGGGCTGCACACGGTGGAGGACCTGCTCTTCCGGTTCCCCCGCCGCTACGAGGATCGCAGCCGCCTGCAACCCATCGCGTCGATTACCCCTGGGCACCCGGTCGCGATCGCCGGCGAGGTGCTCAGTGCCGGGCTCACCTCGACCCGACGCCCGGGCTTTCGTCTCTTCAGCGCCCTCATCCAGGATGCGAGCGGGCAGGTACAGGCCGTCTGGCCGAACCAGGCCTTCCTGCGTGATGTCGTCCATCCGCATCAACAGATCGTGATCTACGGCAAGGCGGAAGTATGGGGGACGCGCGGCCTCCAGATCACTGACCCGGAATTCGAGATCCTGCCCCCCACGGCGGAGGGCACCGGCGACCTTCCCGCGACACTGCACACCGGACGCATCGTTCCTGTGTACGAGCGCACCGGAAGCGTCACGACAAACATGCAGCGGCGCTTCGTTCATCAGGCGCTGCAGATGCTTCCTCCGGATCCGTTCGATCCTGTGCCCTCCGATCTGTCCCTGCGAGAGGGGTGGCCGCCTCGGCGCGTGGCGCTGTACCAGACCCACTTCCCGGACCCGGGGACATCCGAGTCGTCGCTGAACCTCTTCCGAACTCCCGCGCAGCGCCGTGTGGTCTTCGAGGACTTCTTCGTGTTCCAGTCGGGACTGGCGCTTCGGCGCCAGCAGAATGCTGCCGTCCGGAAGGCGCTGGTGTGCCGGGTGGACGACCGCATCCGCGCTGCGGCGCGGGCCGTCCTGCCGTTCAAGCTCACGCCGGGTCAGAAGGGCGCGCTGGCCGAGATCGTCGGCGACCTGCAGCGCGAATGGCCCATGCAGCGCCTGCTCCAGGGCGACGTGGGCACGGGGAAGACGATCGTCGCGTTGCTCGCGGCGCTCGTGGCCATGGAGAACGGCTATCAGGTCGCGTTCATGGCGCCCACCGAGATCCTCGCGGAGCAGCACTACCGCACGCTGGTTGGGTGGCTGGCGTCCACTCGTTTCCGAGTGGGCCTTCTCACCGGCCGCGTGGGGAAGGCGGCGCGACGGCCGTTGATCGGGGAGATCGAGACGGGCGCCGTCCATCTGGTGGTCGGCACCCACGCCCTGGTGCAGGAGGCCGTGCAGTTCAAGGCGCTCGCCCTGGCGGTGATCGACGAGCAACATCGCTTCGGCGTGATCCAACGCGCCACGCTCGCCGCCAAGGGGCTGCACCCGGACGTGCTCGTGATGACGGCCACACCAATCCCGCGCACCCTGGCGCTCACGGAGTGCGGCGACATGGAGGTCTCGGTGATCCGCGGCCTGCCACCGGGCCGGCGCCCGGTCCGCACCCGGGTCATGCCGGACTCGCGGCGCGACGAGGTGTACGCCCTGCTGCGCGCCGCCATCACGGAGGGCCGCCAGGCGTACGTCATCTACCCGCTTGTCGAGGAGTCGGAGAAGGTGGACTTGAAGGCCGCCACGGAGATGGCCGACCATCTGAGTCGCGACGTGTTTCCCGACTTGAAGGTGGCACTCCTCCATGGACGCATGAAGGGCGACGAGAAGTCCGCTGTCATGCAGTCGTTCGCCGCGGGCCAGCTGCACATTCTTGTCTCGACGACGGTGGTCGAGGTGGGGGTGGATGTCCCCAATGCCACGGTGATGGTCGTCGAGCATGCCGAGCGGTTCGGCCTCTCGCAACTGCACCAGTTGCGCGGACGCGTCGGGCGCGGCGCGCACGACTCGTCGTGCCTGCTCGTCTACCAGGCGCCGTGGTCCAACGAGGCGCGCGAGCGGCTGAAGGCGATGGCGGAGACCAACGACGGGTTCGTGATCGCGGAACGCGACCTGCAGCTGAGGGGACCGGGCGACTTCTTCGGGATACGGCAGTCCGGCCTGCCCCAGTTGCGCGCAGGCGACCTTACGCGCGATGCCGACCTGCTGGAGTTGGCCTACGCCGAGGCGCGCCGCCGTGTGGACGACGGATCGCTTCCGGCACCGATTCGTGACTACGTGCAGCAGGTCTGGCAGCGGCAGTTCGGCCTGATCGCGGTGGGGTAGGCTGGCGGGATCACGTACACACACGAAGACCACCAAGGACACGAAGACGCACGACGTATCTTGGGGAGTGTCAGGCAAGACGGTTCGTCGCGCGGCTGTGTCTTTGAGAAGAATGTTCTTCGTACGTGCTTCGTGACCTTCGAGTCCTTCGTGTTTGTACGTGATCAGGGATGCGGGTAATTGGCGGTGAGTTCAAGGGGCGGACGCTGAAGGCGCCGACGTGGGACGGGCTGCGACCCACGTCCGACCGGTTGCGCGAGACGCTGTTCAACCTGCTTGCGACGCGCGTGCGCGATGCGGCGGTGCTCGACGTCTGCGCGGGCACCGGCGCCATCGGGATCGAGGCGCTCAGCCGCGGGGCCCGGATGGCTGTCTTCATCGAGCGCGATGCCCGGGCGGTCGCGCTGATCCGCGAGAATGTCGCCCGCTGCGGGGTGGGGGAGCGGTATGCTATCCACCACGCGTCTGCCGAGACGGCGCTCGCGGGCATCGTGCCGGGCGGGCCGTTCGACATCGTCGTTCTTGACCCGCCGTACGACCATCCCGACGTGGGCGCGTGGGTTGAGCGCGCCGCGGCGCTCGTCGCGCCTGGTGGCGTCCTGGTCCTGGAACACGCGTGGCGTCGGGCGCCCCCGGCCGCCGCGGGGGCGTTTCATCTGCTCCGCACCGTGCGCAGCGGAGACAGCGCGTTGAGTCTCTTCGAGCCCGGCGAAGGGGAGCGTCCGAACGATGAGCAGCAGTCACGATGACGAGACGCCCGCGGGACGGATGGCGGTCTACCCCGGATCCTTCGATCCGCTGACCAACGGCCACGTCGATATCATCGAGCGCGGGGCGCGGTTGTTCGACCGCATCCTTGTCGCGGTGCTGGTCAACATCGAGAAGCGCCCGCTGTTCACGGTGGAGGAGCGCGTGGCCATCCTCAGGGACGCGTTCCGCGGCCACCCGAAGGTCGAGGTCGATACGTTCGACGGGCTGCTGGTGGCCTACGCGCGCCGCAAGGGTGCCGTCGCGATCGTGCGGGGCCTGCGCGCGGTGTCGGACTTCGAATACGAGTTTCAGATGGCCCTCATGAACCGCCGGCTCGAACCGCAGCTCGAGACCGTCTTCATGATGCCGGGCGAACAGTACACCTACATCAGCTCCCGGCTGATCAAGGAGGTGTTCATGCTCGGCGGGCCCGTGAGCGGCATGGTGCCGCCGCTTGTCGAAGATGAGCTGCGGAAGAAACAGGCGAGCCTCATCGGCGGACCGGAGACACGTCAGGCATGAACTTCGCTCAGCGCATGGGACGCATCGTCCCTTCACCCACGCTCAAAGTCACGGCGGAGGCCGACAAGCTGCGGCGGCAGGGCATTGACATCGTTGACCTTGGCGCGGGAGAACCCGACTTCGGCACGCCCGAGCACGTCAAGGACGCCGCCCGGGCCGCCATCGACGCGAACTTCACGAAGTACACCCCGTCGGCGGGCATCGTCGAGCTGCGCGAGGCCATCGCCGGGCGCTACCGCGACGACTACGGGGTGTCCTACGCGGCCGACGAGGTGATCGCCACGGCCGGGGGCAAGCAGGCGCTGTACAACCTCGCGATGGTGCTCTGCGAGGACGGCGACGAGCTGATCACGCACGCGCCGTACTGGCCGTCGATTCCCGACCAGATCAAGCTTGCAGGCGCCGCTCCCGTGATCGTGCAGACGCATCGCGAGGACGGATTCACGATCCACGCCGAGCCGGTCATTGCCGCGATCACGCCGCGCACGAAGGCCATCATCATCAACTCCCCCTGCAATCCAACCGGGGCGCTCATCACAGAGGAGGCCCTGACCGCGATCGCCGATGCGGCGGCACGGGAGGGCATCTGGGTGATTGCCGACCTCACGTACGAGAAGCTCATCTACGACCCCGTCCCGCACAACCTGCCCCGGATCCTGGCCGAGCGCTGCCGCGACCGCGCGATCCTTTGCGGAGCGACGTCAAAGGCGTATGCGATGACCGGCTGGCGGTGCGGCTGGGCGGTGGGGCCGAAGGCCGTCATCTCGGCGTGCAACGCCCTTCAGGGGCACTCGACATCCAACGTGTCGTCCATCGCGCAGAAGGCGGCGGTCGCGGCGCTCACCGGCCCGCAGGAGGGGGTCACCGTGATGCTCGAGGAGTACCGCCGGCGGCGGGACCATGTTTGCACGTGGCTGCTGGAGGATCCGCGCTTCGAGTGCGTCAAGCCCCGTGGCGCGTTCTATCTCTTCCCCTACGCGGCTGAAGCCGTGACGGCGGCCGGCCTCCGAACGACCGAGGCATTTGCAGAGGCCCTGTTGCACGAGGCGCGCGTGGCGCTGACCGCCGGGGAGGGTTTTGACGCGCCCGGCTACTTCCGCCTGTCGTATGCGACGTCGCTCGATCGCCTGCGGGAGGGCGTGACCCGCATCCATGAGTTCGTCAACGCGCGGGAGCGCCAGGGGCGCGCCACCGGCGCCCCCGCGTAGCGCCGGCCTCGTGCCCCTCGATCCCGGGCTCCACGCATCACTCGTCGCGGTGGTCGGCGAGACGTGGACGCGTACCGACGGCCCCAGTCTGGATCGCTACGGCACCGATGCGCTGATGCGAGGCCGTCCGGCCGACCTGGTGCTCCTGGCGGGGACGACGGAGGAGGTGTCGCGCATCGCGCGCCTGTGTCACGAGCACCGGACACCGCTGACCGTGAGGGGAGCCGGCACGGGCTACACGGGCGGCGCGGTCCCGATCAGAGGCGGCGTGCTCCTGTCGATGGAGCGCTTCGACCGCATCCTCGAGATCGACGAGCAGAATCATCTCGCCATCGTCCAGGCCAATGTCATCACCGGCGACCTGCAGCGGGAGGTGGAGGCGCGCGGCCTTTTCTACCCGCCGGATCCGGCGAGCCTGAAGCAGTCGGCACTTGGGGGCAACGTGGCCGAGAATGCCGGGGGGCCGCGGGCCGTGAAGTACGGCACGACGCGGCGCTACGTGCTCGGGCTCGAGGCCGTGCTTCCCACGGGCGAGATCGTGCGGACGGGCTCGAAGACGGTGAAGAGTGTCGTCGGCTACGATCTCACGCAGCTCCTGGTCGGCTCGGAAGGCACGCTCGCCATCATCACGGAGATCACGCTGCGTCTCGTGCCGAAGCCTGCGGTTCAGGCCACGCTGCGCGCGGCGTTTTACGGCGTTCCGTCCGCGGTGGACGCGGTGTCGCGCCTGCTTGCCTCGCGCGTTGTGCCGGCCACGATCGAGCTCATCGACGGCGTCTCGCTTGCGGCGGTGGAGGCGCACCTGGCACGGGCCGTGGCGCCCGCGGGAACGGGGGCGCTCCTCATTGTCGAAGCGGACGGACTACCCGCGGGCGTGGAGGAGGAGATCGCCAGAGCCCAGGAGGCGTGTCTCGCGGCTGGTGCCACGGAGGTGCGCCGCGCCGCCACGGCCGACGAGCGGGACGCGCTCTGGGAAGCCCGCCGCGAGTTGTCGATCGCGCTGCGCGCCCTCGCGCCGCGCAAGATCAACCACGACCTGGTCGTGCCCCGCGGCCGCGTGCCTGAGCTCTTCGCGCTTGTCGAAGAGGTGCGCCTGCGACACCGGCTGCTGATCCCCTGCTTCGGACATGCGGGCGACGGGAACATTCACGTGAACCTGATGGTGGATCCTGCCGACCCGGACGAGATGGCTCGGGCGCAGGTGGCGGAAGGCGAACTGTTCGCCGGCGTGGTCGCCCTCGGCGGCTCCATCAGCGGCGAACACGGTATCGGCTTCTCCAAGGCGCCCTACCTTGGACTGGAACTCTCGTCAGACGTGATGGCGCTGATGGCGCGCGTGAAGACGGCCTTCGATCCCCACGGAATTCTCAACCCCGGCAAGATGTGGGAGGCCGGGCACGGCGGTGAACAGTGATCGGTGCACGGTGATCGGTGCACGGTGATCGGTGGACGGTGTCGAGCCAACCGCTCACCGTGCACCGATCACCGGTTCACCGATTCGCGGCCAGAACCACCCGGGTGATGTCCCGCGCGGGATCGGGCCAGAGGAGCGTCCGCAGGCGAAGCCCGGCTTCGTTGAAGTAGCGCACGGCGCCCAGCCGGACGAGCCGCGCCCCTCCACGCTCCTCGAAGTCGTCGAGCACCTTCTCCGGCAACACGATCAGCACACGGTCCGCGCTGTTCGCGAACCCGGCCAGTTGGTCGTCGTTGATCAGATCGACCGTCTGCGTGCCGGTGTAGAAGACAAGATTGCGTACGAAGACGCCGTAGGTGCCGATGCTCTCCGCGTGGCTCCGATGCGCCTGAACGAGCCGCGCCATCTGCTGGACGGGCTCCTCCCCGGGCGCTGACAGCGCGCCCCACTGGAGCGCGGAGAAGGACAGGGCAGCGGCGAGCGCCAGTGCCCACGGAGCCATGCGCCACGCGGGCGATATCGAGGTCAGGATCACGAGCACCCCGGAGGCAGCGATCACCCCGACGGCCACCCAGGTGAGGAGCGGGGGTACGGTAATGAACAGAGGCTGTGCGCGGAGGACCAGGATCGCCACGGCCAGCAGCAGGACGCCGCTCAGGAAGCATGTCAACGCCAGGCCGCGGCTTCGGCGGGGCAGGAAGGCGCCGCCGTCGATCCCCCGCCACGTCCGGGTCCGCTCGGTGATCGTTGCCGCGAGCAGGATCGCCAGCGGTGGCAGAATCGGGAGGATGTATCGAGGCTGCTTTCCCACCGACAGCGTAAAGAAGACCAGCGGGATCAGCGCCCAGAAGAGCAACCGCGTCTCGATGGCGCCCGCACCGCCGCGGCCGGTCAGGGCGGCGGCGGCCGGTCCCGCCCACAGCAGGAGCAGCGGCGACCACGGCAGCAGTCCGCCCACCGCGACCGGCAGGTAGAACCACCACGGCCGGGGCGCATTGAAGCGGTCGGTGGCGAAGCGCTCCATGTTGTCGCCGAGGAAGAACCCCTCGATGTACGGCGTCCCGTGCACGTACCACATCGCCAGGTACCACGGCAGCGCCACCACCGCGAACACCAGGGCGCCGAGCAGGATGTCCTGCCCGCGCAGGTTCAACGACCGTCGTTCGACGAGCAGCACCGGCACCACGACGAGGATCGGCAGGATGAGACCGAGGGGTCCCTTCATCAGGAAGCCGAGGGCGACCGCCAGTGCCGACACGAGCACCCAGCGGTTCGGGCGCGGCTCCCGCTCGAGCGTGGCGACAAACGCCGCCCAGATCGCCAGGGTGACGCAGAAGGCGAGGGGCAGGTCCGGCAGCGCCATCCGGCCAAGCGCGAAGTACCCGAAACTGGTGGCGGCGATGGCGCCCGCGAGTACGCCGGTCGATTCGTCGTACCACCGGCGGGCGCAGACGGCCGTCAGCAACGCGAGGCCGAGGCCCGCCATCGCCGACCAGAAGCGCGCGGCCGCCTCGCCGTGGCCCACCAGCGTGTAGGTGGCGGCGGTGAGCCAGTAGTAGAGCACCGGCTTCTGGAATCTGGGCTCGTAGTTGTAGTGCGGGGTGAGCCAGTCGCCCGACTCGACCATCTCGCGCGCCGACTCGGCGTAGAACGCCTCGTCGGAATCGGTGATGGCGCCGCGGCCGAGACCTGCAAAGAACGTCAGGCCGGCAAGCAGGACGATGGGAACGAGCGAAGCGCGCACAACCCGACGATTGTAGCGGCAATCTCCGGACACTGGACGCCGGAAGTCGCTCGCGTCGCGCGCTATACTGGCCCATGCCCGTCGTGGCCGTCATCGGTGCATCGTCCGACCGCCGCAAGTTCGGAAACAAGGCCGTCCGCGCCTTCGCGGAGGCGGGCTATACCGTCGTGCCCGTCAACCCTGCGCACACGGTGGTCGAAGGGAGGCCCGCGTACGCCTCGATCGGCGAGGCGCCTGGGCCCATCGACATGGTCACCATGTATGTGCCCCCCGAGGTCGGGATCTCGCTGCTCGAGGGGATCGCCGAGGCCGGCGTCACCGAAGTCTGGCTCAATCCCGGGTCGGAATCAGCGGCGCTTCTTGACCGTGCGCGCGCACTCGGCTTGTCCCCGATCGAGGCCTGCAGCATCCTTGGCGTCGGCATGCGCCCATCCGATTTCTGAGGCGCGTCGCGCGCATCGACGTGACGAGGCCTGGACAGGCTCGTTCGGAGGCGGGGCCTCACGAGGTTGACAGCAGGACCCCACGGTCTTATACTGGCAAACGCATAATCTGTCCCTGCCCACACATCGGTCGCTTCGCGCGGATCCACGCCGCGCCGTCCTCCACCCCAGGAATTTACGTCAGTCCAGAAGATCCATGGCGAGTAGTCACAAGCGACACGGTTCGCACGCGCGCGGCTCGGGTGGCCGTCAACAGCCCCCTCAACCCGATGTCCAGGGCGAGGAGATTCCCCCGCCGGCCGATGGGAGGAAACCCGGGCTGAACATCAGCGAGCTCAAGGAGATGAGCATCCAGCACCTCACGCAGGTGGCCAAGGACCTCAACGTCCCTGGTGCCACCGGCATGCGGAAGCAGGAGCTGATCTTCCAGATCCTGAAGGCGCAGACCGAGCTGAGCGGCTTCATCTTTTCGGAAGGCGTGCTCGAAGTCCTGCCGGACGGCTTTGGCTTCCTCCGCGCCCCCGACTACAACTACTTGCCCGGCCCCGACGACATCTACGTTTCGCCCTCCCAGATTCGCAAGTTCGACCTGCAGACCGGCGACACGGTCTCCGGGCAGATCCGCGCGCCGAAGGAAGGCGAGCGGTACTTCGCCCTGATCAAGGTCGAAGCCGTGAACTTCGAAGGCCCGGAGGTCGCGCGCGAGAAGCTCTTCTTCGAGAACCTCACGCCGCTGTATCCGCAGGAGCGCCTCAAGCTCGAGACCTCCGGCGACAACTTGTCCGGCCGCGTCATGGACCTGATGACGCCGATCGGCAAGGGCCAGCGCGGGCTGATCGTCGCGGCGCCCCGCACGGGCAAGACGATGCTGCTGCAGAACATCGCGCAGTCGATCACGGCCAACCACCCGGAGGTCTATCTGATCGTGCTGCTCATCGACGAGCGCCCCGAAGAGGTCACCGACATGCAGCGGTCGG
>CAZNOC010000050.1:0-21540 GCA_964574545.1 uncultured Bifidobacteriaceae bacterium | reverse complement strand
TAGAATGGAACGAATGCCTTCGGACCTGCATGCCTCCCTTGCGGGAGTGGTCGACGATCTCCAGCGCGTGTTCGGCAGCCGGCTCGTGGCGGTGGTGGCGTACGGGCGGCCTGATGCCGCTGCCGATCAGCAACCGAGCCTTGCGCTCGTCTCGACGCTGACCCCGGATGATCTCGAACGGTGCGCGGCGCGCGTGCGCGACTGGCACGCGGCAGGCGCCGCGACTCCGCTGCTGCTCCCTCGTGATGAGTTCGAACGGTCACTCGACAGCTTCCCCGTGGAGTTCGGCGAGATTATTGCGGAGCACGTGACCGTGTACGGCAACGATCCCTTTGCCGGTCTGGGCGTCTCCGCCGCCGATCTCCGCCGGGCCGCAGAGGTGCACGCGCGCAGCCTGCTGCTGCACCTGCGCGAGAACTACCTCGAGACCGCGGGCCAGGGCGTGGCGGTCGCCGACCTCGTCACGGAGGCGGCACCGGGTTTCGCGACGCTGCTTCGCCTGGTCGCGCGGCTGGAAGCGCAGCCCGTCGCATCGGTCGCCGACCTCGATCGTTTCGCCGCGGCCCGGATGCAGCTGGACCCGCGCAGCGTCGGCGACCTGCTGCACCTGGCCGAGGGGCCGGGCACGGGGATCGACGCAGGCCGGCTCTTCCCCGCCCTGCTCACCGCTGTCGATGCGCTGGCGCGCCACGTGGACCGCTGGCGTGCCACATGATGAGGATCCCGGGCGCGCTCGCGCTCATCGTCGCGCTGGTGCCGGCGATCGCGGGTGCGCAGCCGGCGCCGCCGCAGCTGACCGCACCGGTCAACGACTTCGCAGGCGTGATCGACCCAGGGTCCAGCGCGGAGCTCGACCGCCTGATCCGCGTCCTGCAGACGGCCACTGGCGATGTCGTCACCGTCGCGACCGTGCCCTCGACCTCCGAATGGGGCGACATCCGCGCCTACGCGACGACGATGTTCGAGAACCACGGTCAGGGGATCGGACAGCAGGGCCGCGATAACGGACTTCTCGTGCTCGTGGCCGTGGAGGACCGCCAGGTCTGGCTCGAGGTGGGCTACGATCTCGAAGCGTTCATCACCGACGGCTTCGCGGGGGAGACGAGCCGGCAGTACATGGCGCCCGCGTTCCGCGAGGGGCAGTACGGACCGGGACTCGTCGCCGGTGTCACGCGCGTCGTGCAACGGATCGCCGAGGGACGGCAGGTCACGCTCGACGGTGTGGCGGCGCCTCAGGCGGCACGACGTCGCCCCTCGCAGGGCCCTCCGCCGATCGGCGCCTTGCTCTTCGCCGGCATCATGATCCTGAACCTCCTCGGCGGCTTCGGCCGCCGGCGGCGCGGTCGGCGGCGGTCCTGGCAGAGCGGCGTCGGACCGTTCGGCGGCGGGTTCATCGGCGGCTCGATGGGCCGGCGCGGCGGATTCGGGGGAGGCTTCGGCGGCGGAGGCGGCTTCGGGGGCGGGTTTGGAGGGTTCGGCGGAGGCCGAAGCGGCGGTGGGGGCGGCGGGGCCAGCTGGTGAGCGGCCACAGGGAAGCGGCTGGATGCAGTGAGGGCAATCATGAAGAAGATCGCAATGGTGGTGGTGCTCGCGACGCTGGGGATGTCGGGATCGGGATGCGCGTATAACCGCTTCGTCAGCCAGGAAGAAGCCGTCAAGGCGCAGTGGGCGCAGGTCGAGAACCAGCTGCAACGCCGGAACGACCTGATCCCCAATCTGGTGGAGACGACAAAGGGCTTCGCCGAACAGGAACGCGACGTCTTCGGCGCCATCGCCGAGTCACGCGCACGGCTGGCCGGAGCGCAGTCGCCGCAGGAGACGATGGAGGCGGCCAACATGCAGTCCAGCGCGCTCGCGCGGCTTCTGGTCGTCGTCGAGAACTACCCGGACCTGCGGTCGAGTGAGACGTTCGGCCGGCTGATGGACGAACTCGCGGGCACCGAAAACCGCATCTCCGTCGAACGCATGCGCTACAACGAGCGCGTGCAGGAGTACAACACGGCCCGGCGCCAGTTCCCCGGCAACATCACGGCGGGGCTCTTCAGCTTCGACGAGTACCCGCTCTTCGAGGCCCCGGAATCTGCCCGGCAGGTGCCGGCGGTGGACTTCAAGAGGCAGTAGCGCGGAGGTCCTTCCAACCCTGCGGGCGTGTCGGCCATCCAATCAGACGACGGAGATCGCGACGCCCTGACCCCCACCGTGACCATGGAACGTGCCGCGCCGGCCGGCGCCGACGCCGACGTCGCCTTGGCGGCTCGGGGTGATACGGCTGCCTTCGAGCGGCTGTACCGTGCCCATCTGCCCCGGATTCACAGCCTGGCACGGCGCATGGCGGGCTCGGAGTCCGCCGACGAGCTCGTGCAGGACGTGTTTGTCAGGGCCTGGCAGAAGCTCGGTACGTTCCGCGGCGAGGCCTCGCTCGGGACCTGGCTGCACCGGCTCGCGGTCAACGTCATCGTGGAGCGCTTCAGAACGCTCGGGACCCGCCGGGACCGGTTTCTGGATGACGGCGAAGCGGTCCTCGATCGGATGACGTCGGACCGGCCCGACCCGCGCGTCGATCTGCAGATGGACCTGCAGGCCGCAATCGCGCAGCTGCCGCCTGGCGCCCGCGCCGTGTTCGTGCTGCACGATGTCGAGGGCTACCGGCACGCGGAGATCGGCGATCTGCTCGGCGTGTCGGCCGGGACGTCGAAATCGCAGCTGCACCGGGCGCGCATGACGCTGCGAGCACTGCTTGGACGAGGACACGCGTGATGGACCTGTGGACCGATCGGCTGTCGGAATACGTGGACGATGAGCTCTCCCCGGACGAGCGGTCCGCGTGCGAGGCGCATCTCGGGGCGTGCCCGGCGTGCCGCGAAACCGTCGCGGCCTTCCTCGCCCTCAAGGCCGAAGCGCAGGCCTTGTCCGACCGGGGGCCGGACGCCGACCTCTGGCCGGGGGTGTTGGCGCGGCTGACGCCGGCGGCCCCGACGACTGCCGCGTTCAGGGGACGGCGCTGGACGTTCTCGCTTGGGGAACTGGCTCTGGCCGCGACGCTGCTGATGGCCGTATCGGCGGGGCTCACCTGGCTCGCCGCGAACCGCCCGAGCGGCAGCGGCGCCAGGGATGAGGCGGTGGTTATCGCGATCAGCGAGCCCTTCCCGATGGCGGATGACGTGCAGCTGGTCAGCGTCGCGGACGAAGACTACGAGGCCGCCGTCGGGGATCTCCAGCGCGTCCTGATCGAACAGCGAGACGACCTCGATCCCCAGACCGTCCACGTGATCGAGCGCAACCTGCGTACCATTGACGAGGCTATCCGCCAGGCGCGTCAGGCGCTCGAGGACGATCCGGCCAATCCGTTTCTCCACTCCTATCTCGTCGATTCTCGACGGCGCAAGCTCGACCTGCTGAGGCGAGCCACCCAACTCACGTCCGTTGTGCAAGGAGACTAGCGGGATGTCACAGCGAATTCCCTTCATGGCCGCGCGTCTGCTGCGGCCCGGACTTGTGCGTCGAGGGCGAGCGGGGTCACTCCCGGCGCGGGCCGCCTTCCTGCTCGCCCTCTGCGGCACCCTGCTGCTGGCCCTGCCGGCAGCGGCGCAGGAAAGCGTCGGAGGCGACCAGGCGCCGATCCAGGCGCGGCCCGGAGGCCCGGACGACTCACCGAGCTCTGACGAAACCGTGGACGTCGCGCCTGGGACACGGTTGGTCATGTCCAACAACGCCGGCGAGGTCCAGGTCCGCACGTGGGACCGTGACGCCGTTCGCGTCGAGGCGGTGCACGGACCGCGGGAGCGGATCGAAGTGCAGGTCGCCGAGATGACGGTGCGCGTCCGCGCCAGAACCGAACGCGGGCCGCAGGGGCTGATCGACTACCGCATCACGGTGCCTCGCTGGATGCCGGTGAACCTGTCTGGCACGTACCTGGAGGCGACCGTCGAGGGTACCGGGGCCGAAGTGACCGTCGAGACGGTGCGGGGCTCCGCACGCGTGCGTGGCGGGTCGGGCTCCATCTCCGTCCGGTCGGTGCAGGGCCAGGTGACCGTGGAGGGCGCGAGTGGTCGCGTGACCGCCAGTTCCGTCAACGAGGACGTCCACCTGACCGATGTCTCCGGGGACGTGACGGCCGAGAGCACCAACGGTGATGTCTACCTGCGCAACACGAAGTCGGCCGTCGTGGACGTGTCGACGGTCAACGGTGACGTGTCCTTCGACGGCGGGGTGCAGGACAAGGGCGCCTATCGCTTCACGACCCACAACGGCGGCATCCGCGTCGGCCTCGGGGGCGCGGCCAATGCCACGGTCTTCGTCCGCACGTTCCAGGGTCGCTTCGACGCCGACTTCCCCGTCGCGCTCCCGGAGGGACAGGCCGACGGCCGCAGCAGCATGCGCTTCAATTTCACACTTGGCAGCGGCAGCGCCCGCATCGAGCTTCAGTCGTTCGGGGGCAACATCTTCGTCGCGCGAAACGCGCTGCCGTCCCGCGAAGACCGTCGCCGCCGGGGAGTCATCGCTCCGACGCCGCCCGCGCCACCGCGCACCCCCACCCCGCCCCGCCCGCCTGCCCCGCCTCCACCGGGCGGCTGGGATGAGGACACGTGGGATCCGGAGGGGTGGGACCCCGCGTGGGATCACCTCTGGGACCACGACGACCACCACGGGTGGTCGCCCGAGGCGGTCGGCGGAACGATCGAAGCGGCCCTGGCCGCTGTGGACATCGACGCGACGGTCGCGGCTGCGGTGGCTGGGATCGACGTCGGAGCGTCGGTCGACGCGGGCCGCGCCGGCGCCGATCTCGGGATCGCGATTGGTGAGGCGATCGATGCCGTTGACGTCAGCGCGGCGGTGAAGGCCGCGCTCGCGGCGGTGGATGTCGATGCGACGATTCGGGCCTTCGACGCCGTCGTGGTGCCATCACCCCGCAGCCGCAAGCCGCAGTAGATCAGGCCGGGTCGAGCGCAAGCGCGGCCCGGAGCACCTGGGGATCGTCCTTCACCGCGCTCACGGTGAAGCCAACACGCCGGACGACCGCGAGCATCTGATCGTTCTCCGCAAGGAGCTCGCCGACCAACCGACGGATGCCGATGCGCCGCGCGTGCTCGCACAGCCGCCTCAGCAGTTCCGTTCCCAGACCCTGGCCCTGGTAGGCGTCCGAGATCAGCAGGGCGATCTCGGCATCCCCATGCGCGTTCGGGCGTGTGAGGCGGCCCACGCCGATGATCTCCGGCGCCCCCTCTGCATCGTCGCGCTCGGCGACGATCGCCGCCTCGGCCAGTGGGTCAACCGTGCAGATGCGCGCGAGCCGCTCGTGCCTGACCCGCTGGTCGAGCTTGGTGAGGTGAAAATAGCGCAGGTAGACCGTGCGGTCTGACAGGTGCTGGTGAAAGCGCACCATCAGCGGCTCGTCATCGGGCCTGATGGGCCGGAACCGCGCGACAACGCCACTTCGCAGCGTGAACGTCTCGACGACATCAGTCACGTGTGAACTCTTCAGCGCCAGCGAGGCTGCGCCTCAGACCCGCGAGCATGTTGGCTCCGCCTCGCGAGTCCCTGTGTTGTCTTGCCCCGCCTCCGGCGGGGCGTCGCCTTGACGGACCACACGTGACTCATCGAGTCACGGTTTCCGGCCGTCAAGGCTCCTAGCACCGTAGGCACCCTGAGTGCCCCGGGTAAGAATACGCGAATGCAGATCATCGAGCTGTTGCTGCCGGAGTTCGACCGGGAAATGGGACTCGCCAGGCGCGTCCTCGAGCGGGCGCCCGAGGGGCGGTTCGCGTACCGGCCTCACCCGCGCTCCATGTCGCTTGGAGAGCTGGCCGGGCATGTGGCGCACCTGCCGTCCTGGGCCACGGAGACGATGCAAGGCACAGAGTTCGCGATGACGCGGGCTGAGGCGCGACGTGGTCCCCCGGAATCGCGAACGGCGCTGCTCAACGAGTTCGACAGCCATGTGAGCCGCGCGCGACGACTCCTGGCGGGCGCGAGCGATGCGGAACTGCTGGTGCCATGGTCGCTCAAGGTGGACGACGAGGTCCTGTTCACGATGCCGCGGGTGACGGTGCTTCGTGGGTTCGTCCTGAACCACCTCGTGCACCACCGCGGCCAGCTCACGGTCTACCTGCGCCTGCTCGACACGCCCGTGCCCTCGCTGTACGGCCCGAGCGCAGATGAGGGAAGCTGAGACGGACATACGGCCGCAGAGGCACGAAGTGCACGCGCGCCTCGCTGCAGTCGGATATGCTCTGGACCGGAGGGTTCCCATGTCGCAGCCAGACCGGTCCCGCTCGGCGTTCAGTCGGCGCGAATTCGCTCGTCTGTTTGCCCTGGGCGGCTCGGCCGCGCTCTTCGCGCATCCCGCCTGGGCCAGGGACGCGGGTCCCTTGCCCGCACTCCCTGCGCGAGCCCCGCGGTCCGAAGCCGATTGGCAGGCCATCCGTGCGCAGTTCGTGATGCCGCCGGACCTGGCGGTGATGAACGCCGCCAACCTGTGCCCGGCCTCGCGCCCGGTCGTCGAGGCGCTGACCCGGGAGACACGGTCGGTGGATGCGGACCCCTCCCCGATGAACCGTGCGCGCCTTTACCCGGAAAAGGAGCAGACGCGCCGGGCGCTCGCCGAGTACCTGCGAGCGACTCCCGAAGAGATCATCATCACGCGCAACACGAGCGAGTCGAACAACCTGGTGTCGAACGGGCTCGATCTCGGCGCCGGCGACGAGGTCGTCGTCCATGCCGACAACCATCCGAGCAACCTGCTGGCGTGGCATGCCAAGGCGAAGCGGTTCGGCTTCTCGGTCGTGACCGTCGAGCAGCGGAACCCCCATCCCGGCATGGAGTACTACCTCGACGCCTTCACGCGCGCGATGACGCCCCGCACGAAGGTGATCGCCTTCACCCACCTGTCGAGCACGGTGGGCGACCTGTTTCCCGCGGCGGAGTTGTGCCGTGCGGCGCGCGGCCGTGGCGTGCTCACGCTCGTCGACGGCGCCCAGACGTTCGGCCTTCTCGATGTGAACCTGGCGGAGATGCGGCCGGACTTCTACACCGGCAGCGCCCATAAGTGGCCGTGCGGCGCGCGGGAGTGCGGGGTGCTCTACGTGCGGGCCGACATTCAGCCTCGGCTCTGGCCGACGATTTACAGCGCCTACCCGGGCGCCGTGGGCTTTTCCCGGTCGTTCGAGGGATTCGGCCAGCGCGACGAGGCCACCATGATCGCTTTCCGCGAGGCGCTTTCGTTCCAGACGGCGATCGGGATGACAGCCGTCGAGCAGCGCGCCCGGGCACTGGCGACGCAGTTGATGGAGGGGCTCGCACGATTGCCGGGCGTCACCGTCTGGAGTTCGCCGGCGCCCGCGCTGCGCGCGGCGGTCGTGTCGTTCGTACCCGGCACCCTCAATCCCGCCAGCCTGGCCGCCGCGCTCTACGAGCGCGACCGCGTCGCCATCACGACACGCGGAGGCCAGGACCGCCCGGGCGTGCGGGTGTCACCGCACTTCTACAACTCGCCGGAGGAGATGGAGCGCCTCCTCGCCGCGCTCGGTCGGTACCTCAAGACCGGCGTATAACGTCGCCTACGTACAAACACGAAGGCCACGAAGGTCACGAAGACGCACGAAGAACCTCCTTCGCGCGGTCTTCGTCTCGTCGTGCCCTTCGTGTTCCGTCCCGTGAACGGCTGTCTACTGCTGCTGCGTCGCGGTGGTGCGCACCGTCGGGTACTGGATGCCGAGCTGCTCGAGGTAGGTCGAGTAGCGTGATGGGTCGTAGTAGTACTTCTTCATCTCGTCGCGGTACTTCGCCAGAATCGCCTCGTTCAGCCAGATGGGCGCGGGGGTGTCCTTCTCGATGAACGGGACGTACTTCTGGTCCTTGGTCTGCACCTCGCGGAAATAGGTCCAGGCGTCCTCAACGAGCTGCGGCTTCATCAGGAAATCGAGCACCGTCATGGCCTGCACCTTCGCGCCCGCCACGACGCCCTTGTGGGCGATGGGCGTGGCCATGGTGATGGCGCTCGACCAGTGGTGGCCGGGCAGGCCCGGAATGTTCGACGGGAATCGCAGCGTCACGGTGGGCACGTTCCACGACACGTCGCCGATGTCGTCGCTGCCACCGCCGCGCTTGTCCTCCTCCGGCACGTGCGTGCCGATCGCACCGAGCTCGGTCGCGAGTCCCGGCTGGTTGGCGTTGCCCACCTCGCGCTGCACGGCACGCGCCAGCGTCTGGTCGGCTTCGTCCCACTCCGGCAACCCGACGACCTTGATGTTCTCGTACATCGTCTCGGCGATCGTCCGGTTCATGTGCTGCGGCGCGGCCGTGCCGATGATGCGCGAGGTCCACTTCGTCCCGGTCATCAACGCCGCGCCTTCGGCAATCTGGTTGCCGATGTCCCACATGTTCTTGATGCCGGCGAAGTCCGTTTCGCGGAAGTAGTACCAGACGCTGGCGTTGCGGGGCACGACGTTGGGCTGATCCCCGCCGTTGGTGATGACGTAGTGCGACCGCTGCTGGATGCGGAGGTGCTCGCGGCGGAAGTTCCACCCGACGTTCATCAGCTCGACCGCGTCGAGCGCGCTCCGTCCGCGCCACGGCGAGCCGGCGCTGTGGGCGGTCTCGCCCTCGAAGGTGTACTCCACCGACACCAGGCCATTGCCGCCGCCAGAGCCCCACGAGACGCCGAGGTTGTTGCTGACGTGCGTGAAAATGGAGATGTCGACATCCTTGAAGAGCCCGTCGCGCACGAACCAGGCCTTCGACGCGATCAGCTCTTCGGCGACGCCCGGCCACAGCAGGAGCGTGCCCGGCATCTTCTCGCGCTCCATGATCTCCTTCAGGACGAGCGCGGCCGCGATATTGAGCGGCACGCCGGCGTTGTGGCCCTCACCGTGACCCGGGGCCCCTTCGATGATCGGATCGAAGTAGGCCACGCCGGGCTTCTGCGAGGCCTGCGGGATGCCGTCGATGTCGGAGCCGAGCGCGATGACGGGCTTGCCCGATCCCCAGCGCGCGGCCCAGGCCGTCGGGATGCCGCTGATGCCCCGCTCCACGGCAAAGCCGTTCTGCTCGAGGACGCCGGTCAGATAGCGCGAGGTTTCGAACTCCTGGAACCCCAGCTCGCCAAAGCTGAAGACGGAGTCCACCATCTCCTGCACCAGCTTGGCGCGCCCCTGCACCTTTTCGGCGGCCTCTTTCTTGAGCGCCTCGAGGCGAGCGTCCGCGGCCGAGGGGCGCGCCTGGCGGCCCTGTGCGTGCGCGGACGCAGAGGCCAGCACGAGGCCGGCCATCAGCGTGAGTACGAGCGTGGAACGTGCGCGTGACATCGGCAACTCCTCCTGACACGGCCCCTGGGGCCAAAGATGTTAAAGTGTATCCGAACGCGCTGGGAACGGAAGCGCGTTCCGCCACCCTCCGTGTCAGCATCCACGAGCATCCTGCCGCAGTACGTGCCGCTCACAGGCTGGGCTGGCGGCCATCGAATGACGCTGTACGCGTGGGCCCGGCCGCGCCGGTTTCCGCACCTGCCGGCGTCAGAAGCCAGGTTGTTCGAGGTCGCGCCGGACACCCGCGTCCTCGCCCACTGCCACTGGCAGCCCGATCGAACGTCCCGGCTGACCCTGGTCCTCCTGCACGGTCTCGAAGGATCAAGCGACGGTCACTATATGCGCGGCCTCGCCGAGAAGGCCTGGCGACGCGGCCTCAACATCGTGCGCCTCAACCAGCGCAACTGTGGCGGCACGGAACATCTGTCGCGCGGGCTCTACCATTCCGGGCTGACGGCCGATCCGCTGGCCGTGATGCGCGAGCTGGCCGATCGCGATCGACTTCCCCGTTTCGCGTTCGCGGGCTACTCGCTCGGCGGCAACCTCGCGTTGAAGCTGGCGGGTGAGCTCGGCGAGACGCACGGCGGACACCTGCGCGCCGTCGCCGCCGTGTCGCCCGTCATGGAGCTTGGCGTGTGCGTCTCGGCGCTCGAGCGCCGCGACAACGCGCTCTACCAGTGGCACTTCGTCCGCAACCTCAAGGCAAGGCTGCGGCGGAAGGCCCGGGCGTTTCCGGGAGACTGGGATCTTGGTCCTCTTGCGCGCGTTCGTACTGTCCGAGACTTCGACGAGGCGTTCACGGCGCCCCATCACGGTTTTGCCGGCGCCAGCGACTACTACCACCGCGCCAGCGCACGCCGGGTGATCCAGCAGATCAGGGTCCCCGCGCTCATCCTGACGGCCGCCGACGATCCGTTCGTGCCTCCCGAGCCCTTCCGGGATCCCGCGCTCGCATCCGTCGCCGGCTTGACCACCTTCATCACGGCGCACGGCGGCCACTGCGGCTTCGTGAGCACACCAGAAGGCGATGACGGATACTGGGCGGAGCGAACGGTGGTGGACTGGATCGCAGAACGCTCCTGACGTCAGCCAGGCCGCTCCGAGGCGTTGAGCCCGCGCCTCACGCCAGGCGGTCGAGCAGCATGCGCACGAACTCCGGACCCTTGCCTTCGTCTTCGTGCTTGAAATAGACGAAGACCTCCCGGCAGTTGCCTTCCAGCTCGCGGACCGTGGCCGCCCATCTGTCGATGTCTGCCTCGCCGTAGCCTTCGTCGCGCAGTCGCAGGTACGCGTAGTCGGCCGTCTGGACGATCGGAGTGGACCGCGTGTCGCTGTCGGCGATGCAGAGCGCGAGGTTGCGGTGGCGCAGGCGCGCGTACACGTCGTCGTCGAGCCACGAGTCGTGGCGGAACTCGAACGCGGCGCACACCCGTGGCGGCAGCGTTTCGAGAAACCGGTCGAAGACGTCGAGGTCCTTCTTGAAGTTCGGGGGTAACTGGAACAGCAAGGCGGCCAGTTGCGGTCCAAGTTCCGCGGCGGCGGCGCAGAAGGCGCGCACCGGATCGCCGACGTCCTTGAGCCGGCGATCGTGGGTGATCCGCCGCGGCGCCTTCAGCGTGAAGCGGAAACCTGGAGGGACCTGCGCCTGCCAACCCGCGATCGTCGCGGGTGTCGGCATGCGGTAGAACGTCGCGTTGATCTCGACGGTCGAGAAGCGTTCCGCGTAGTACGGGAGCATCTTGGCCGCCGCCAGCCCCTCGGGGTAGAAAGACCCCTTCCACTCGGGATAGCTGTAGCCGGAGGTACCGACAAGGACCATGGCGGGAAGTGCTCAGTGATCAGTTGGCAGTTCAAAGCAGGCTGATCGACCAGCCCCGGCAGCCGTGCTTTGAACTGGAAACTGGGCACTGAGAACGCAAGGTGCCCCTACCAGCGCGGCTCCCGGCGACCGCCGCCGCCGCCACCGCCGCCGTACCCGCCTCGGCCGCCGCCGCCACCGAAGTCGCCCTGCGGCTTGGGCCGGGCTTCGTTGACGACCAGCGCACGCCCGTCCATGGGGTACTCGTTGAACTCGTCGATCGCCTTCTGCGCGTCCTCGTCGGAGACCATCTCGACGAAGGCGAAGCCACGGGCGCGGCCAGTGGCCGTGTCGCGCATCACACGCACGTTGTCCACCGCGCCCACCCGGCTGAAGAGCTCCGTGAGCTCTTCGTCCGTGGCCTTGTAGGGGAGATTGCCGACGTAAAGCCTCCGACCCATACCGTTCCGACTCCTGACATGCGCGCACGGACCCCGGCCCGAGGATCCCCGCGCGCGGGGGTCGGGCGCTCCGGAAAGCTCACTCACGTTTCGCGGGGAAGACTCGGGTCCGGCACGCGCTCGCTGCGGGCTTTCACTGCCATCAAGTTGGCGCAGTATAGCAAATGGTCCCGTTGGGTCGCCGGGAAATCGGCCCGACGACAGAACGGTCGTTCGGTCGTGGTAGATTCCAGACATGCGCTCTCTGATCGCCCTCGGCGTGCTCCTCGCCCTCTCGGTTGCCGGCTGTGGCGGCCCGGCCGCTGCGCCGCCTCGTCAGTACGAGCTCGTCGGCCAGGTCCTTGCCGTACGGGCCGAGTCGTACGAGGTGTTGATCCGGCACGAGGACATCAAGGACTTCATGCCCGGCATGACCATGCCGTTCCGTGTCCGCGATCAGGCCCTGCTCACCCCGCTCGCCCAGGGCGACCTCGTCACCGCCACGCTGGTGGTGGGGGATGATGCCGCGTACCTCGCGGCGATCACCCGCACGGGGCACGCGCCGCTCCCCGACGATGCGACGGGGTTTCCGGCAGGAGCGGGCGTTCATATCCTGGAGCCGGGGGACGAGGTGCCGGCCACCACGCTCACCGATCAGGACGGACGCGAGATCAGCCTGAGCGACTGGCGGGGACACGCCGTGGTCGTCACGTTCATCTTCACCCGCTGCCCCATCCCGGAGTTCTGTCCGATGATGGACCGCCGCTTCGGGGAGATTCAGCAAAGCGCCGCCTCGAACCCGGCAGTGGAAGGTCGCGTGCGGCTGCTCTCGGTCAGCTTCGATCCCGACTTCGACACGCCCGAGGTGCTGAAGGCCCACGCCGCACGGCGTGGCGCCGACGAAGACGTCTGGCGTTTCGCCACGGCGCCCGCGGACATCGTCGATCGGTTCGCGGCGGAGTTCGGCGTCAACGTGATCCGCATCGACGAGGGCGACATCACGCACAGCCTCCGCACAGCGGTTGTGGGACCCGACGGTCGCATGGTGTCGGTCTACTCCGGCAATCTCTGGACGGCCGAGCAGGTAGTGGCGGACATCGAGACGGCGCTCGCGCGCACTGGCCGCTGATCAGCCTGCCCGCCGTGATCATCCCGGTCCCCGCCCGCGCCGTGACGCCCGCCTCGCAGATGCGCGTGCCGTTGCGCGCACCGGCGCGTGCCGCCTTCACGCCGCGCGAGCGCCGCTTCATCGACCGCGTCCGGACGCCGCTCGCCGTGCAGCGGTGGCTCAACGACCTGCCGTACAACGACGAAGCCGAGGGCGAGACCCTGCGTACCTTCCGCGGGGTGTTGCGCGAAGGGCGCGCGCATTGCCTGGAGGCGGCCTTGACGGCCGCCGTCGTGCTGGAACAGCACGGGTGGCCACCGCTCGTGCTCAGCTTCGAGTCCATCGACCGGCTGGATCACGTCATCTTCGTCTACCGCACGGCCACGGGGTGGGGATCGATTGCGCGGTCACGCGACCCGGGACTGCATGGCCGCCGGCCGGTCTTCCCGACCGCCAGGGCTCTCGCGCGCAGCTACGCCGACCCGTACGTGGATGCCACGGGACGCGTCACGGGCTACGCGGTCGTGAACTTGAACGCGCTCCACCCGTACGACTGGCGTTTCTCGCCGGGCAACGTGTGGAAGGTCGAGCGCCTGCTCATTGCCTGGCCCCATCACCGGCTCCACATGTCGGAGCGCCGGTATCGCGACCTCCACGAACGCTACCAGGCATACCGGGCACGCTACGGACGCAAGCCCGTCTACTACGAAGGGCGTGAGACGTGGACGCCGATGCCAGGAGAATTCCGGTAGGCCTCACGCAGGCCGCGAGTCCCACACGATGCAGCGCGTCCTAATCGAGGTCGAACTCTCGCAACGGCTTTGAGACCGGCTCGTCCTGCGCCTGCTTCAATGCCTCCTCGAACCGCCTCGACAGCGCGTCGCCGCGGTTCTTCTCGGCAGCCACCGACTGGGAGAAGAGGGCCTCCCGGCGCGCGGCCTGCTCCTGCAGGATGCGATGGGCTTCGTCAAGCTCGGGGCGGGGCCCGCTGGGGGCTGCCACGTGGGACACGACGCGACCGAGGTTCGGGTCGATGACGAGCGTCGCACCGCAGCAGGGGCAGGGCAGTTCGAGCTCGCTCTTCAGCTTCGCCATGGTCGGACACTCCGATCGGCACGACTTGCAGTCCGTGCGCGACTGCACAAGACTAACAGGTGCGGGCCGCCCGCTCAATCGGCAACCCCGCCCGGAACTCTTCACGCTGCCAATCTCGATGTCTCAGGATGACGCCCGACGCACCCGGACGCTTCGGGTGGCCACCTACAATATCCACCGCTGCCGTGGGCTCGACGGCCGGACGGTGCCGCATCGGATCGCCGCGGTGCTGGCCGAGATCGACGCCGATGTAATCGCGTTGCAGGAAGTCGTGGGTGCCAGCGCCCTGCGGCCCGGGCAGGCGGCGGAGATTGGCGCGGCGCTCGGCATGGGCTGGGTCATGGCGCCCACCCGCCAGTTGCGGGGCGCCCTGTTCGGAAACGTCGTGCTGGCGCGCCTGCCGGTGCGGCAGCACCACCAGTACGATCTGTCCTGGAAGACCTGCGAGCCGCGCGGGGTGCAGCGCGTGGACATCGCCGTGGACGACTTCACGCTGCACCTGTACAACGTGCACTTCGGCACGTCGCTCGGCGAACGGCGGTTTCAGGCCGAGCGTCTGGCCGGCATCGTCCACGACCGACGCATCGCGGGTCCGAAGGTCGTGCTGGGTGACTTCAACGAATGGGCTCGTGGCCTGGCCACTGACGTTCTGGCGGAGCGGCTGCAGAGCATCGATCTCAGGACGCACCTGAAGCGCCGCCGCACTTACCCCGGCTTCTTCCCCATCCTCCACCTCGATCACATCTACTACGAAGGAAAGGTCGAGGTCACGCGCGTCGCCCTGCCCCGCACCCGCCTGACGATGGTCGCCTCGGACCACCTGCCGCTGGTCGCCGATCTGAAGGTCCGGTTCTAGGCAACACGAAGGTCCCGGAGTCAGGTCAGGTCGTCGCCGGCGCGCGCCAGGGTGAGGTGCAGCAGGCCCAGGTTGCGAGTCCGAAACGCCGCCTCGCACGTCGCCAGGTAGTATTCCCACATCCGCACGAAGCGGTCGTCGAACCCGAGTGCGCGGACGTCGTCGAGGCGTTCCAGAAAGCAGGAGCGCCAGGCCCGAAGGGTCCGCGCGTAGTCGAGCGGCCTATCGTCCAGTCCAATCACCCCGAGCCGCGTGTGCGCGGTCATCACGGTCGAGATCTCCCGGAGTGACGGCAGCAGCCCGCCGGGAAAGATGTACTTCTGGATCCAGTCGCAGTGCTTCGCGTAGGTGTCGAAGTAGTGGTCGATCATCGTGATCGCCTGGATGCCGACGCGGCCACCGGGCGCCAGCACCTCGTCCAGCTTGCGAAAGAACGCCGGCCAGTACTCGCGCCCGACGGCCTCGATCATCTCGATGGAGATCACGCGGCTGAAGCGGCCCGAGATATCCCGGTAGTCGCACAGCTGCAGGTCGATCAGATGGTCGAGGCCCGCGGCCGCCACGCGCTCGCGTGACAGCGTAAGCTGCTCCCGCGAAACGGTAATGCCCGTGACGCGGCACCCGTACGCCCGCGCGGCATGCATGGCGAAGCCGCCCCAGCCCGACCCGATCTCGAGGACGTGATCGTCTGGACCGAGGACCAGCCGCTCGCCCCAGGAGCGGAACTTGGCAGTCTGGGCATCCTCGAGCGTGTTCGTGTCCGACTGGTAGACACCGCTCGAGTAGGCCATCGAGGGGTCGAGGAACGTCGCGAAGAGCGCGTTGCTGAGGTCGTAGTGCGCGTGGATGTTGCGCCGGCTGCCCTCACGCGTATTGCGTCTCAGTCGGTGTCTCAGGTCGTTCGAGGCATTGGCCAGTCTCGTGAGCGGCGAATCGAGCGGCACGTGCCGCTGGTTGCGCAGGACGAGCTCCGCGAATCGCGCGAGGTCGTCGGTACGCCAGTCGCCATCCATGTACGCTTCGCCGGCGCCGAGATTGCCGCCGAGTGCGACCTTCTGGAAGAAGGCCTCACGGTCGATCCAGAGGGTGGCATGCGGCTCGGCGTCCGCCCGACCCGCGACGATCTCGGTGCCGTCGGGCAGGTGCACGGTGAGGCGTCCCTCCCGCCAGCCGTCGAGCGCGGCCGTCACGCGCCGGCGCGCCAGCGAGGTCACGGTCCTGGCGATCCATGTCGACGGCCGGCCGTCGGCCGCGGCGGCCACCTGGTGGGTGGCCGCGTGGTCCTGCGATGTCATCATCGTGATCACTCTCTCCCGTTCATGCGGGCGCAAGACGCCCGCGTGCGTACGGCGCGGTCAGGCGTCCGTATTCAATCGTGCCCGTTCAGGGTCGTAGTCCGGCTTGGGCACATAGGCCATCCCCTTCAGCCACAGCCGCATCGCCTGCCAGTGAATGGCCGCGACGACCTGCATGGTGCTGAGCGGGTAGCGCAGGAGGACGCGCGCCAGCCCGTGGTCGGTCAACGGCTGCCGGTCGAGCGACAGCCGGGAGACGAACACGGGACGCCCGTTCCGGTGCAAGTCGATCCGTACGTCGAGGTGCTCGTCGGTCACGCTGAACTGAAAGCGATAGGTGCCGTCGAGCGTCATGAAGGGGGACACGTGGAACGTCTTCTTGTCGTGCCAGGTGTGAGGCCCGTCACCCGGCAGGTCTGCGTCGGCGCACACGGCCGGCAACACATAGCAGTGCTGTTCGCCAAATGTGTTATGCACCTCGGCGACGATCGCTCGAAGGGCCTCGTCGGCGCCGTAGCAGAGGTAGAAGCTCACCGGGTTGAACACGTACCCGAAGACGCGGCACTGCGTGACGAGTTCGATGCGGCTTATCGGGCCGGTGATGCCCTCGGCGCGCAGCCGCGACTCGACGTTCGCGCGGACGCCGGTCTCCGGCGGTCCCAGATGGTCCCGATCGCGGAAGGTGACGGGCCGGCGACGGTTCACGCCGAACAGGCGGAGGCCGCGATCGAGTGCGGGCAGCTCATCGAGATCGAGCCGGTACATGGAGATCGGGTAGCGGAACCCGTGCGTCACGGGGAGAAGCCGCTGGTGCATGATGCGGCCGACGAGCAGGGACGAGCGCCACGGCCGGATCATGCGAAGGCCGGCAGGGGCTGAGGCGAGGCAGGCACGTGGGACGGAGCACGGTCGAGATCGATGCCAAAGGCACGCGTCACCGCGAGCGCCGACACGACGCCGTCCTCGTGAAAGCCGTACCGGAGGTGCGCGCCGCAGTAGTACGTCCGCCGCTGCCCGTTCAGCCTGGCGACACGTGGCTGCGCATCGAACGCAGCGCCGTCGAGAATCGGATGCGTGTAGACCATCTGGGCCAGTACGCCAGTGGCGATGGGAGCCACGCTGTTGAGCGACGCCAGGATCGGACGGGAGGCCTGGTGTCCCTGCAGCCGGTTCAGGTCGTAGGTCACCGCCACGGCCGACTGCTCGTCGCGACAGTCGAGGAGGTCGCAGTTCCAGGACGCGCGCGCGCCTGGTGCCGACGGCAGCAGGGACGTGTCCGAATGAAGCACCGTGTGGTTCGTCGAATAGCGGAACGCGCCGAGCGCCTCGCGTTCTTCTGAGCTCGGGTCGGCCAGCAGGAACAGGGCCTCGTCGGCGTGCGTCGCAATCACCACGTGGTCGAACGTGGCGCGCGCGCCACTTCTGAGCTGCAACTCCACCAGCCGCTCGCCGCGTCGCACACGATGCACAGGTGCGGCCACCTCCACCCGCCCATCGAGCGCGCGGGCAATGGCCTGGACGTATGCCTGGCTGCCGCCGACGACCGTGCGCCACACGGGCTGGCCCGTCGCGCACAGCAGTCCATGGTTGTCGAAGAATCGGAGGAACGACTCGGCCGGAAACGCGCGCATGTCGGCGCTCGACGCCGACCAGATCGCGCCACCCATCGGCAGCAGGAAATGGCGCACGAGCGCCTGCGAGTGTCCGCCCTCCGCCAGGAACTCGCCGAGCGACTGTCCGGAGGCCGTCCCCTCTGCCAGCGCGCGCTTCCCGCGGCGGAAGAACCGCAGCACATCCGCCAGCATCATCAGGTGTCGGGGGTCGGCGGCGCGCCAGGGCTGCGCGAAGAGACCACGGAGCCCGACGCTCGAGAACTCGAGCCCGCAGCGACGGCACCGCACGCCGAAAGACATGTCGCTCGGCCGGCTCCTGACGCCGAGACGCGCCAGGAGCTGGATGAAGTTCGGATACGTGCGCTCGTTGAACACCATGAATCCGGTGTCCACCTGAAGCGAACGACCGTGATCGGCCACCGCGTGGGTGTGCGCATGACCACCGAGACGGCTCTCGCGCTCGAACAGCGTCACATCGTGCGCCTGCGACAGGAGGTATGCGGAGGTCAGGCCGGAGACTCCCGACCCGATGACGGCGATCTTCATCACCACCCGCCCGCCTTGGGGAACGTGATGATTCGCCCTGGAGCGGGACGCCCGGAGGGGCGTGGGCGTCCTATCCACACATGTCGCACAAACTCAATCAACCCCGCACCGGTGGCCGGTATTCCCGTCGCTCTCTGCGCGGCACACGCGTGTGGCTGACCGGGGCCAGCTCAGGGATCGGCGAGGCGCTCGTGCCGGAACTCGTCCGGCGGGGCGCGCGGGTGGCCATCAGCGCAAGGACCACCGGAGCCCTGGAGGCCATCGCGGCCGGGTTTCCCGATGGCCAGGTCGTGGCGATGCCGGTCGATGTGACCGACCGCGCGGCGGTCGCGGCGATGGCGGCACACCTCGAAGCGGTCTGGGGTGGCGTCGACCTGGCCATCTTCAACGCCGGCACCCACCGGCCCGTCTCGGCCACGGATCTCGATGCCGGCGACTTCGAGATGCTGATGCGGGTGAACTACCTGAGCGTGATCTACGGGATCGAGGCCGTGCTTCCGGGTATGCTGGCCCGGGGTCAGGGACACATCGCTGGGGTGGCCAGCCTCGCGGGCTACCGCGCGCTGCCGACGGCGGCCGCGTACGGGGCGTCGAAGGCCGCGCTCATTCTGGCGCTCGACGCCATGCGGTTCGATCTCGCCCCGCGCGGCATCGACGTCACCGTCGTCAATCCGGGTTTCGTACGCACGCCGCTCACGGACCGCAACACCTTTCACATGCCGATGCGCATTGACGCCACCGCCGCCGCGAGGCTCATCGCCAACGGGCTCGAGCGCCGCGCCCGCGAGATCCACTTCCCCGCCCGCTTCTCCTGGCTGATGAAGACGCTGCGCGTGCTTCCTTATCCCCTGTACGCGGCGCTGGTCGGGCGCGCGAAGGCGTAAGGGCGGGATGCGGGAGCGTCTGGCCTACGGCGCCCCGGCCTTCGCTCTGGCGCTCTTCGGCGTCCCCGTCTTCGTTCACCTTCCCAAGTTCTACGCGGATGTCGTCGGGATCCCCCTGGGGACGCTGGGCGTGGCGATCCTGCTGACGCGGTCCTGGGACGCGCTTCTCGACCCGGTCATCGGCGTGCTCAGCGACCGCACGCGCTCACGCTGGGGGCGCCGACGGCCGTATCTGATGTTCGCGCCCGTACCGCTTGCCCTGGCCGTGCTGCTGCTCTTCGCTCCCCCCGAAGGGAGCGGTGTGGGCTGGTTCGCGGGCACGATGACCATGGCGTTTCTGGCGTGGACGCTCGTGCAGATCCCGCATGCCGCGCTGGGACCGGAGCTCACGGCCGATCATCACGCACGCACCTCGCTCTTCGCGTGGCGCGACGGGCTCTGGATTGCAGGTACGCTGGCGGCCGCGGCAGGTCCCGCCATCGTGGGAAGCCTGACCGGCGGGGGGACGGGACCGGAGGACGCGCGCACGACGTTTGCAATCCTCGGCGCCGCCTACGCCGTGCTGCTCGTCGCGCTCCCCTGGACCTGCGCATACGTCGTGCGGGAGCACTACGTGGCGCCGAGCGCCACCGGACAGGTCCTCAACTCCAAGCGACACGCGATCCGCGAGGCACTCGCCAATCGACCCTTCCGCCTGCTGTTGGCGGCTTACGCTGTTGGAGCCCTGGGCGGCGCGCTACCGGGCACGCTGCTCTTCTTCTACGTCGAGCACGTCCTGCGCGCGCCGGACCAGGCGGACCTCTTCCTCGGGCTGTATTTCCTGTCGGGGTTCCTCTGCCTTCCCCTATGGACGGCCATCGCGAGGCGAGCCGGCAAGAAGGAGGCGTTCGTGGCCGCGATGCTGATGTCGGTGGGCGTCTTCTCCGGAGCCTTCTTCCTTGGCCCCGGTGACACCTCGTGGTTTACGGCGATCGTCGTGCTGTCGGGCGCGGGCTTTGGCGCCTCACTGGCCCTGCCGGCGTCGATGCAGGCCGACACGATCGACCTGGACGAGCTCGAGTCGGGGACCCGGCGCGAGGGGCTGTTTCTGGGCCTCTGGAGCGTCATGACGAAGGCATCCGCGGCTGTCGGGGCGGGAGCCGCGCTCCCTATTCTGGGGGCGGCAGGTTACGTCGCCGGCGCCCCACAGAACGCCGACGTCGTTCTTGCGCTGCGGGTCATGTACTGCCTGGTCCCCTGCGCCTGCTACGCCGCCGCCCTCCTCATCGTCATCCGCTACCCCCTGGACGAAGCGGCCCACGCCGAAATCCGCGCCGCCCTCGATCGCCGTTAACGGGGCGCTTCGAGCGGCGCTACGCAGGGCTGTGGGGGGCTGCGGAGGGGGCTGCGGAGGGGACAGACCCCGAGCGTTGCCACCCCTCAGTCGATGGGGTCTGTCCCCTCGTCGCATTCTTTGCAGAATCTTGACCGAAATGATTCCAATGTGATATCACTCTGCCATCACCAAGGAGGCTCGCTGCATGATCCGCGAAATCGAACGAAACGGGTTGTCGGGAATACCGGTGCTGCTGGCGCTGCTCGTCGCTCTCGGACTCCTGACGTGGGCCTTCATCACCGGGGCACAGACGCGGGAGGCCCTGGTGATGATCGCGAGCGGCGTGTTGTGGCTCGTGAGCGTGTTCCTGCTCGCGGGGCTCTTCATGGTGAACCCGAATGAAGGCCGCGTGCTGCAGCTCTTCGGGAAGTACGCCGGGACAGCCAGGACCGCGGGCCTCAGATGGGCCAACCCGTTCCTGACCAAGCGGCGCGTCTCGATGCGGGTGCGCAATTTCGAAAGCTCACGGATGAAAGTGAACGACAACGACGGCAACCCCGTGGAGATCGCCGCCGTCGTTGTGTGGAAGGTGGTGGACACCGCGGAGGCCGTCTTCGAAGTGGACGACTACGAGAACTACGTTCACGTCCAGAGCGAGGCCGCGCTTCGCAACCTCGCCACGAGCTATCCATACGACGCGCACGACGAGGAGACCACATCGCTGCGCGGGCATACCGCCCTCGTCGCCGCTCACCTCCAGCGGGAAGTCCAGGACCGCCTGGCCAAGGCCGGCGTGGAGGTGATCGAGGCGCGCATCAGCCACCTCGCGTATGCGCCGGAGATTGCCGCGGCAATGCTGCAGCGCCAACAGGCCGGCGCCATCATCGCCGCCCGCACCCGCATCGTCGAGGGCGCGGTCAGCATGGTGGAAATGGCCCTCGAGCAGCTCTCGGCCAAGGCGATCGTGCAACTCGACGAAGAGCGCAAGGCCGCCATGGTCAGCAACCTTCTGGTGGTGCTCTGCGGCGAGCGCGGCACGCAGCCGATCATCAACACGGGAACCATCCACCAGTAGGAGGGCGCCCGGCCCGGCGCGTGCGCGCCGCGTGCGGCCCGCGGTGGTCGGCCTGCGGCTCTCGGCCAGGGCCACGGGCTCGCGCGAGGGACCCCAAGGTGACGGTGTCGACGATTGACTGTCCGCCCGCTCCGGGGATCACGAACAGACGATGGCAGAACGAAAAGCATTCCTGCTTCGCATCGACCCGGCTGTCCTGGAGGCCGTGCAGCG
>CAZNOC010000049.1:0-21701 GCA_964574545.1 uncultured Bifidobacteriaceae bacterium | reverse complement strand
CCAGATCGCCGGGGAGCTCAATCCGGTGAGCAGCGAGATCGAGGCGGAGCTCGCCTACACCCGCGAGCAGCTGCGAACCAAGGTCGCCGTCAGAGGACGCACGAGGCTCGAGACGCTGATCGAACAGAGCTTCGACGCGCCCCTGCCCGGCAACGAGCTGCCCCCTGACGTGAGCCTGCCGGATACCCTTGTCTTCCGTGAGGCGAACGCCCGCGACGTCTACACCGCGATCGCCCGCTTCGCGGATCTCAGCATCGTGTTCGATCCGTCATTCCGCGACCAGCCCGTGTCGATTGATCTGCGGAACGCACCACTCGACCGGGCCCTGGACACGCTCTCCACCTCCACGCGCAACTTCTGGCGTGTGACGGCCCCACGTTCGGTCGCCATCATCCCGGACACGCCGGCGAAGCGGCGGGAGTACGAGGAAGAGATCGTCCGCACGTTCTACCTGAGCAACGCGGACCTCAAGGAAACCATCGACCTGCTCCGCATCGTCGTGGACGCCCGGCGCCTCTCGCCGATCTCCGCCAATAACGCCATCACCATCAAGGACACCCCCGAGCGCGTGGCCGCAGCCGCCCGCATCATCCAGGCGGTGGACAAGGCACGGCCGGAGGTGGTGATTGACGTCGAGTTGCTGGAGGTGGACCGGACGCGCCTGCGCGAGTACGGGCTGCAGCTGGCCTCTCCGTCTTCGGCCCAGCCGATCGGCATCGACGGCGCGGCGGGCGTCAACCGAGACGACTTGTCACTGCGCGACCTGCGCAGCCTCACGCAGTCGGACATCCTGCTGACGAACCTGCCGAACTTGTACTACCGGCTCCTCAAGAACGACGGCAGCACGCGGACCCTGGCCAACCCTCAGTTGCGCGCCACGGAGGGCACGGCGGCGCAGGCCCGTTTCGGCGAGCGCGTGCCCGTACCCGTGACGACCTTTGCGCCCATCGCCGCAGGCGGCGTGCAAACGCAGCCCATCACATCGTTCAACTACGAGAACATCGGCGTGAACATCGACATCACGCCGCGCACGCATCACGACGATGAGGTGTCGTTGGCGGTGCAGATCGAGGTGAGCAGCATTTCAGGCACGGGCTTCGGCGACTTGCCCACCTTTGGCAGCCGGTCCATCAACACCGTGATTCGGCTCCGGGATGGCGAGACAAACATGCTGGCCGGGCTCATCCGAGACGACGAACGTGAGGTGCTGTCAGGGGTGCCGGGGCTGAGCGATATCCCCGTACTCGGCCGCTTGTTCACGCACTCGCGGCGCCAGACGCAGGAAACCGACATCATCCTGACGCTGACGCCCCGCATCGTGCGCGTGCTGGACCTGACGGAAGCCGATCTGCGGCCGTTCCGCGTCGGCCGCGACGGCGCCGCCCCCGCGATCGAACTCGAGGTGCCGCCCCAACCATTGCGGCCTCCCGGCGCGGGGCTCGACGAGCCAGAGTTGCCAGGCGCCGTGGCACCCGCGCGACCGCTCCGGCCACCGCCGCCGCCGAATCGACTCCCACGCCGCTGACGCGCTCGGGGCGCAGACAGGGCTACTCCCTCGCCACCACCGCGCCAAGCGACGTCAGCCGCTCCACAAGCCTGCTGTAGCCGCGCTCCACGGTCTCGAGCGGATCGACCCGGCTCTCTCCCTCCGCAGCGAGGGCCGCGGCAATCAGCGCCATCCCGGACCTGATGTCACGGCTGTCGAGCGACTTGCCCCGCAGCCGCGCGGGACCGGTGACGATGATGCGGTGCGGGTCGCAGAGAAACAGGTCCGCGCCCATGCCGCTCATCTGTTCGAGCGCGAAGAGCCGCAGTTCGTACAACCAGTCGTGTACGAGGGTGGCTCCCTCCGCCTGCGTCGCGAGGACCGTGACGAGACTCACGAGGTCGCTCGGAAATCCCGGCCAGAGCCCGGTTGTGATGCGCCCCGCCCCCACGAGGTTCGAGGGGGTGACGCGGAAGACGCCGTCTTCGAAGCGGGTCTCGCAGCGCATCTTCCCCAGCACCGACGCGACCACCTCCATGTCGAGCGCGCGCGCCCCACCGATCTCCACTTCCCCGCCGGTGATCGCCCCGACCACCGCCCAGCTTCCGGCCTCGATGTAGTCGCCAAAGAGGACCCGGCGCGCCCCGGTGAGCCGCGCGCCGCCCTCGACACGAATCGTATGCGTGCCCCCACCAGTCACACCCACACCCATCGCCTGCAGGAACTCGCACAACTCCAGCACATGCGGCTCGCACGCCGCGTGGCGGATCTCGGAAAGGCCCGGGGCGGCCGCCGCTGCCAGGAGCGCCGTCTCGGTGCCCGTGACGGATGCTTCGTCAAGGTAGAACGATGCGGGTTGAAAGCCGTCGGGCACCTCGAGATGGTGGCCGGGCCCGGTCTGCACCCGTGCACCCATGGCCTGCAGCGCGTCGAGATGCGTGCGAATCGTTCGCCGTGCCGGGAAATCGCCGCCGGGAGGCGCCACGTGAGCCCGGCCGCGCCGTGCCAGCAGCGGGCCCAGCAGCAGCACCGACCCGCGCAACCGGCCCACGAGCGTGCGGTCGGGTTCGTCCTTGACCACCTCAGCGCACTTGATTCGCAGGGTCGTCGTCCCGATCCCGTCTACCTCGGCCCCGAGATCGATGAGCAGACGCGCCATGACCTCGACGTCGGCGATTCGCGGCACGTTCTCGAGCACGCACTCCTGGTCGGTGAGCAGGCAGGCGGCAATCAGCGGCAGGGCCGCGTTCTTGTTACCCTCGACCTCAATCCGGCCGGAGATGCGGTGGCCGCCTTCAATGCGCAGGGTGGACATAAGACAGGTCCGGCAGGTCCGAGGCGTCCGAGAGGTCCGAGGGGTCCGAGGGGTCCGAGAGACCCAACGCGCCGTTCATGGCCACTCTCCGAGCATCACGATCTCGTCCCGAAGCGTCACTCCGAACCGCTCCTTGACCGTATCACGGCACAGCGTGACCAGCTCCTTGATGTCGCGGGCGGTGGCCGTGCCGTCGTTGACGATGAAGTTGCCGTGAGTGACCGAGACGGACGCCCCGCCCACTGCGCGGCCCTTCAGCCCGGCACGATCGATCAGCGCACCAGCTGAAGGCGGAATTCCCGCCGGCATCGCGTCCCGCGCAGGATCGGGATTCTGGAACACGCACCCGGCGCTCGGTGAGGCCAGTGGCTGTGTCCGCTTGCGAAACGCCAGGGACGCCCGTGCCGTCTCCCGTAGCGCCGCCGGATCGGCGCCGGGGGTCACTCGGAATGCCACCCACAGCACGACCTCGTGCGTGTGCTGAAGGCGGCTGGAATCGTAGCCGAACTCCATCCGGTCCGCGGGAACCCTTAGCAGGCTCCCGTCCGGCTGCACGAGGCCGACAGACTCGACCACGCTGCCGATGTTGACCTGCCGCCAGTGCGCGTTGCCGTGAACCGCACCGCCCACGGTGCCTGGAGTGCCCGCCCACGCCTCCAGGCCCGCCAGCCCGCGCCCAATCGTCCAGCGCACCAGCCCGTTGATGGTCACAGCCGCATCCGCCCGGACGAGGTCGGGGGCAAGCCGCCGGACCACTCCCCCGCGGGGCCGCACGACGACGCCGCGCACGCCGCGATCCGACACGAGCACGTTCGACCCACCTCCGAGCAGCGTGATCGGCACGGCTGCCCGATGAACGACCTGAACAATCGCCGCAACCTGATCAGCGTCGTCCGGTTCAACCAGGACATCGGCGGCACCACCAACCTTGAAGGTCGTCAGCGCCGCAAGCGAGGCCGCCGGATGCACGCGATCGGGTCCAACGATCTCGCCGAGTGCGTCAATGAGCGCCTTCACGCGAGCGCTCCGTGGTCGGTCACATGCAGGATCTGACGCTCCCGCGCGATGAGCGCCGCGACAGCGTCCCGCCGTGTGCATGCACGAAACGTCAGAAGATCTCCGGGGGCCAGCTGGGCCGCCAGGGGAAGGTCCGCACTGATGACGGTGGCGACTTTCGGGTAGCCGCCAACCGTTTGCCGATCGGCCATCAGGAGGATCGGCTCCCCGGCCGGGGGCACCTGGATCGCGCCCATTGGAACCGGTTCCGAGACCGGCTCGCCCTCCTTGATGTGCAGGATCGGCGCACCCTCGAGCCGATACCCCATGCGGTTCGAACGCGGTGAGACACGGAACGCATCGCGGCACACACCCTCGAGGACCGTCGGCGGGAACCACTCCGCCTGCGGACCGGCCATCACGCGGAGAACCGTGCGGCCCTGCGGAACCGCCAGCCCCGCCGCTCGCCGGTCGCGGGCCTTTCCCGAAGGTGCGGGCCCCACCCTCAGGCGATCGCCCACCCTCAGGGCCCGTCCCTCGTGGCCCCCCATCGCGCATACGGTGTTTGTCGCGCGGCTGCCGGCCACTGCCGGCGTGTCAAAGCCCCCGCCCACGGCGAGGTAGGCACGCGCACCGAAGCGACGACGACCAAAGCGTAGGCGTTGGCCCGCCTCAATGCGGACGGACCTGCAGAACGGTACCGGAGCGTCGTTCAGCGTCACATCGAACTCCCCGCCCGTCACGGCGAGCACCGCGGACCGCTCGAATTGAAGTTCCGGTCCGATCAGGGTCACCTCGAGTGTCGCCAGGCCGGCAGGGTTGTCAACGAGCAGGTTCGCGAGCCGGTGCGAGTAGGTGTCCATCGGACCAGCCACGGGTATCCCCAGTGACTGGCTCCCCCATCGTCCAAGATCCTGCACCGTCGTCAACAAGCCGGGCCGGACGACGACCACGGCGCTCACGAGGCGTCTCCGAGCCCGTCGTGCGCGAGCGCGCGTTCGCTGAACTCGACGGCTGAGATGCGCCGGAATCGCACCTCGTCCCCGGGCAGGTACCGGCTCGAGGGTGAGGCCTCGAGGTTGAACATCTGCAGCGGCGTCCGGCCGATGACGTGCCAGCCGCCTGGGGATTCCGAGGCGTACACCCCGGTCTGTTCGCCGGCGATCCCCACCGAACCGGCGAGTACCTTCTCACGAGGCGACCGCTGACGCGGCACTGCGATCGCGGGGTCTACGTGGGCCAGGTACGCAAACCCGGGCACGAACCCCAGCATGTACACCCGATATGTCCGCTCCACGTGGCGCTGCACCACTTCGTCCGCGGTCAGTCCCGCCCATCGCCCCACTTCGTCGAGGTCCGGCCCGTGCGTCCCCCCATAGCACACGGGAATCTCCACCAGTCGCGGCTCGGGTGCGTCGTCCGGCGCCCCATCCGCCGCCGCGTCTGCTACGGCCTGCTCGAGTACCGTCAGGTCCGTGTGCAACGGGTCGAAGTGGATCCCGACCGTCGCGTAGGCCGGTACGATGTCGCGGACGCCGGCCACTTCCATTCTCTTCAGCAACCCCGCCACGCGGACGACATGGCGATTGACGATGGGGTCGATTCGATCGCCAAGATCGACGAGCAGGAGCGTGTCTCCGGAGAACCGCAAGCGCGGCCAGTGCCCCTCTGCCATCGCCTCAGAGCGCCTCCATCAGCCGCCGATGAATTCCGCCGAAACCGCCATTGGACATGATGACCACCAGATCGCCTTCGACACACTCGCCCGCGAGGAGGGTCACGATCGCTTCCACGGTGGGCACGTGCCGGGCGTGTGTGCCGGCCGCGCTCACAGCCGCGACCAGGTCCACTTCGGAGAGTCGCTCCGCGTCGGGCAGAGAGCCGCGAAACACCGACGCAAGCACCAGCGCGTCGGCGGCTGCGAACGCCCGCGCGAACTCGTCCTGAAACACGCGGCGGCACGACGAGGCGGAGCGGGGCTCGAACACGGCCCAGACCCGTCGTCCGGGATACGCCGCGCGTATTGCGGTGAGCGTCTCGTGAACGGCCGTCGGGTGGTGCGCGAAGTCGTCGAGCACCGTGATGCCACGCGTCTCGCCAACCACTTCGAGGCGGCGTTTCACGCCGCGGAAGCTCGCCAGGCCCCTGGCCATGACCTCGCCGGACAGACCGAAGTGGTGTCCAACCACGAGGGCAGCCAGAGCATTCTTGAGGTTGTGCGATCCGATCAGCGGCATCTGGAACGCCCCCCACTCGACTCCGCGCCTCGTGACGGTAAAGCGGGTCGAAGCGTTCTCGACGGCGATCGCGGTGGCCCGCCACTCGGCGGTGTCCGACAACCCGAATGTCTGTACGGGGCTGCGCGCGAGCGGCGCGAGGGCGGCGGCGTCGGGACTATCGATGCCGAGCACGGTCAACCCCCCGGACGGCACGAGGTTGACGAATCGCCGGAAGGCCTGACGGACCTCGTCGAGATCCCGGTAGATGTCGGCATGATCGAACTCGATGTTGTTGACGACGGCGACCTGCGGCAGGTACTTCAGGAACTTCGCGGTCTTGTCGAAGTAGGCGCTGTCGTACTCGTCGCCCTCGATCACGAACGGGGCGCCCCGCCCGACCCGGTAGCTCGAGCCGGACTGGCCGAAGTTGCGGACGATGCCGCCGACGAGCACCGTGGGATCGACGCCGCCATCGGTCAGCAACCATCCGGCCAGCGACGTGGTGGTTGTCTTGCCGTGCGTGCCGGCAATCACGACAGGGGAGGCATCCCAGAGGAAGTGATCCCGCAGGGTCTCCGGCAGGGACGCGTATCGGACACGCCGATCCAGCACGGCCTCGAGTTCGACATTCCCCCTGGAGACGGCATTTCCGACGACGACCAGGTCGAGGCCCTCGTCGATGCGCGAGGGATGATACCCCTCGTGAGTCGCAATGCCCTCGGCCTCGAGGAAACCGCTCATCGGCGGGTAGACGTGCTCGTCCGAGCCGCTGACCGTCCATCCTCGATGCTTCATCAGCGCGGCCAGGGTGGCCATCGCCGTACCGCAGACGCCGATCAGGTGTACGCGTGGCATGTCAGGCGACCGCCGCCTCCTCAATGGCGATCGCCGGCGAGCTCCCGCCGGTGAGACGTGCCCGCACCCCAAACGGCAGCGTCCACGATGGTCCGGTCGTGTGACCGGCCGGCGCACCAATAATCACCGGGCCCCGACAGCCTGACAGCCGCCGCCGGAAGACGTCCACCGGTGTGACTCCGCCTTCCGCCTCCTCACATCGCGGGAACTCGCCAAGCAGCACACCCGCAGCCCGCTCGAGGATTCCGGCCTGGTCGAGCTGAAGCAGCAGCCGGTCCAGACGGTAGGGCCGCTCTCCAACATCCTCGAGAAAGAGCAGGCAGCCGTCCGGTGGATCGAAGGCCCACGGCGTGCCGAGGGACGCCGCGAGTTGCGTCAGCGTCCCTCCCATCAGCACTCCCTCGGCCTCGCCCTCTCTCAGGGTCGTCATCCCGGGATGGGCCAGTGAGCCGAGCGGCTCGGACCGCGTCAGGGCGCCGAGAAACGAGGCGCGATCGTACCCTGCGTCACCACGGGCGAGCCGGCCCTCGATCATCGGTCCGTGGAAGCAGACCACCCCGGCCGCCAGATGCCACGAAAGCAGGCTCGTGACGTCGCTATAGCCCACGAAGACCTTCGGGTGGCGCTGAGGCAGCGCCGCGTCCAGCCAGGGGAGCAGCTGCGCGCTCCCGTACCCGCCACGCACTGCGATGATCGCGTCAACCGAGGGGTCCTTCCACGCGTCGGCCAGCGCGGCCGCGCGAAGCCGCGCATCACCCGCGACGAAGCCGTCGCGCGCGAACACGCGGTCGTCGTAGGTTACGCCGAACCCGAGTGCCTCCAGTTCCGCCACCCCGGCGTCGAAGTCCCTGCGGCTGAAAGGACTCGCGGGCGCAACAAGGGCCAGGCGCGCACCGGGACGGAGGCGCGGCGGACGCACCAACCGGCCTGATCCCTCCGTCACAGGAACGCCGCCATCTCCTGGGCGACGGCCTGGTGCTCTTCACGCCCCACGACACTCCTCAGAGCACGTATCCGCGCGGCTGGGGCGGAACGGGGGGCGGTCAGGAACCGTTCCCGGGCCGCGCGCCCACGCCGCTGCGCATCGTCGAGCCGTCCGCGGGGAATGCGGCCGCTCTCGACGGCACGGATCAGCGCCTCGAGTGTGCGGCCCTGCAGATCGCAGTCGCCGGAGCAGATGAGGAGCGCATCGCACCCCGCGCTCACGGCCTCGACCGCCGCGTCCGGCACGGCATACCTCGCGCTCACGGCCTTCATCTCGAGATCGTCGCTCACGATGACGCCGTCAAAACCCAGCTCCTCACGCAGGAGGCGGCGAACCACGGCCTCGGAGAGCGAGGCGGGGCGTTCCTCATCCAACGCAGGCACCAGCACGTGAGCGGTCATGATGAATGCCACCCCGGCGCCGATCGCGGCACGAAACGGCTCGAACTCGACCGCCCGCAATCGGTCCGGCGGATGCTCGACCACGGGAAGCTCGAGATGGGAGTCCGTGCTTGTGTCGCCGTGCCCGGGGAAGTGCTTTCCGCATGCGGCGAGTCCTCTGGCCTGCAGCGTCTCGACCAGGATCGCTCCGAAACGAGCGACCTCCGCCGCGCTCTCCGCCAGGGCGCGGTCGCCGATCACAGGATTCGCCGGGTTCGTGTGGATGTCGAGCACGGGAGCGTAGTCGAGCGTGATGCCCACGGCCCTGAGCTCGTCGGCCAACCCCAGGGCGAACCGGCGCGCGAGTCCCTCGTCATTCGACCGCCCGAGTGTCGCCATCGGGGGCCATCGCGTGAACGGTTCGCGAAGACGGGCCACGCGCCCGCCTTCCTGATCCACGCTGACCCAGGCGGGCATGACCCGCCCGAGCGCCTCTGACTCGAACGCCAGCTCGGCCACCTGTTCCGGCGCTTCGATGTTGCGGCTGAAGAGGATCACGCCGCCGAGATCGAACTCACGCGCGAGGGAGCGGAGCTCCGCGGGCAACGAGGGACCGGCAAAGCTGCCGATCAGAAGCTGTCCGATGTCCTGGCGGACCGAGGAAGGCATACGAGGGAATTATAATTGGCGCGTGCGCATCACCGCATCGGCTCCCACGCGAATCGATCTTGCCGGCGGGACCATCGACATCTGGCCTCTCTATCTGTATCACGAAGGCGCGCAGACGCTGAATGCCGCGATCAGCCTCCGTGCTCATGCGCGGATTGATGCGAGAGACGACCATCGCGTGGAGCTGGTCGCCGAGGACATCGGCCGGCGGGTCTCGCTGGATGCGTCCGACGCGCTCGCCACGGAGACCGGACTTCCCCTGCTCGCGCGGCTGGCCACGGCGTTCGGCCTTCGAGGCGCGACGCTGACGACGAGGGGCGAGTCGCCGGCCGGCGCCGGAATCGCGGGATCGTCGGCGCTCAACGTCGCCGTCTGCGGCGCGCTGTCCAGATGGACCGGCCGGACGATCGAGCCCGAATCGCTCCTGGCCGTCGCCATGAACGTCGAGGCCCAGGTGCTCGGTGTACCCACCGGGCTTCAGGACTACCGGCCGGCCATGTACGGCGGCATCGCGGCCCTCGAGCTCTCCGTGACCGGGGCCAGGCGCGTCGCCATTGACGTCGACGCCGGCGAGCTCGAACAGCGGATGGCGCTGTGCTATACGGGCGCGCCACGCAACTCCGGCACCAACAACTGGGACATCATGAAGCGTCACCTCGATGGCGACCGCCAGGTCTACGACTGCTTCGAGCGCATTCGCGACACGGCCGCCGCCATGCGGGAGACGCTCGTTCGCGGCGACTGGGACGGCACGGCACGCCACCTGGCCGCCGAGTGGGAGAACCGCAAGCGCCTCGCCCCGGGGGTGACGACCAAGGGCATTGACGAGCTCATGGCGCGGGCGGCCAGGGCGGGAGCCACGGCCGCGAAGGTCTGCGGCGCCGGCGGTGGGGGCTGCCTGGTCTGTCTCGCGCCTCCTGGCGCGCTCGAGGACGTGAAGGTGGCGCTCGCCGAGGGAGGCGCGCGGGTGCTGGACTACCGAATCGAAGGCGAAGGGCTGCGCGTTGGATAACGCCACCATCGCCCGCGCCCTCGGAGAGATCGCCGATCTGCTCGAGATCAAGGGCGAGAACCCCTTCAAGATCCGCGCGTACCGCACGGCGGCCGACCTGGCCACGGATACCGCCGAAGCCCTCTCCTCCATGGATGACGCCGCCCTTCGCGCGATCCCGGGGATCGGGAAGGATCTGGCCGCGCGCATCCGCGAGCTGGCGACCACGGGGCGCACCACCATCCACGACGAGCTGCTGTCGGAGTTCCCGCCGACGATCCTCGACCTCCTGCGCCTGCAAGGCGTGGGACCCAAGACCGTCGCCCGGTTGCATGCGGAGCTCGGCGTGGACAGCCTGGAAGCCCTCGAACGCGCCGCGCGTGATGGCCGCGTACGCGCCCTGAAGGGCATGGGCTTGCGCAAGGAGCAGCTCATCCTCAAGGCGCTCGAAGAGCGTCAGCGATATGCCGGGCGCCACCTGCTCGCCGACACCGCGGAGACCGCCGACGCCCTCGTGCGTTGGCTGCGCGCCGAGGTGCCGGCCGTTGAGTTCCTCCCCGTCGGCAGCCTCAGGCGCGGCACCGAGACCTGCGGGGACATCGATATCCTTGCCGTCGGCGGCACCGCCGCCGTCATGTCCACCTTCGTGGGCTACCCGGAGGCCGAACGCATCCTCGGCCAGGGTGACACGAAGTCGAGCGTGCTTCTCCGAGGCGGTTACCAGGCCGACCTGCGGCTCGTCGCGCCGAAGAACCGAGGCGCCGCCCTGCAGTACTTCACCGGCTCGAAGGCCCACAACATCGCCCTGCGGGACCGCGCGATCGCGCAGGGCCTCCGCCTCAACGAGTATGGGCTGTTCCGTGTCGCCGACGAGACGCACGTCGCCGGGGAGACGGAGGAGGGGCTGTACGAGGCATTGGGGCTCGCATGGGTGCCGCCGGAGCTCCGCGAGCATCGCGGCGAGATCTCCCTCGCCGAGACCCGCACCCTGCCACGGTTGATTGACCAGGCAGACCTCCGCGGCGACGTCCACATGCACACCACGGAGACGGACGGCCGTGACGATCTCGACGCCATGGTCCGGGCCGCCAGGGCGCTCGGGCTCGACTATGTCGCCATCACCGACCACAGCCAGGCGCTGTCGATGGCCAACGGGCTCGACGAGCGTCGGGCGCTGGCCCACGCGGCCCGCATCCGCGCCATGAACGACCGGATCGAGGGCATCCGGGTCCTCGCCGGTATCGAGTGCGACATCCTGCCGGACGGCCGCATGGACCTGGCGGACGACTGCCTCGCACAGCTCGATCTCGTCGTCGCCTCCGTACACTCCGCGCTCCATCAGGACGAGGCGGAGATGACCGACCGTATGCTTCGCGCGCTCGAGAACCCCTGGGTGGACATCGTGGGTCACGCGACCGGCCGCCTGCTCCTCAAGCGCGCCGGATCGCGGGTCAACATCGAGGCGCTCATTGACGGCGCCGCCCGCCACGGCGTCGCACTCGAGATCAACTCCCAGGTGGACCGTCTCGACGTTTCCGACACCCACGCACGTCTGGCGCGCGATCGCGGAGTCCCCCTCGTCATCTCGAGCGACGCCCACGCCGCCGGGGCACTGGCGGTCCGCCGCTGGGGCGTGGTCGTGGCCCGCCGCGCCGGTCTGACGCCCGACGATGTCCTCAACACGCGCCCGGTGGCAGGGTTCCTCGCGGGCCTCCGCCGGCACAGGCGCGCAGGGCCCGTATAGTGGCGGCAGGCATGGACCGGGTCGCCCAGATCAAGCGCCTCTACCTCGGCGCCACGCGCTCGACCGTTCAGCGGGATCTCGAGAAGGCCATCGCGCTGCTCAAGTCCATGGAAACGGAAGAGGAGCGCGAACGCGCCGCGGTCTACATGGATGGACTGTCGCAGATGCGGTCTGAGTGGAGGACGCAGCGGAAGAGGACGGGACAGGCGGAATAGTCATCAGTTGTCAGTTGTCGGTTCAAGGTGCGCTTGCCGAGCGCGAACCGCACAGTTTCGACGCACCGACCCTTTTGAACTGCCAACTGATAACTGACAACTTACTTCTTTTCGTGCCCCTGTACCACCTTCCGCCGTGCCGCGACACGGAGCGGTTCGGGGACGTTGCGGTCGATGGAGATGCCGCGAAGGTCGCGGTCGTTCAGGCGCTGCAGCAACGTCAGCGAGACGGCAACCGGGGTCTTCGGGTTCTTCACGAGCGCCGAGACGACCCCGTAGCTCTTCGTCCAGCCGCGCGTCTGCCCGATGACCCGCAGGATCTCGTCCGAGACGTTGGCCATCCGTGCGAAGGCTTCGATCTCCTGCTCGTTCACCTTCGGGCAGCTCAGCACCGCGGCGGCCACCATTCGGTTTGGATCGCGAATCAGCACGGCCCGCATCTCGCGCGTACCCTTCATCGCCGCCTTGACCTTCTGAGGGACCGACATGCCCTGCAGCTGCTGGACCGTGCTCCCTCGGTCCTCCGCCTCGTCCACCTCCGGCACGTCATCGTCCGCAGCGCCCTCGACGATCGGGGGCGCGTCGTCGGGAGCGGGCGTCTCCGACGGCACCACGCCACGCGACTCGAAGAACCCGCGCAGTTCCGTGGGCACGTCCGCCCGCGCGATGAAGGCGGCGATCAGGCCGGTCGGGATGAGGGCGAGGGTGGCCTCGGCCGTCTCGCGAATGTCGGGATCGCGATCGGTCGTGAGCAGGGCGAGCAGGCCGAGCTGCTCGAGCGGGCGAGGCGCGATGGCCCCCTGGGCGGCCATGAGGCGCACGTCGCGAGCCACTTCACCGCGCCGGAAGAAGTCCAGCAACGGCGTCCGGAGACCGACATCCATCAGTGGCCGATCAGAAAGGCATCGTAGTCGTCACGTGCGATACGCGTCCCAAGCGGCGACCCGGGCGCGCCAAGCATCCGGCCCGCCTGACCGTTGATGCTGAACTGCAGCGCGCCGGCGTCATCGCCCGTGAGAATCACCTCGTCGTGCGCCTCGATCTGCAGCTGCTCACCTGCGCGGAAGCGCCGCGACACCGTCTCCAGGCCATCAACCTGGACCCGCAGCTCGCACGGCGCGGTGATCGTCACAAAGAGCGCCAGCGCCCGCGGCGCGGGAGGGGGCGGCTCCATGAACCCCCCGGCCGGCACGATCTCCGGACGCCAGGTGTCGGCAAGATGAACCGGCTCGGCGTCGAGGAGCGGCGGAGTCGATGCCGGAGTGCCGGCCGTGAGCCCCAGGTACAACAGCCCCGCACCCACGGGCACTGCGGCGCCAAGCACTCTCATCATCGCCTGCCCCATCCGCGCGACGCGGGACGGCTCGACATCGCCGGCCAGCACCTGGCGGCCCGACGGCGTCGAGACAAGCGTCGGGAGGTCGTCGGGGACAATGGAGAGGAACTCGGCGAGTGTCTGTTCCGGGTCGCGCCCAATCTCGCGCGCATAGGCACGCACGAGCGCCCGCCGGAAGATGCCATTGGGCAGGCCCTTGACATCCACACGCTCGAGCGCATCGAGCGCGCGCACCGACAGCTTCGTCACCTCGGCAATTTGCCGCAGCGACACTCCACGCTCTTCGCGCAACTGGCGAAGTTGGGACCCGAACTCCTTCGCCCGGTTCTCAGGCATCGGCTAATGCGCTCAGTGAGAAATGTTCTTGATTAAGGCGTCTGACCCAGCAAAGGTCGGTCGCCCAAACCCCGTTGCGGTGTTCATGTTAGGAGACGCCCCAGGACAAGTCAAACCCAGATCGCATTCTTTCCGCACAGTTTTGCACAGCCGTCACAAGATCGGGGTCGGGTGACGAGGGCTGGAAGGCGCTGATGGCCGCGAACCCCGCGGCACCGGCCGTCCAGACCTGCGCCAGGTGCCACTCCGTCTCGATACCGCCGATGGCCGCCACCGGCACGAGGGCGGCGGAGACTATGCTGGCGAGTCCGTCCCTCCCGAGCGGCGTCTCCATCCCCGGCTTCGAGGCCGTCGGGAACATCGTCCCGGCCAGCAGGTAGTCCACCGGACCCGCTTGCCTGGCACCGCGGGGGTCGTGGACCGACCTCCCAAGCAGGAAACCCTCAGGAACCAGCGATCGTGCGTCGGCCGTGGCGATGGACTGTTCACGCAGGTGAACGCCGTGCGCGCCGGCGGCCAATGCCACGTCCAGGCGGTCGCTCACCAGCACGCGCATCGGTGTCGCCTGGACGCGCGCGAGCAGTTGACGCGCGAGGAGGACCAGCTCGCGAGCGTCCAGATCGAGTTCGCGCAGGATGGCCATGGGGATGCCGGCCTGAGCCGCCGCCTCGAACTGGGCCACGAGGAGGGGAATGCTCTCCTGCGACGGCTTTCCCAGGCGCGCGGCAAGCCGCCGTCGGTCGCTCACCAGGATGATGAGCCTGTCCACGCCGTTCATCGCCTCACACGTCACGGGACGTGAAGAGATCGGCCAGCTCCGCGAGCGCGACGTACACGTTGAGGACGCCGAGTCCGGAGACCGCTCCGCGCACGTAGTTGCTCGTCAGCAGCTCGTGGAGCGCCGGCCATCCCTGGGTGAAGTAGTTCCGGTCCCAGAACGCGGACCACGGGATGAGGAGCAGCAGCAGGCCCACCTCGAGCAGGAGGGCAATCAGGAGGAGCCGGCGAACCAGGGGAGCTACCCTCGTGCCTGGACCTTTGACAGCCGTGCGATACGGCTCGCGACGTCCCGGTAGCCTGGCGAATCGGCTTCGAGCTCGACGAAGACGGCCATGGCCCGGGCGCCTTCCTCCGCTTTCTCAAGGGTGTCGGCAAGATCGTACAGGAGCGCGCGCCCCGCATCCTGGGTCGGTGCCGGCGCCTCCGCCGCACGCTCGAGCCACTCGACGGCCGCGCGATAGTCATCGCGCTCGAGATACAGGTGGCCCAGTAGCGACGCCGCATCGAACCGCTGACGCGGCGAGCGCGCAGCCGCCTGCAGCGCGTCGATTGCGTCGTCGATCATGCTCATGTCGCGGTACGTCAAGGCCAGCCGGTACTGCTCCGCGGCCATCTCCTCCGCGCTGTCGCGGCCCGCCTCGTCGCGGATGTCCCGAAACACCTGGTCGAGAGAGCGTGGCTCGGGAGCCGCCGGGCTCACGGGCGCATCGAGATCGATCAACTCGACGGCGTCAGCGGCGCCGTCGAGCGGCACGTCAAGGTCGATCTCGAGGGTGCTCGCACGGTCGAACGCGGTCCGATCCTCCCCCCCGTCGCCCTGAAGGCTGCCCGCGTCGAACCGCTGTCCCGCGTCCGGACCACTCGGTTCATCAAGGTCGATGCCCTCGTTGAGGTCGAGGCCCTCATTGAGATCCATCTTGTCGGTGGCCATGAACGGACTGTCGCCGCTCAGCCGGTCGGCGATGATGGCATCGGGGTCCTTCTCGCCCAACATGACGAGCGCACGGCGGAACCGCTCGATGTTTGCGCGGTCCCACGGCTCCCGGGCGACGAGATCCTCGCTGATGATGCGCGCCTCAAGCCCCCGGCCCGCGCCCAGGTAGGCGTCGGCCAGCTGTGCCTGCGCCGAGTACATGGTGGCCTCGAGGCCGCCGTCCACGCAGACCTCCACCAGGCGCATCAGCGCCACGATATGGTCGCCAACGCGGGTGACGAGTTCGTGCAGGGCAGCCGCAGCCGCGGCGAAGTCCCCTTCCGCCACCGCCGCGTCAGCCACGGCCTCGATGCAGACATAGGCCGCATCCGCCGACGTCTCGGCCAGCCGACAGCCAAGCGCCACCGCGCTCTCCCGCTGCCCGCGGTCGAGCCCAATCGACTGAAGGACGGCCTCGCGGCCTTGATCGGTATGCCCGGCGCGGAGTTCGATCTCGGCCAGGGTCATCCAGAGCGTGGCGTTGGTCCCTGCCGTCTCAGGGGTCAGGAACCGCCGCGCCTGCTGGAGGTCGCCGCTCCGCGCGAAGGCCTGGGCCAGGTCAGCGCGCACCTCGAGGTCGGCCGGGTCGAGATCCGCGACTTGGGTGAGAACCTCGAGCATCTCCTCCGAACGGCCCGAGCTCCCGAGTGCCGCGGCGACCTGCTTGAGGTCGGTCACGGTGGATGCGATCTGGCGTGCGGCTGTGAAGTCGGCCCCGTCAATGTACCCGCGAAGCAGTCTCGCCCGAACGGCGAGGTCGTCAGGGTCGAGATCGAAGACCTGGCGAAACACGGCAAGCGCCTCGCCCGCCTTGCCCTGCTTGTCGAGTTCGATCCCGACGTCCCGGAACTCCCGCTGGGCGGTCGCCGTGTCGCCAGCCTCGAGAGCCATGCGGGCAGCGCCCAGACGTGCATCGAGGTCTTCGGGGTCCAGCGTGCCCAGCCGGATCGCGATCTCGGCCGCGCCCTTCCGGTCGCCCCGCATCCGGCGAGCGTCGGCGACGGCCTGAAGGTGGCCCTTCGCATCGCCAATCAGCCCCTGACGCATCGCCAGGTCGCCCAACTGGAGCAACGTGTGCTCCTCGCCTGGCCTGACTTTGAGGATCTTCTTGTAGAGGGCCGAGGCCTTCGGATAGAAGCCTTCGGTGGCGAAGTGGTCGGCAATCCGCGTGTAGTGCTCGACGCCTTTGTCGGTCTGCCCGGCGCGCACGTAGAGGTCGCCCAGGGCGTTGGCGCTGTTCCAGTCGCGGGGCTGCGCCTCGACGATGCGCAGGTACTCCTCGATGGCCCCGTCGATGCGCCCCTGTTTCAGGAGCTTCTCGGCTTTCTTGAGTGCGCCTTCGCGATCGAACGCCACGTTCAACCCTCAATCCCCGTGTCGAACAGGCTTCTTGGCCTGAACGAACGGCGGTGTGCCCCCGAATACCCGAACCGGGCGACGGCGGCCAGGTGTTCGGCCGTGCCGTAGCCCTTGTGCCGGCAGAACCCGTACCGGGGGTCCTCGGCATCCAGTCGATTCATCCAGCGGTCCCTGGTCACCTTGGCCACGATGGACGCGGCGGCAATCGCGGCCGTCCGCCGGTCTCCGCCGGCCACCGCGCGCTGGGCCATCGGAAGCTCCGGAATACGGAAGGCATCGACCAGTACCACATCCGGGAGGGGCGAGAGGGAGAGGATCGCCCGTCGCATGGCTCGCAGGGTCGCCTGATGAATGTTTATTCGGTCGATCTCCTCCGGAGCAACAGACTCCACGGCCCAGGAGACGGCCCGTCTGACGATTTCGTCATGGAGCCGTTCACGCGCGGCGGCTGTCAGCGCCTTCGAATCGGCCAGCCCGGCAATGTGGCGAGCCGGATCCAGAATCACCGCCCCGGCCATCACCGGCCCTGCCAGGCAGCCCCGGCCCACCTCGTCCACGCCAGCCACGAACGCGAACCCGAACCGCCGGAGCGAGTTCTCCAGCGTCCGCCGCGCCCCGGTCCTCCGCTGTCTGGACACCGTGAGCCCCTGGGCGCCCCCGAAACCCGCTAGGGATTCCGCCTGACTTCCTTCATCCGCGCGGCCTTACCGCGGAGATCCCTCAGGAAGTAGAGCTTCGCGCGCCGCACCTTCGCGGACCGCACGACGTCCACCTTCTGGATGATCGGCGAATGGGTCGGGAAGATGCGCTCGACGCCCTGACCGAACGACACCTTGCGGACCGTGAACGATCCACGGGTGCTGCCGCGGCGCAGGTTGATGATCACCCCCTCGAACACCTGGATCCGTTCCTTGTCGCCTTCCTTGACCCGGACGTGCACCTTCACCGTATCGCCGGCCTTCATCGCCGGCCGCTCGGCCGTCTGGCCCTGCTCAATGAGCTCAATCGCGCCCATCACCTAGCTCCTTTGTTCCCCGTCATCGATGCGCGCACGCACCAGCGTCCGCAGCATGTCTCGCTCGTCATCGTCGAGCGTCACCGACTCCAGCAGGTCCGGCCGCCGTTCGAGCGTCCGGCGCAGCGCCTCGAGGCGCCGCCACCGCCGTATCGCCCCGTGGTGCCCGGAGACGAGCACCTCGGGAACCGTCAGCCCGCGGAACTCCGCGGGCCGCGTGTAGTGCGGGTAATCGAGCAACCCGCGCGTGAACGAATCCCCCTCCACCGACTGGCCGTCCCCGACGACGCCGGGAATCAGCCTGGCCACGGCGTCCACGATGACAAGGGCGGGCAGCTCGCCGCCCGACACCACGTAGTCGCCGATCGAAATCTCGTCCGTCGCCAGATGCTCCCGCACCCGCTCGTCAACGCCCTCGTACCGCCCACAGAGCAGCGCCACATGTCCGCACGCCGCCAGCCGCCTCGCCTCGTCCTGCGTGAACGGCCGGCCGGCCGGCGACGTGACCACCACTGCCGCGGGCGCGCCGCGCGTCTCGCGAATCGCCTCGACCGCCCGGAACATCGGCTCCGGCTTCAGCACCATGCCGGGTCCGCCACCAAACGGCACATCGTCGACCACGTGGTGCTTGTCGAACGTGAAGTCCCGCAGGTTGTGAACGACGACGTCCAGCGTCCCCCGCTCCTTCGCGCGTCCGACCACCCCTTCGGCAAGGCCGGCCTCGACCATGCGCGGGAAGATGGTAACGATATCGAACTTCATGCCCCACCGGGGCCGGACCCGGGAGGCGAGCGCTCTGGCTCGACAGCCGGGAACCGCTTCTCGTTCAGCTCCAGCAAACCCTCGGGGGGACGCACGACGATGCGCCTCGCCTCCACATCGACCCGCGGGCAGATGGCCTCGACCAGAGGGATCAGCACCTCGGCGCCCCGGCCCTTCACCACGAGCCGGCTGTTCGCCGTCTCGCCCTCGACCGCGGACACGATTCCGACCGCCTCGCCGGACTCGGTCACCACCTCACAGCCGACGAGCTGACTGTGGTAGTAGACGCCCTCTGGCAGCGGTTGCTGTTCGTCCGGGCTGATACGAAGCTCGGCGCCCGCGAAACCCTCCGCAGCCTCGACGGACTCGATCCCCGCCATCCCGACGATCGGCCGCCCCAGGTGAAACCGGACGGACGCGATCGTCAACGTGTCGGTCTCCTTGCGCCCCGGACGCCGCGCCTCGAGAACGGCGCCCTCCGCAAACCGCTCCTCGATGAAGTCTGTCACCGGGTTGACCACGAGTTCTCCGCGGAGCCCGTGCGTGCGAGCGATCACCCCCACGAGCACGAGATCGTCCCAGTCCAACCGCCCGCCAGCGGTCATCAGTTCCGGCCGTCGGTGTCCCGAATGTCGAGCTGCGCCTTGCCGCCGGCAGCCTCGGCGGCGGACGACAGGAGCAGGCGCAGGGCGGCAGCCGTCCGACCCTGGCGGCCGATCACCCGCCCGAGATCGCGCGGCGCGACGTGCAGCTCGTAGTGGGTCGCGCCCCGGCGTTCGCCCACCGTCACCCGGACCGCATCCGGCTCGTCGGCCAAAGCCCGGGCCACGACCTCGATGAGAGCAGCGTGGTCAGCCACGACAATGCCCCTTGCTACTGCGCCGGTGCGGCCGGCGCGGCATCCACCGCCTCGACAACGGCGCCGCGATCGCGGGTGAGGTGGTTGGCCATGAGCGTGCGGACCGAATCCGACGGCTGGGCGCCCTGCGCAATCCAGTGCTGAACGCGCGCCAGGTCCACTTCGACCGTGGCGGGCGTCGTCCGCGGGTTGTAGGTCCCGAGAATCTCGAGGAACCCGCCCTCGCGGGGTGAGCGCGCTTCCGTCACCACCACGCGGAAGTAGGGCCGCTTCTTGGACCCCACACGACGCATGCGAATCGACAACATCTGATCTGTCCTCTCTTCTCTCTACCGCATCAGGCTGAACGGGCCCTTCTTCTTCTTCTTCTTCGGGCCCGGCCCGACGGGCTGCCCCGTCATCTGGCCCACCATCTTGAGCATCTTCCGCATCTCGGCATACTGCTTGAGCAGCCGGTTCACGTCCTCGACCGAGGTCCCGCTGCCGCGTGCGACCCGCTTGCGGCGGTTCCCATTGAGAATCTCCGCGTGCTCGCGCTCCTCGGGCGTCATCGAGTTGATGATGGCTTCGATTCGCCCGAGCGCCTTCTCGTCCGGCTTGTTCGCCGCGAGTTCCTTCATCTGGCCCATCCCGGGCAGCAGCTTCAGGACGTGCTCGAGCGGCCCCATCTTCCGAATCGTCCGCAACTGATCCCGGAAGTCGCCCAGCGAGAACGCATTGCGCCGCAGCTTCTCTTCGAGCCTCGCCGCATCGCCCTCGTCGATGGCGTCTTCCGCCTTCTCGATGAGCGAGAGCACGTCGCCCATCCCGAGCATGCGCGACACGAACCGGTCGGCGTGGAACGGCTCGAGATCCTCGAGACGCTCGCCCGCGCCAACGAAGGCGATGGGCACGCCGACCACCGAGACGACCGAAAGCGCCGCGCCGCCGCGGGCATCGCCGTCCACCTTGGTGAGCACGACACCGGTGATGCCCACCTGCCGGTTGAACTCGCCCGCGCTCTTGATGGCGTCCTGCCCCGTCATCGCGTCCGCGACGTAGAGCAGGTCACTTGGCGCGGCGACGTCGCGAATGGCCGACAACTCGACCATCAGCTCGTCGTCGATGTGCAGCCGGCCGGCCGTGTCCACGATGACCACGTCGGCACCGGTGTTCCGGGCCTCCTGCAGCGCCCCGCGCGTGCGGGCGACCGGATCGAAGTCGCCGGCCGGGTCGTGCACCCGGACACCCGCCTGTCCAGCCACCACGGCCAGCTGCTGAATCGCGGCGGGCCGTCGCACGTCGGTCGAGACGACGAGCGGATGCCGGCCCTGCTTCTTCAGCCACCGGGCAAGCTTTCCCGTCGTCGTCGTCTTGCCCGACCCCTGCAGGCCGAGCATCAGGATGACCCGCGGCCGCGCGGTGGTCTCGACGAGCCCGCCCTTGGCCTCCCCGAACAGCCCCAGCAGTTCGTCGCGAACGATCTTGACGACCTGCTGGCTGGGCGTCAGGCTCTTCAGGACGGCCTGGTCCATCGCCCGATCGCGAACGCGATCGACGAACGCCTTGACGACCTGGACGTTGACGTCGGCCTCGAGCAGCGCCAGCCGGATGTCCCGGAGGGCGGTCTCGACGGTCGCCTCGGTCAGCCGGGTCTCTCCGCGGATCGAGCGGAACGTGTCCTGCAGACGGCTACTGAGCGTATCGAACATGGGCCCGCAAGGCGGGACGAAGGCCCCGCAGCGCAAACCCTTATCTTACTTGAACTTCTCGCCGTGTGTCTACGACGGGGTCAGACCGACGTCAGCCGGTGCCCAAGCTTGTCCTTCTTGGTTTTCAGGTACTTCCGAGTGGTCTCGGAGGGGGGGATCTCGAGCGGCACCGACTCGACCACTGACAGCCCGTACCCCTGCAACCCCACGAACTTACGGGGATTGTTGGTGAGCAGCCGCATCGTGCGGATGCCGAGATGCCGCAGGATCTGCGCGCCAATGCCGTAGTCACGCTGGTCAGGCTTGAACCCCAGGCGCTCGTTGGCTTCGACCGTGTCGAACCCCTGGTCCTGCAGTTCGTAGGCGCGAATCTTGTTGGCGAGGCCGATCCCGCGCCCCTCCTGGTTCAAGTACAGCAGCACGCCGCGACCCTCGAGCGCGATCCTCGCCATGGCGGTGTCGAGTTGTGGTCCGCAGTCGCAACGTGCGGAGTGGAACACGTCGCCCGTCAGGCACTTCGAGTGCACGCGCACGAGCACGTTCTCTCCGTCGCCAATCTCACCGCAGACCAGCGCCACGTGCGTCTGCCCGCCGAGGAGCGATTCGAACGCGTGGATACGGAAGGGACCGTGCTCGGTCGGGAGGTTCGCCTCCGCCGCCTTCTTCACCAGGCCCTCGGTCCGCATGCGGTAGCGGATGAGATCGGCGATCGTGATCATCAGCAGCTTGTGCCGC
>CAZNOC010000048.1:2376-21757 GCA_964574545.1 uncultured Bifidobacteriaceae bacterium | reverse complement strand
GCAGGGCCGGATCGAGATTGTAGACCGTGATGGTCTGCGGGCCTCGCTCCGGGTCCGTGTAGGCGCGCTGGATCGCCGTGTAGGCCGACGTGGGACGCGCGAGGTCCACGATGCCCAGGCCATCGCGGTGCTGGCGGCGGTGGTAGCTGACCGCCACCGACAGATCCTGAAGCAGTTGGTGAGAAACGCCCACGTTGAACTCGTCGCTGTACGGCCGCGACGAGTCCTGGTCCATGGACGGCACGATCCGGCCGAAGCCCGCGAAGCTCGCCAAGTTCACCTCGCCCGGGTCGGGCAGGCGATTGCCGTTGAGGTCGTTCCACGGCACCTGCGCGGTCACCAGGGCGTTCTCGTTGAGGTTCTCCGCCAGCTCCGAGCCGAACTGGTTGTAGAAGCGGCCCCAGTACGCCTTGAGCGCCGTGCGGCCGTTGCCGCTCAGGTCGTAGGACAGGCCGATGCGCGGCATGAAGTTGAAGCTGTACTCGAACACGTCGCGCTCGCCGAACGACCGCGCGCCCACGTAGGTGCCGGCCGGGCTCGACTGCTCGGGCAGCCACGCCTTGACACCGTCCATGCGCACGCCAAGGTTCAGCGTGGCACGGCCCGCCGTCCAGCGATCCTGGACGAACACGCCCCACGTCGAGAGACGGTGCAGCGACTCGATCGGGGTGTTGGCAATCTGCGCCTGGAACGGCACGCCGTCCCGCTGCTCGAGCAGGATGTCGCCGTTGCGGATCCGGTCGTAGTCCATGCCTTCCCACGACAGCTGCACGCCCACCTTGAAGTCGTGCGTGCCGCCGGCGAAGTTGTCCACGAAGTAGCTCGCGGTCGCGTTGGCCTGCAGGCGGTAGTTCGGGTTGAGCGACTGCGTCTCGGCCGCACGCTCACGCGTGAACCGCACCGTGTCGCGAATCGCGATGTCGCTCGCCGTCACTTCGGGCTGGTAGCGGCTCGGGAAGACACCCCACATCCGGCCGACGCGCGCGTCGATCACCGTGCGGCCGCCCACCACCTGGTTCCACTGCGCCACAAAGTTCTGCGCGGGCTGATCCTGCAGCGTCGTGGCCTTGTCCTCGACGAACAGGTACGGCGAGTCGCGTCGGTGGAAGCGATCCTTCAGGTTCCGGTTGAACATGAAGGACGTCCGCGCCGTCGGCGTGGCCTGGTACGTGACCTTGCCCATGAAGTTGCGGATGCGGTTGTCGTCGATCGCCTGCGACCCGTCCGGGTTGACCGCCCCCACCTGGAACTGGTCGAGCCGCCACCACCGTGACGCGCCGAAGAACCACGCCTTGTCCTGCGCGATGGGGCCGCCGAGCGTCGAGCTCCAGTCGTAGGAGATGTCGATGGGGTTGCCCGCCGCGCCCGTCTGTGCGCCCGACGCGAGGCCCAGACGCTGCCGCAGCGTGTCGTCGATGTTCGTGCCCTGCATCGACTCGTTCATGAAGTAGAAGTTGTGGTCGCTCGAGAAGCGGTTGCCGCCCGACTTGGTGACCATGTTCATGTAGACGCCGCTGACGTCGCTCTCCGCGGTGCCGGAGGCCGTCTGCATGTTGTATTCCTCGTACATCTCGAAGCCGTAGTACTGCATCGTCGCGCCACCGCTGCCGCCGCCCCAGTTGGTCTTCAGCCCGTCGATGCTGAACGACTTCTGCGAGTCGGCCGAGCCGAACGCCTCGATGTTGTACTGCTGCATGCCCTCGGTGCCGCCGACGTCGAGCCGGCCGGTCACGACGCCGGGCACGAGGCCCGCCATCACCCAGGGGTTGCGGCCGGTCGGAATCGCTTCCGCCAGCTCGCGGCCGATGTTGGTCTGGGTCGTCGTCGACGTGACGTCCACGATCGGCGATTCGCCGCTGACCGTGACCGTCTCCTCGAGCGTGCCGACCGAGAGCACCATGTCGAGGCGCGTCGTGTTGGCCACCTGGATCGCCACGCCCTCCCGCCGCTGCGGGCCGAAGCCGGGCAGGTCGAACACCACCTCGTACGCGCCGGGCGGCAGGCCGGCGGCCTGATAGTTGCCCGTGTCGCCCGAGACCACCACGCGCGCGCCGCCGATCAGCGCGGCCCCGGAAATCGTCACCGTCACACCCGGCAACACGCCGCCCTGCGCATCTCGCACGACACCCGCCAGCGTGCCCGTCTGCTGCGCAGACGCCCCGCTGGCCAGCATCAACGAACCCACCAGCACCACACACAACCGACAAAACCACGATCTCATTAGTCGCCTCCGGGGGACATACCTCTGATCAAGAGCTCAACCGAGTCTTGCAGCCATCCACAGCGTTCTCCAACTCTATGCAAAAGCCGCCGCAAGATGTTACTCACATTTCTCATGGATTTTTCCGGCAAGTTGCAGAATTCGCCCGCCCCGGATCCATCGGCGGATCCGCGAACCTGAACTGATTCCAAAATTTTGGATAGATGGACTGGTCCTGTCGGCCCGCGGACACGCGATATCATGCTGGCAGGCGATGAGCGACGACACCCCTCCCCAGTTTCCCGCGGAGCTTCCGGTACTACCCCTTCGACGGACGGTGGTGCTGCCCCTCACCCTGCAACCCCTCGCCGTGAACCGGCCATCGTCTGTCGAATCAATCAATGCGGCCCTGGCCAGCGACCGCATGATTCTGCTCGTCCAGCAGCGGGATGATGCGGAGGAGCCGGGCCCGGACGGCCTCCACGCTGTCGGCACCGTGGGTCTGGTGCGCCAGATGGCCCGGGCCTCATCGGGGCTCAACGTAATCGTCGAAGGGGTGGCACGCGTCTCGGTCGGGGTGGTGACGCGCACTGGCACCACCATGCGCGCCCAAGTGACCGCGCGCCCGGAGACGGTCGAGAAGACGGTGGAGACCGATGCCTACGTCCGGAGGATTCGGGAACTCGTCGAGCAGGCCCTGGCGCTGACGACCGGGCTCTCGCAGGAGGTGCGCCAGCTGGTGCTCGGCATCGACGATCCGCTGCGGGTGGTGTACCTGCTGGCGACGATGCTGGATGCCTCTGCAGAGGAACGCCAGAACCTGCTTGAGACCGACCCCCTGACGCGGAAGCTCGAACTCGTGCACGGACTGCTGGCGCGCGAAGTCTCGGTGCTGACGCTGAAGGGCAAGATCGAGTCGCAGGCGCAGGAGGAGATGAGCGCGGCACAGCGGCAGTACTACCTGCGCCAGCAGCTCAAGGCCATCCAGGACGAACTCGGCGAAAGTGGAGGCGACGAACTCGGAGAGCTGCGCACGCGTGTGGAGCAGGCAGGGCTGCCGGAAGCCGTCCACACCGTGGCCCTGCGGGAAGTGGACCGTCTCGGCCGCATGACGCCCGCGTCGCCCGAGCATCAGATGATCCGGACGTATCTGGACTGGCTGCTGGAACTGCCCTGGTCCACGGCGACACCCGACAGGCTCGACCCTGCCGAGGCGCGGCGCGTGCTCGACGAGGATCACTACGATCTCGACAAGGTCAAGGACCGCATCGTCGAGTACCTCGCCGTGCGGAAGCTCAAGGGCGACATGAAGGGCCCGATCCTGTGCTTCGTTGGGCCGCCGGGGGTCGGCAAGACGTCGCTCGGACAGTCGATCGCGCGGGCCATGGAGCGAACCTTCGTCCGGATCTCACTTGGGGGCGTCCGCGACGAAGCCGAGATTCGCGGGCATCGCCGCACCTACATCGGCTCGATGCCCGGGAGGATCATCCAGGCGCTGAAGCAGGCGGCCTCGTCGAACCCGGTCTTCATGCTGGACGAGATCGACAAGCTGGCGGTGGGCTTCCAGGGCGATCCGGCCTCGGCGCTGCTCGAGGTGTTGGACCCGGCCCAGAACCACACCTTTCGCGATCACTACCTCGAGGTGCCCATCGACCTGTCCAGGGTGCTGTTCATCGCGACGGCCAACCAGTTGGGGACGGTTCACCCGGCGCTCCTCGATCGGATGGAGGTCATCTCTCTCTCGGGGTATACCGAAGACGAGAAGGTGCACATCGCCGAGCGGTACCTGGTCCCCCGCCAGATCCAGGAGCACGGGTTGACCGAAGCGGCGCTCACCATCGACGAAGGCGCGCTGCGTCACATCATCGATCAGCACACCCGAGAAGCCGGGGTGCGGAACCTCGAACGTCTCATCGGGACTGTCGCGCGCAAGGTCGCCGCACGTATCGCCACGTCGGACACGCCGACGACGATGGCGACGGCGCCCGTCGTGATTCGCCCGGAGCAGGTAGACGAGTATCTGGGTCCGCCGCGGTTCAAGCGCGAGGTGGCGTTCCGCACGTCGCGGCCCGGCGTCGCAACCGGTGTCGCGTGGACGGAGGCCGGTGGAGACGTGCTCTTCATCGAGGCCAGCCTGCTGCCAGGCGGGAAGGATCAGATCATCCTGACGGGTCAGCTCGGGAACGTCATGCAGGAGTCCGCGCGGGCGGCCCTGAGCCACATCCGCGCCAACGCCGTGGCGCTTGGCGTCGATCCGGCGTTTCTCGCCCAGCGCGACCTGCACATCCACGTGCCGGCTGGCGCGATTCCCAAGGATGGACCGTCCGCGGGTGTCACCATGGCCACAGCGATCCTCTCGGCGGCGCGCGGACAAGCCATCCGCGAGGATGTGGCCATGACAGGTGAAGTCACGTTGAGCGGGCTCGTCCTGCCGGTCGGCGGCATCCGCGAGAAGGCGATGGCGGCGCGGCGCATGAACATCCGAACCTTCATCCTTCCCGCCCTGAACGAACCCGACCTCTCGGAGATCCCCGAGGAACTGCGCCGCGACATGACGTTCGTCCCTGTGCGAACGCTCGAAGAAGTGCTCGCGGTGGCCCTGCCTCCTCTCGATGTCCAAGTGAGCCCGGCGCCACCCGAGGATCAAATGGGTCAAATGGGGTCGGGATGAATTTCACTTCCTGCTGACGGCGCACGCACATTGCAGAAAGTGAAATTCATCCCGACCCCATGCCCACCCTCGCCGCCTACATCTCCGGTCACGGCTTCGGCCACGCGTCCCGGGACATCGAGGTGTTGAATGCCCTCGCGGTGCAACGACCGGACGTCCGCATCGTGGTCCGCACCACCGTCGCCCGGTGGCTCTTCGACCTGACGATGCGCGGACCCTTCGAGTACGCCAAGGTGCCATGCGACACCGGCATCGTCCAGATCGACGGGCTGCGGCTCGATGAAGCCGAGACGTTGAGGCGGGGTCGCGCGTTCATGGCCGCGCTGCCCGAACGGGCGGCCGCCGAGGCCGAGGCGCTTGGCGCCGTCGAGGCGTCGCTCGTCCTCTTCGACATCCCGGCGCTCGGGAGCGCGGCGGCCGCGCGCGCGGGCGTGCCCTCGGTGGCGCTCGGCAACTTCTCGTGGGACTGGGCGTACGCCGCCTACGAGGGCGCCGAGGATCTGGCGGCCGCCGTCGCCGACGCCTACCGGACCACGTCGCTGGCGCTGCGGCTACCGATGTGCGGCGGCTTCGAGGCGTTCGCGCGCGTCGAGGATGTGCCGCTCGTCGCGCGGCGTTCGCGGCTCGCGCCGGCCGAGACGCGCGCCGCCCTCGGGCTGTCGTCGGATGACCGCGTGGTGCTCACCTCGTTTGGCGGTCACGGCGTCGTGGACATGAACCTCGACGCGCTGGCCGCGCTCGACGGCTACACGATTCTCGTCAGCGGGAGCATCCCGTTCGGCGACGACGGCTCGGCCCTGTTGTCGGCCGGCCGGCGCGGCCGGCTGGTGCCGTTCGACGAGACGGGCCTGTACGCGCGCGGCATCCGGTACGAGGACCTCGTCGCCGCCTCGGATGTGGTCGTCACGAAACCGGGGTACGGCATCATCGCGGAGTGCGTCGCCAACGACACGGCGATCGTCTACACCTCACGCGGCAACTTCGTGGAGTACGACGTCCTCGTCGAAGCGATGCCGCGCATGCTGCGCTGCCGCTTCCTGAACCAGGAGGATTTCTTCGCCGGCCGCTGGCGCGAGGCGCTTGACGCGGTGCTCGAGCAGCCGGCACCGAGCGAACGGCCCGCCGTCAACGGGGCGGAAGTCGTCGCGGAACGCATCCTGGACGTCCTGCCGCGGTAGGACCGCGGCAGACCCTTCTCCATCAGCCGGGCGGGACGAGGCAGGCCGGAGGCGAGCCGCGACGCGGGCAGCCGGGTTCAGGGCAGGATCTGGAACGTGACGCCCCACATGCGTTGAAGGCCGTTATAGAAGGTGCCGAACGCTGGGGAATCGATGTTGTTCTGCACGTCCCGCGGCATGAACTGGTTGAGCAGGTGATGCGCGCGGAGGCCAACGCGGATACGGCGTCCCTTGACGCTCAGTTCACGATTCACAGCGAGGTCGAGCGTCGTCAAGGTCGGGAAGCGGCCACCTTCGTTGCGGCGTCCGATGTAGTCCTGTCTCCCGTTGACCCGCGAGTACGGAAAGCCGCTCCGAATCTCGAGCAGGGGGGCGATCTGCCATGACCCACGGAGCACGGGCACGATTCCGCGCAGAATCACCCGGTGCGGGACGTCCACGCTGGATCTCGAATACTCGTTGGCCCGAATCACGGGAGTCGGCAGGTTGCCAAAGTAGCGGTCGTAGTTGTTGAAGTCACCTTCCGACCGCGAATGCACGTAGCTGATCGAGACATCCAGCGCCGGCCGCCGGACGTATCCGACGGTCAACTCCGATTCCCGGTAGCGTGACCGGCCCGCCGATCGCAACTCGAGCTGCGGCCGGCCGTTCCTGACGAGGGGCTCGACGACGAACTCGTGCCGCCCCGAGCGGCGCAGATGGGCGACCTTCAGCAGCCACGATCGTGCCAGCTCCTGGTTGTAGTCGAGCGACCACACGAACGACCGTGGCGTTCGGTCAACATCGGCGTGATGTGCCCACACCTCCTGGGGCGGCGCCGCTCCGTGCCCGGCAACGCGCGATACCACACGTGGCTCGAGCGACTCGAACGTCGCGACGTTGAGCGGCGTTCGCTGGTAGAACAGCCCTGCACCGCCGCGGAGGATCCCGCGCCCGTCCGCTCGCAGCCCCACGCTCGCCCCGACGCGCGGCGAAAGGTTGCCCGTCTTCAACACCCCGTCGCGATCGAACCGCATCCCGGCCTCGATCAGCAGCCGGCCGTTCGGCCGCCAGCGATCCTGAGCGAAGATGGCCAGGTCGGTACTTGAGGCACGTTGAGTCGACGCGCCCGGGAACCGCACACGTTCCTCGACGGTGCCGTCCACTCGTTCGATGTCGACGGGCCGGTTGTCGGTCCATCCGGAGTAGCGGCTGTAGATCAAATCCAGACCCACCTTGATCCGGTGTTCTCCGGCAGGCCCCGGCAGCGAGCGTGTCAGTGCCTGAATCCATTGGAGGCTATGGCTCCGACGCTGCTGTTCACTGAAGTAGCGGCCGCGATTTCCCTCGGGGGTCACCGTCATCCCGCCACTCTCCCCCGGCAGCACATCGACGTCGTAGCGCCGGTAGCTCAGCCGGGACTCCAGCAACGCGGCCTTCCCGAGAACGGCGTTCTCCGCGACGTCCATCTGGAGCCCTCGCTCCCGGAGCGTCGGGGAAACCGTCTCGGGATTGAAGGTGTCGAGCGTCAGGTACCGTTGCTCTCGGGGGAAGACGGCGCCAGTCGCCACCAGGTGGTGCGCGGTGCCGAGGTGGGCATCGAGGCGAGTAAAGGAGTTGAAGCGCCTGAGCTCGCGGTCGTTCTCGCCGTCCGGGAGGCTGGGGACACGCGTCTTCTTCGATTCGTACTGCAGACTCTGGGTCAGGAACAGGCGGCTCCGGAGCAACGCCCCTCCAACGAGCAGGCGCGGTCCGAAGCTGGCGATGCCCCGGAACGCGCCGTCGCGGATGCGCGGAATCGGAACGAAGTTGTTGATCGTGTAGTGCCAGTCATTGTCGGAGCGGCGGGTCTCGATGCGCGCGACACCCGAGGCGAACCTTCCATACTCCGCCAGGTACGGGCTGGCCATGACCTCCACCGCCTCGACCGCGTCGGCAGGCAGTTCGAGGCCGTAGCCGCCAGTCACCGGATCGGTCACATTCACGTCGCTCACCTGCAGACCGCTCTGGTCCGGGCGCCCGCCCTTGAGGCTGAGCCGCCCGTCATCGCCACGGATGACTCCGGGTAGCACTGGCAGCAGAGCCTGGAAGTCGTCGCCGCGAAGCGGCGCCACATCGATGAGCGTGGCGGCCAGTCGGTGCGTTGACGTCGCGTTCTCGGCGGCATCTCGTGATTCTGCCACGACATCCACAGCTTCGCGCACCGACGCCACGGTCAAGTCAATGGTCACGACGAGCGCCTGTTCTGCCGCCAGCCCAAGGTCCCGTAGGATCGCCGTGGTGAAGCCGGCCATTGACGCGTGCACCTCGTAGCGCCCCGCGGGAAGATCGGCCACCTCGAAGCTGCCGTGCTCGTCCGAGATCAGTTCTGCCGCGGCGGCGCCGCTCTCTGACTGCACGATGGTCACGGCAACGCCCGGGAGCCGGACGTCTCCACCGTTGGTGGTGGTGGTGCCACGCAGGCTCGACCCACGCACCTGCCCGAAGGCCGGCAGGGACACCAGCAGGCAGATCGTCAGGCCTGCGACCAGCATGTTCGTCCGCGCGGATGAGGGTCGAGCCATGTGGAAGCTTCTCTCACTCAAGAACCGCACCGACCCCGGCGGCGCCGGTAGTCTGACGCCGGGGTGGCACGCCGTCAAGCCGATCCAGGCGCCACGGGACGCCGTTGCCTGAGCCAAGGCCTTTGCGTTATGGTGTCGTGCGGTCTGACCTCCGCCCCCGACGCCACCGCATGAATCCATCTCTTCCGTCACGCGCGACGCTGCTCCGCTGGGGGTCCAGCGCCGTCCGTCTGCTGCCTGATGGGTGGGTGCGGCGTGCGGCCTGTGTCATTGGTGACGCCGCGTGGCTGGCGGACCGTGGCCGGCGCAGGGCCGTGCTCGAGAACCTGGCGCGACTCGCTCCGGAGCTTGACCCTCTCACGCGCCGACGCAAGGGACGCGCGACGTTTCGCAATCTGGCGTATTGCACCGTCGATCTGCTGAAGCTGCGCCATCTGGCACCACAGGGCGTACGGGCCCTGGCCCACCTCGACGGTCTCGACCGACTCCGCGACGACCTTCGGTCGGGACGCGGGGCGATCATCGTGACCGCACACCTCGGCCATTGGGAACTCGGCGCGGCGCTTCTCGCGTCGCTCGGCTTCATGGTCCATGCCGTCGCGGAACGCCTTCCCCACGGCAGCTTCGAGGCGTACGGGCAGATGCGGCAGGCGGCGGGCGTCAGCGTCATCCCACTCGACACCGCTCCGCGTGCCATGATCGAGGTTCTCGGCCGGGGTGAAATCCTGCTGCTCGTTGCGGACCGGGTGATCGCGGGTTCGGGCATCGTGGTGCCCTTCGGGAAGTACTGGCGCCGCCTCCCGTACGGGCCCGCTGCCCTGTCGCTGCGCTACGGGGTCCCGCTGTTCGGCGGCTACCTCGTGCGCTCCGACAGCGACCATCCGTACCGTGGGCGGCTCGAGCCCATCGCGCGTCAGAACCCGGCCGGCGTCGAGTCACTCACCGCGGACATCGGCCGTTGGATCGCTCGCACGGTCATCCGGTATCCGGATCAATGGTTCGTCTTCCGGCCTGAGTGGATGGATGCTCCCGCCGGGGTCACGCCCTCGAGATGGAGCAGGGGCCTCGCATGACTGTCGGCGCCGGGTGGCCGGAACGCGCTTCTCCAGGAGCCCGCCGCGAGGCGGTGCCGCCACGCCACCTGCGGATCGTACAGGTGTGTCCGTACAATTGGGATGCACGCGGCGGCGTTCAGGCCCACGTCGCTCAGTTCACCCGCCAACTTCAGGTGCAGGGACACTCCGTCACCATTGTCGCGCCGGGGATCCGGCCCCGCGACCCCGCATCCGGCGTTCACATCATCGGACGGCCGACCTGCGTTCCCTTCAACGGCTCCGTCGCGCCGACATGCCTCGACCTCCGACTGCGCTCACCGATCGAGCGGATGCTCTCCGCGGTTCGGCCCGACATCGTGCACGTGCACGAGCCTTATGCGTCCGTCCTGTGCTGGTTTGCCGCGCTCGAAGCCAGAAGCCCCGTCGTGGCCACCTTCCATGCGTCGATTGAGCGCCCCTTCGACAGGCGCCTGTACGCCATGTCCGCGCGTCTTCTGTGGTCCGTCAGACGCAGGCTGGCCCTTCAGATCGCCGTGTCAGAAGCCGCAGCCCGCACCGCCGTTCTGGGCACGCGCCGGCCACTCACTGTAGTGCCGAACGGCACGGAACTCGATCGGATCAAGAGCGCCGTGCCGGCCGCACTCGACGGTGCCGGCTGCTGCCTGCTGTTTGTCGGCCGTCTCGACGAGCGCAAGGGGCTCGGCATCGCCCTCGAGGCCTTCAGCCATCTCATCGAGGACACGAGAGACCTCCGTCTGGTCATCGTCGGAGACGGCCCTGAGCGCTCGCGAATCGACCGCCTGCCGCAGCGAGTGCGCGCCCGTGTCACGGCGGTCGGGGCGTGCTCGCGGCGCGAATTGCTCTCGCTCTACGCCGCCGCGGATGTGTTCGTCGCTCCGGCGACGGGCCGCGAGAGCTTCGGCATGGTGGTGCTCGACGCGCTTGCCGCGGGGCTTCCTGTCGTTGCCAGTGACATCGCGGGCTACCGGGAACTCATTCAAGACGGGCGGGAGGGCCTGCTCGTACCGCCTGGCGACGCGCGGGCCCTCGCCGCTGCCATCCGGCGCCTGATCGACGATTCGACCCTGGTCCGCCGTATGGTCGCATCGGGATCCGAACGCGCCACGGCCTTTGCCTGGACTGTCCTGGCTCCGCAAGTGGAGGCACTCTACGACCGTGCCATCCTCTCCGCGAAGGCCGCGAAGGAACGCCCGGGGGGGGCCGCCGCGCGTCGGATCGCCTGAGGTCCTCGCCTGCACAGCTGGACGTGCCACGCATAGATCAGGGCCCTCGACGCCCCGCCGCCACCCGCCGCAAGAGCGACTCCAGGCGCAGGGCCATCTGCGTCCACGTCAATTCCTGGTGAACGCGTCGCGCGGCGCGCGCTCCAAGTAGACGCGCGTCATCAGGACACGAGAGCAACCGCGAGATCGCAGCCGCCACGTCGCTCGTGCTCCAGCCATCGACGACGAGTCCGGTGCGCTCGTGCAACACCGCCTCCGGGGCGCCGCCGGCGCTGCCCGCGACCGCGGCCCTGCCCACGCCCGCCGCCTGCAGGAAGACGGCACCGAGCGCCTCGGTGTCGAGCCCCCCGAGGCGAGCGCGACAGGGCATGGCGAAGACGTCGCCTGCCGCCAGGTACCCGGGCAGGTCGTCATACGGCACCGGTCCGGTGAACACGACGCGTTCGGACACCCCCGCGCTCCTTGCCAGATCATCCAGCCGTCGCCTGTCGGGCCCGCCGCCTACGACGACGAGGCGCACATCCGCGTGCTGGCGTGCAATCCCAGGCAGGGCACGAATCAACTGGTCCTGTCCCTTCCGCCTGACGAGCCTCGATACGCAAACGACGATTCGCCGATCGGCGAGCCCGTGGCGCATCCGGACGCCTTCCCCCGACACGCCAGGATGAAACCGTTCGGCGTCGATACCCGATGGCAGAAGCTCGATCCATGCCTGGGGGCCCAGGGCAGACCGAAGGCGCGACTCCGCCCAGCGTGAGACGGCAGTCATCGCGGCTGCGTGCCGGGCGATGCTACGGAGCGCGACGCCGCCTCCCGGCACCGCCGCGAGAGCAGGCTCCACGCCGTGTGTGAACGCCACGACCGGAACCCCGGAGGCGCGTTGGACCATGCCCGCCATCAACGCCAGCGGCATCGCGGCACCGAACACGAGGACGTCGGGACGCTCCTGTCTGACGAGCTGCACGACACGACGGGACAGGCCGGGAGTCGGCAGCATCGGCCAGCGTTGCCAGCGGCGCACGTCGTGGCGGAACTGGCGGTCGTACGCCGGCGCCCCGGGGTGTGGTGGAGCGAGCACGACGGCGGTCGTGCTCGCAGGAAGATGGTGCAACAGCCTGGCGACGTAATCCTCGATGCCGCCGATACCTGGCGGGAAGTCGTTGGTGACGACGAGAAGTCTCATGGGGGGGCGGGCGCAGGCCCCGCCACCATCAATCGGTCCTGTTCGATGGCGCAGTGGTTCACGATCAGCAGATCGATGTCCGCGGAGAGTCGCGCACGGGCCGCTTCGGCCTCCGGCGGCGCTGCGGCCTCCAGCAAGTCGACGCGTTCCATCGGATCCCGTTCCAGATCGAACAGGTACTCGCGTCCGGTTCTCAGATGCCGTACGAACTTGAACGCGCCATCCACCACGGCGAGATACGTGCCCGCGTACGGCTGAACGAGCCACACCGGCGCCGGCGACGCACTCAGCATCGACTGCCCGCGAAACCCGGCGACGCGCTCGCGTGCTCCCAGCAGGTCGAGAAGAGTTGGTCCCACGTCGATCTGCGCATACGGTCCGGCCAGGCGCCGAGGCGGCGGACCGCCCGGATCGAGGATGAAGAGCGGCACCCGGAAGAATTCCTCGAAGAAACCCGCCTCGTTGTGCTCAAGCCCGTGCAGGCCTGTCGGAAAGGCATGATCACCGGTAATGACGACGACGGCGTCGCGATAGCGGTCGTGCCGCCCCAGCGCTTCCACGAAGTGCCGCAGCCCGCGGTCGGCGAGGTACAGCGCGTTGGCCTGGCGCTCGGCGAGCGACACGGGGCTCACGTAGAGCTTCCGGTCCTCGGGCGCGATGTTGAAGGGCTGATGGCTTTCGACGGTGGCGATCGCCATGAACAGCGGGCGTTCCGGTGCGGAACCGGCCTCGATTTCCGCGAGCCATCGCCACGCGGCCAGGTACAGCGACTCGTCCGTGACGCCCCAGCCTGAGGCCGCGGTAACCGCCTCGCGCGCGCTCAGGTAGTCGCGGGCCCGGGCGTGCGCGTCGAATCCGTGCGACAGCAGGAATGCGGCGGTGTTGTTGAAGTTCCGCGTGTCCTGCGCCTGGAGGTAGACGGTCCGGTAGCCCTGCGCACGCAGGACCCCCGGCAGGGTGTCCACGCGGAGGGCGGGATGCTGCTGGAACTCTACTCCTGAGATGGAGGGGACGACCGAGGTGAAGAGGGCGAAGTGTCCCTTCGCCGTCTGTACGGAGTGGGCGTAGAAGCGATCGACGTACCAGTGCCGATTCCGGAGTGACGCGAGAAACGGCATCACCGGCCGCCCGTCTCTGGTCGTCGAGCCAACGAAGCCGGCGCTCAGCGACTCCACAACGACGACGAAGACGTCTGGCGTCCGAGCGAGGTGGACCTCCAGGTCTCGCGCGGGCCCATGGGACACGCCGCTGACCGCTGAATCCAGCGGTTCACAGTACCGGCTGGCTCCTCGTGCGTAGTCGAGGGCGGACCGGGCGAAGTTGACGGGCTCATCGATGGTGCGCACGGGGACAACACAGCTTGCTGCGACGACTCCCGCTAGACCCGTGACGATGGCCCAGCGGAACCCGTCCGGGGAGCGCACCCGATCCGCCAGTCGCACGTCCCAGGCGGCGGCGGCGACAACGAGCGGGATGCTGATGGCAAGGGTCACCCAGCTCATCCCGGCCACGACCACGTGGAGGTAGCCCATCGAGAGTGGAAACTCGACGTTCGTCGCAATGACGGCGTAGTCGAGTCCGACCCTCGTATTGTGAAGATACGCACAGACGAACCAGAAGAACAGGAGGTGCAGAGCGCGCAGGATCGCGCTCAAACGAGTCCAGGGACCGCTGGCTACATGAATCAGCACTTGTACAGCGACGAACGTCGTCGTGCCGGAAATGAGGGCGAGGAAGTCGACCGGCGCGTGGCGACCGAGCCCGGGCTGAACGTGCACCTGCACGGCATGCGCGACGAATGAGAGGACCGCCACCGCGGTCAACGCACCGGTTCGACTCCGCGCACTCGCAGGATGAGCCGACCGCATCTCAGGCTGTCGTGATACTCGCTGACCGCCGCGCCGCGTCAGTGGCGCCCGCGTGCGAGGGCGGCCTCCTCCGGCCGCCACCCACCCGCCGCGGGGCCAGCCTCGTGCCACGACTTCGTCGACTGATGTCCATTGGTCGGGCCGACGGCTCGACGAAGCCTCAGTGCTTGAGACAGGTCACGAGCGACCACATCCGCGGCAGGTTCACCTTCTCGACGGAGATGGGCGTGAGTTCGGCCTGGGCGAGAAACCCGGGCAGGCAGAGATCCGACTTGAACCCGATGTGGACGGTGAGCGGCGAGATCGCAGTCTCGATGCGAGACAGCAGGGGGTTGGTGCTCTTGAAGTGGTTGAGAATCACGATGCGGCCGCCGGGCCGGCACACCCGGTGCATCTCGCGCGCGACCTGCACGGGATCGGGCACCACACTGATGAGGTACGGCGCGTAGACGATGTCGAACGAATTGTCGGGGAAGGACATCGCCGCGGCGTCCATCTCCATGACCCCGCAGTTGGCCAGCCCCTTTCGGACGATCCGCTCGTGGGCCTTCTCGAGCATGTGGCCTGAGAGATCGATGCCGGTCACCAGGCACGTGCGGGGGTAGAGCGACAGGTTGATGCCCGTGCCGACGCCCACTTCGAGCACTCGGGCACCGGTGCGGATATCCATCCGCCGGATGGCCTCGAGGCGGCCGGGATGGAGCGCGGGACCGAATGTGAAGTCGTAGACCCCGGCGAGCTTCTCGTAGACGCGCTCGACGAAGTCGTTTTCCACTGCCGTCACGGACAGGGCCCGCGTGGCGACGTCCGATGCCAGGATCTTCTCGTCGGCTCGCCGCTGCTCTTCAAACAAGGCCATGTATCCTCCGCGCCACAGGCGCGACTATATCAGAACCATTCCCGCCAGGGCTGCACCAGATGGTCAGGGCAGCTCCAGCCCGTCGAGGACCTGAAAGGCCAGCGGGAGGCGCCCCGCCGGCGTCGACACCTGCAGCCCCTGCACCATTGGCGCCAGGGCCGCCGCGACTTCGCGCGCAATCGCCAGCCCCTCGGCTTCGGCCGCCTCCGCCGTCTCGGTGCGCCTCATCCGGTCGAGAATCGCCTCTGGTACCGTCAGGCCCGGCACCTCATTGGCCAGAAACTCCGCGTTCAGCACGCTCTCGAACGGCCAGATCCCCAGGATGATCGGCACGCCGGCGCCCTTTACGTGGTTGATGAACCGCTCGAAGACCTTCACGTCCCAAATGGGCCGGGTCACGATGAACTCAGCGCCGGCCTCGACCTTGTAGTCGAAACGTCTCAGCACGTGATCGAGATCCCGCGCGCCGGGGTTCGTCATCGCCCCCATGTGGATCTCGGTGGGCGGGCCAATCGGCTGGCCGCCGATGTCGAGACCGTGGTTGAGCTGGCGCACGAGGTTCGTCAGGCCGATCGAATCGACATCGAACACGGCCGTCGCGTCGGGGTAGTCACCCAGCTTTCGGACATCACCGGTGATGCCCAGCAGGTTGCGCAGGCCCATCGCGTGCGCGCCGAGCATGTCGGATTGAATGCCGAGCAGGTTCCGATCGCGGCACGAGTACTGAAGGATCGTCTCGATCCCGGCCTGCTTCTCGATCAGCACCGCGAGCGACAGGGCGCTCATGCGCGCGCCGGCCCGAGGACCGTCGGGGATTGTCACGACGTCCACCCCGCGGAGGCGCAACTGCCGCGCCTGCTCGAGCGCGTCCTGCCACACATGGCCCCTGGGAGGGAGGAGTTCAACACCGACCACGAACTCCCGGCGCGCCAGCGCGGCCGACAACCGCGACTTCTGATCGCGCGCCACGGGGGCCGTCGCGTGCGGCGTGTCCACCGAGACCCGCGGCGCCGGACTCGCCGCCAGGTAGGCGGCGCCGGGCGCCATGGCCCGTACGGCCAGGCTGATCTGCCTGATGTGCTCGGGTGTCGTTCCGCAACAGCCGCCGACGAGCCGCACACCCTGCGCGACAAACCGCCGGGCGTACGACGCCATGTACTCCGGCGAGCACAAGTAGATGTTGCGCCCTTCGATGTCGCGTGGCTTGCCGGCGTTCGGTTGCGCTGCCAGCGGTATCGCCACGGCCGACGCAATCCGCTCCAGGGTCTCGAGCATCGGGGCGGGTCCGACGCTGCAGTTGACGCCCACGGCATGCGCGCCGCGGGCCACGAGCGCCGGTGCGAATTGCTCAGGCGGGGTCCCATCCAGGCTGCTGCCGTCTTCCTCCGTGGTCATCTGCGCAACGATCGGCAGGTCGCAGACGGCGCGGACGGCGGCGATGGCGGCGCTGATCTCCTTGAGGTCGCGAAAGGTCTCGAGCAGGAACACATCCACGCCGCCATCGAGCAACGCGGCGGCCTGTTCGCGGAACACCTGTTCGGCCTCGTCCACGCCGGTCTTGCCCCAGGGTTCGATCCGCACGCCGAGCGGCCCGATGGCGCCCGCCACGTAGTGGTCGTCGCCGGCCGCCTCGCGCGCCAGGCGCGCTCCCTCACGGTTGATCGCGTGGACCTTGTCACCCAGACCGAACGCGCGCAGCTTGATGCGGTTCGCGCCGAACGTGTTGGACTCGACCACGTCGGCGCCGGCGCGGACGTACTCCTCGTGAACCTGGCGGACGAGCGCGGGCTCGGTGAGGTTGAGCGACTCGAAACAGCGATTGACGAAGACGCCCTTGCCGTACAGCATGGTGCCCATCGCGCCGTCACAGACGAGCACACGGGAGGCAAGCGCGTCGAGAAAGGGGGTGCGCAATTACTTGTGGGCCGGCACGAGCAGTTCGGTCTTGTCCCAGATGAAGTCGTCCTTCGAGTAGACGGCCAGCTCGTAGTCCTTCCCCATGAAGATCGCCGACACCGGGCACGCCTCTTCGCAGTAGCCGCAGAAGATGCACCGGGTCTTGTGGATCTGGTAGACCGCCGCGTAGCGCGGCCCGGCCTGCACCGTGCCGTCGTTCTCGGCCGCCTCGAGGTAGATGGCGTCCGCCGGACAGGCCACCGAACAGAGCCCGCACGCCACGCACTTCTCGAGACCATTCTCGTCGCGCATCAGGACCTGCTTGCCCCGGTAGCGGGGAAACATCGGCACCTTTTGCTCCGGATAGTTGACGGTGATCGGACGCCGGAACAGATGCTGGAACGTAAGCGAAAACCCCTTGACCAACGGACCAATCATGCCGGGTGCCTCTCCAGGCCTGCGCCGCGCGCGGCGCCATTTCATCGCCAGATCGTGACGAAAACCCCTCCATCATAGCATCGGCCGGCTGCCCTCCCGGGCCCCGGCCGCGCCGTGCGACAATGGGAAGCCTATCGCAAGCAGGCGTGCCGACCCCAATGCTCGATGGCCCCAGGTTCCTGAGCGCGGAGCAGTTCCTGCTCATCACGCAGATCGTCAAGCTGGCGATCATGGCGGCGCTCGCGACCATGCTGGTCCGCTACCATCGGTTCCGTCACATCCTGATCTTCGAACGGCGCGACTGGCCCGACCGCCTGGTCTTCGCCCTCGGCCTGGGCCTGCCCTTCACGGCTGGCGTCGCGGCCCGCCTGTTGCTCGGGTACGAGGCCGCCGACCTGACCCTCGAGGGGGCATTTCTGGCCGGACTCATCGCCGGCCCGTACACGGGTGCGCTCGTGGGAGCGATGGCGGGCCTCCCTGCCCTCGTCGCCGGCGAGTACGGCGCCCTGCCGTTCGCCGTCGGGTGCGGCTTCGCCGGCGGAGGGCTGCGCGAGGCCTGTCCGAAGGAGGACATCTGGAGCTTCACGCCGTTTGTCGTCCTCTCCCTGCCACGCCACATCTGGCGGATGCTGCGCTCACTCGAGGTGAACTGGCATGTCTTTATCCTGCTCCTGCTGGTGGGACTGGAGCTCATCCGGCAGGCGGTCGGCCTGCGATTCGGCGAACACCGCTTGTTCTTCATGGGTGCGCCGTCGCCCTGGCTGACCCTCCTTGCCATCGCCGGCACGACCGTGACCGTGACGACCCCGATCAAGATCTGGAACAACGCGCGCATCGAACATCGTCTCCACGAACAGGAGAAGCTGCTGCTGGCGGCCAAAGTCGAAGCGCTGAAGAGCCAGATCAACCCGCACTTCCTGTTCAACACCCTGGCCTCGGTGTCGTCGCTCATCCGGTCGGAGCCCGACACGGCGCGCATGGTGATTCAGAAGCTCTCGGGACTGCTGAGACGCTTGTTGCGCAGCCAGGAACAGTTCGTCACGCTCAGGGAAGAGCTGATGGCGATAGACGAATACCTGGCCATCGAGGTCGTCCGGTTCGGCCCGCGCCTGACCGTTCACAAGGACGTCGCCCCCGACACCCTCGATCTCATCGTGCCCAGCCTGTTACTCCAACCCCTGGTCGAGAACGCCATCAAGCACGGGGTGTCCCGTAAGGCGGGAGCCGGAGTCCTGACCATTCGTGCGGAGCGACGGAAGGGAGTGGTGGTGATCGAGGTCGAGGACAACGGACTCGGGATCTCCCCCGGCCGCCTGACGACGGCGATGTCGAGCGGGATCGGGCTGAGTAACGTCAGCGAGCGGCTGCGTGTGATCTACGGCTCCCAGGGGCACGTCGAGCTCCACGGTACCCCCGGACACGGCGCGCGGGCGCGCGTCGAGATTCCGGTGCTGCTCAGCCATGAACCCCTGACGGCCTGACATGAACGACCTTTCCTCACCGGCCCTCACCGCCCTCGTCGTCGACGACGAGCAGCTCGCCCGCGACGAGCTGTGCTACCTCCTTGGCCAGGTGGAAGGCATCGAGGTGACCGGCCAGGCCGACAACGGCATCGAGGCCCTCGAAGCGGTGACCCGGCTCCATCCGGACGTGATCTTCCTGGACCTGCAGATGCCCGGGCTCACCGGGCTCGAGGCGGCGCGGAAGCTGGCCGCCGAGACCACCCGTCCCGAGATGGTCTTCGTGACGGCCTACGACCAGCGCGCGGTCGAGGCCTTCGAGGTCAACGCGGTGGACTACCTGCTGAAGCCGGTGGACCTGTCGAGGCTCGAACAGGCCGTGGACCGCGTCCGCCACCGACGCGCCCTGCGGGTGCCGACCGGTGACCAGATCGGCGCTTTGATGCGTCTGATGGAAGGGGCAAAGGAAAGGCGAAGTCAACTCGCGATCCGCGTCGGCGAGCATTTCGCCCTGGTGCACGCTGACGACATAATCTACGCCTCGCTCGTCGAGGACTCGATTACCATTGTGACTGGACAGGTATCCGGGACGTCTAACCTGAGGAGCCTGGACGAGCTGCAGGCCAGTCTGGATCCGTCCGTGTTCTGGCGGGTGCATCGGTCGCATCTCGTCAACATCAACAAGATCAGGGAGATCGTCCCTTGGTTCAGCCGGAACTACATCCTCAGGATGAAAGACCCGAAGGCGACGGAGATCCCCGTCAGCCGCACTCAGACACGGCGCCT
>CAZNOC010000048.1:0-2276 GCA_964574545.1 uncultured Bifidobacteriaceae bacterium | reverse complement strand
CGTTGCCCGACATCCACTCCTGATCGTTCACGACCCGCTGGTCAATAGCCGAGCGACGGCTCCACGGCAAAACGCAGCGGTTCACCCGCGGCAAACCGTCGCAGGTTCTCCGAGAACAGATCGATCACCTCGTCCCAGTGGCCGGCACGGAAGCCGGAGGTGTGGGGCGTGAGGATCACCTGCGGCATCCCCCACAGCGGATCGTCCGGGGGAAGCGGCTCCTGGTGAAACACGTCGAGCGACGCGCCGCCCAGATGTCCCGAGCGAAGCGCCTCCACGAGCGCCTCGCGCTCAACGATCCGGCCACGACCCACGTTCACGAGGATCGCTCCCCGCTTCATCCGCTCGAACGCGCGCGCATCGAGCAGGCCGAGCGTGTCACCGGTGAGCGGCGCCGCCACGACGACGACATCGGCACGCGCCAGCAACGAGTCCAGTTCCTCGCGCGGCAGCACCTCTCCCACGCCGGGGAGGGCCGGCCGATCGAGGCGGCGTCTGGTGGCGACGACGTGCATGCCGAACGCCAGGGCCAGACGCGCGATCTCCGCTCCAATCGTGCCGACGCCAATGAGCCCAAGCGTTCGACCGCGCAGCAGCCAGGGAAGCCGCGAGCCGACGAACTCGTTCTGCGACCAGCGATGCTCACGCTGCCGTTCCAGCGCAAACGGCAGGTGCTTGGCCAGCGCGAGCACGGTGGCCAGCACGTGCTCGGCGATGGGCGCCGCCTGCACCCCGCGCGTGTTCGACAGCCTGACGCCGCGTTTCGCGAGTTCGGACACGCAGATCGTCTCGACCGCCACGGCCGACGAGTGGACCCATCGGAGCGACGCGGCGCGTTCGAGTTCCGCCGCGGAGAGAATCCACGTGTAGGCCACGTCGCAGTGCTCCAGCCCGCGCGCCCGCGCCGCATCGTCGGTGGCATGCGTGAAGCTGTGCTCTGGAAAACGGGCGCGAAGGGTCGCCACCGCCTCGGCCGGAATCTGCCACTGCGGAACGTGCTGCTGGATCGAGATCAGGACGTTCATGGACGTTGTCAGTTCCCAGTTGCCAGTCCAAAGGGTGCGTGTGCCGGCCTCCCCTACCGCCGGTAGTGTCCTGATCGTCCTCCGCGTTTCTCGACGAGGCAGATGTCGCCGATCACCATCGCCTTGTCCACGGCCTTGACCATGTCGTACAGCGTAAGAGCAGCGCCGGCCACCGCCGTGAGCGCCTCCATCTCCACGCCGGTCTGGCCTGTGGTCCGCGCGACGGCGTCGATCCGGAAGCCCGTGCGTGTCGCCGTCAGCTCGACCTCGATGTACGAAAGCGGCAACGGATGGCAGAGGGGAATCAGGTCCGAGGTGCGCTTCGCCGCCATGATGCCCGCAAGCCGCGCGGCCTGGAGGGCATCCCCCTTCTTCGTTGCGCCGGCCCGTACCAGCCGCCGGGCCCCGGCCGACATCGCCACGGTGCCGCGAGCCCTGGCTTCGCGGGCGGTCACCGGCTTGGCCCCGACGTCCACCATGCGGACACGGCCTTCCGCGTCGACGTGGGTGAGCCGCGGGTTCGTCGTGCGCGATGCCATCACTCCCCTCCCTCGTCCTGGGCCAGATAGAACGACAGGCTCTCGAGCGACACGGTAAGGTCCACGTTCTTCAGCTTGATGCCCGGCGGCGCCTTCATGGAGCCCGGCGAGAAGTTGAGCACCGCCTTGACGCCGGCGGCGACCACTTCGTCGAGGACGAACTGGCCGGAGTCCGCAGGCACTGCGATGACCACGATGTCGATCCGGTCGCGGCGGACATGGCGCCGCAGCTCCTTCAGATCGAGGATCGGCACGCCGCTCCGGGACTGCTCGCCTATCTTCTCCTTGGACACGTCGAAGAGGGCGACGATCTCGAACCCCTCGCGACGAAACCCCGGGTAGTCGGCCAGCGCAAGACCGAGATTGCCGGCGCCCATCACGGCCACGCGCAGGCGCCGATCGAGCCCCAGAATCTGGCGGAGGTGCCGTTTCAGGTCCTTGACGTAGTAGCCGACGCCGCGCACGCCGAACTCGCCGAAATAGGCCAGATCCTTCCTGATCTGGGCGGCGTTCAGGTGAAACTGCTGCGCCAGCGCCTGAGACGAGATCGTCTCCACCCCTGCCGCTTCAAGCTGGTTGAGGCAGCGGAGGTAGACCGACAGCCGATTGGTGGTGAGTTCGGAAACCTGTTCGGTGGAAGGCTTCCGCTTGTTCTTAGAATTCACAAGCGCTTCACAGGATAGGGCAACACCCCTCGCAGCGTAAAGCCCGA
>CAZNOC010000047.1:19037-22416 GCA_964574545.1 uncultured Bifidobacteriaceae bacterium | reverse complement strand
GAACGGGCGCGTCACGCCCGGAGCGTACCCCGCGCATTGGCGGGAGTCAACCGTCTGATGGTGTCCATCGACAAGGCCTGCATGGCGCCCCGGAGGATCCGATTCCCGAGGTGACGAGCCGTTGCCCCGGCGGCTGGTTCCCGGCTACAGTGTGGCCATGCCGTCAAGAACACTTCTGGCGACGCTTGCGGTGGCGGCGCTCCTCGGAGCCGCACTCATCGCAGGACAGTCCTCGGCCCCGCGCCCCATGAGCTCCCGCGGACCACAGGCGGCCCGGCCACTTCCTCCGCTCCCCAATCCCGGCTTCGCACCAGCTCGGCCGGCCGACATGACGCGCCAGGTGTACGAGTTCGCGGCGCGGTTTCCGGACGTGCTCAAGTTCGTGCCGTGCTACTGCGGCTGCGAGTCTACCGGGCATCCCCACAACGAATCCTGCTTCGTGAGATCGCGCGACGCGCAGGGGCACGTCACCGCCTGGGACATGCACGGCTATGGTTGAGCGATCTGTATTGATGTCGCGCGTGACGCGATGCTGATGCACAACTCCGGCGCCGACGTGAACGCCATTCGCGCGGCGGTCGAACGCAAGTGGACGCCCAAGTATCCAACCAAGACGCCCACGCCGATGCCGCCGCCGAAGAAGCAGCCCTCGATGTGAACCGTGCGGACTCATTCGGCCGCTTCTTCGACACCGTCCGCGAGGGTGTCTACATCGGCATCCTCGGGCCGGACGATTCTGTCACGGAAGCGGCCAACCCCCACCTCAAGCTGACGTTCGGCTATCCCAGGGAGGAAGCGGACCGTCACGTCACGCCGTTCGACCCCGATCGGTTCGTCGATCCCGAGGCGCGTGCGCTCTTCCTCGCCCGTCTCGAAGCAGAGGGCACGGTCGCCTCCTCTGCGTTGCGCCTTCGGAGAATGGACGGCGCGGCGATCTGGATCGAGGTCACCGCCAACGCCGAAGTCCTCGAGCCAGGCCGGCTGCGCGTCGAGGCGATCGTGCGCAATGTGAGCGCGCGCAAGAGGCTCGACGACGAGGCACGGGACCTCCACCAGCAGTTGCTCCAGGCCGAGAAGCTGGCGGCGCTCGGCCAGGCGATCTCGGGCGTGGCCCACGAGCTGAACAACCCGCTCGCCACCATCCTTTCCTGGTCCGAGCGGCTGGCTCAGAAGGACGTGGACGACTCCGTCCGGCATGGACTCGAGACCATCCTCGGCGAAGCGGAGCGCGCGGCGCGCATCGTTCGGAACCTGCTGACCTTCGCGCGCAAGCGCCAGAGCACAAGGGCGTTGGTCGATCTGAACCAGGTGGTTGGAGAGACGCTCGCGCTACGGGCGCACGAGCAGCACCTCACCCAGATCACGGTGATTCCCGCTCTGGCCGCTGGGCTGCCGCAGGTCTTCGCCGACGGCCATCAGCTGAAACAGGTCCTGCTGAACCTGATGATCAACGCGGAACAGGCGATGCTCGGCGCGCAGGGCCGGGGCCGGATCGTCGTGCGCACGTGGCACGACGCAGATCGCGACGCTGTCATCCTGGAGGTGAACGACGATGGGCCGGGGATTCCGGAGGAGGTGCAGGGGCGCATCTTTGACCCGTTCTTCACGACGAAGTCCGTCGGCAAGGGCACAGGCCTCGGGTTGACGGTGGCGTACGCGATTGTGCAGGAGCACGGCGGGCGCATCCGGCTGGACTCGGCGCCTGGCCGGGGGACATCCTTCTTCGTCGAGTTGCCGGTCAGCGGCGCGATCCATGTGCCGTCGAGAACGCCACAGGGCCCCGTGCCGCTCGACGCCTTCAAGGGCGCGCGGGTGCTGGTGATCGAGGATGAGCCCGCGCTCGCCTCCGCGGTGGCCGAGGCGCTGACGGACGCGGGGTTCGTCGTGGATCGCGCGGGAGATGGCGAAGAGGGGCTCGGCCGCGTCAGGGCCGAGCCTTACGACCTCGTGGTCTGCGACTTGAAGATGCCGCGCATGGACGGCATGGCCTTCTACCGGGCCATGGCCGCTGGAGCGCCGGCGCTGGCCCGTCGCGTCATCTTCGTCACGGGCGATGTGGCGGGCACCGAGGCTGAGCGCTTCCTCGACGACAGCGGCTGCCGGTGGCTGTCCAAGCCGTTCCGGCTCGGCGAACTCCTGCGCGCCGCGCGCGACACACTGTCGTAGGGTACGACGACGGCGCTCGTGGCCCGCCGGGCGGCGCCGGACGCCACCCGTGTGCTGTCCTCCGGCAGGCGCGCCTTCACCATCTTCATCTTTGGCCGCGCCGCGAAAGCGAGGATCGCGCCGCGGATCTCGGTCGCGACAGCAGGTGTCGCCGCGCCGCCCAGTGATTCGCGCAGCCGCCTGATCGCCCGCGCGTGAAGCTGGGAGACGCGTGACTCGTTGACGCCGAGTTCCGCGCCGATCTCTTTCATCGTCACCTCGGCGTAGTAGTAGAGGCTGATGACGCGCTGTTCCCGGACCGGGAGTGCCTCGATGGCGCCGCGGATGCGCGTCTGCACCTCGTTCTTTTCGTACGCCGTGTCCGGACGCTCGGGTTCCGCCGGGACCATGACCGCGGGGAGCTGCGACTCGTCCACATGATCCCCGCAAGAGAGCGGAGAGGTCGACTCGATGGTGTTGATGCGCACGACGGCCTTGCCGAGCCTCGCCTCGTCGAGACCGACGGCCGCGGCAAGGTCGGCCGTTGAAGGTTCGTGACCGAGCGACGCGCGGAGCTTCTCGCGAGCGGCCTCGAGTTCGCGGCGCAACCGGCGCACGCCGCGTGGCCACGCGTCCTTGCGAAGCGCATCGATCATCGCGCCGCGGATGCGTCGTTCGGCGAAGGTCTCGAACTTGATGCCTCGTGACTCCTCGAAGCGGCGAGCGGCATCAATCAGCCCAATCACACCGTCCTGAACGAGGTCGCCCAGGTCGATCGAATGGGGCATCGTGGCGGCCATCCGCCTGGCAAGGGCTTCCACGAAGGGAATGCCGGCTTCGATGCGGGGGTTGGTGGCGTCTGCGGTGGTTTCGGCCTTCATCAGGGGGTCTCCGAAGGCCTCGTGGTCGCGTGGGCAAGGCCTTACGAGACCGCTACACTGCACCGTTAGTGCCAGTTTCGTGCATCTGTGTGGCAGGGTGTGCAGCGTGGGGATGGACCACGCATATAACACACTGATTTCAAATGATTTAGCCGCACATTCCCACGCGTGCACAAGACGGCGCCAGGGGGGTCAAATGCCCACGAAGCGTCAAAATATTGGCTGGTTTATTGACCGAAAGCGTCAACGAAGTGGCGATCTGATTACGTATTCGTGATCGCAGGTGGGGAGTGGCTAGGGGGAGTGGCTAGGGGACAGACCCCGCGAGTTGCGGCTCCCCAGCTGACGGGGTC
>CAZNOC010000047.1:0-18937 GCA_964574545.1 uncultured Bifidobacteriaceae bacterium | reverse complement strand
GGGGAGTGGCTAGGGGACAGACCCCGCGAGTTGCGGCTCCCCAGCTGACGGGGTCTGACCCCTCGTTCTCCCTCGTTCTGGCTACTCGCCCGCCAGGCGCGCGCGAAGGGACCGGGAAACGCTCATGGCCTCGAGCGCGGCGGCCACGACCTGCGAAGCGCGAGCACGATGATGCTCGTCCGGCAGCTTCGACTCGAGCAGCTCCGAGTGAGCGAGGATGATGCCCAGTTGATTGTTCAGGCGATGAAGGAGCAGGCGCAGATCGCTCGCGTCGTCGGGGGAGGACACGCGCGATCTGCTTTCGGTCACGGTAGAAAGGGACACCACTAAGGCCTGCGGGAACTAGGCCGATACCCGAGCGACGCTCGAGTCCCGAATCGTCCCGTCCGGCGATCGCCAGAGGGTGTCGACGAAAATCCGGATGCTCCCGCCTGCCGTTCGGACGTACTCCACCTTGCCGGCGGCAATCCAGTTGTAGATCGTGCGGCGGCTGACGCCGACCAGCTCACACGCTTTCATAATGCTGATGGTTTGACGTTCCACGGCTTGACAGTGCCTCCCACGGAAACATATCGGGCGATCGCAGAAAACCTGCAGGGTCACCGATTCCGGCGGAGGGGTCGCGGGGGAGGGGACAGACCCCATCGCTTGATGGATGGCAAGCGATGGGGTCTGTCCCCTCACCTCCCCAAGCGATACCATCTCCCCTTGACTTCTGCCTCATCAGGCGTCAATGTCTTGACGCAATGCCGCACCTGCTGCTCGTGGACGATGAAGATGCGCTCAGATCGGTTGTGGCGGAACGCCTCACCCATGAGGGCTTTGTGGTCGTTGAGGCGGATTCGGGGGAGCGGGCCCTTGAGGCGTTGAACGATTTCGCGTTCGACGTGATCGTGTCCGACTTGAGGCTCCCCGGCATTCACGGGAGCGAGGTCATCGACGCCGCCCTTGCAAGATATCCGGGCATCGTCGCCATCGTCGTCACCGGGTACGGGACGGTGAAGAACGCCGTGGATGCCATCAAGCGAGGTGCCGCCGACTTCGTCACCAAGCCGTTCCAGTTCGACGAACTCCTGCACGCCCTGACGACGGCTCTCGAGCAGCGACGGCTGCGGAGCGAAAATGCCTATCTTCGCGAGCAACTTCAGGAACGACAGGGACTTCAGGGGATCGTGGGCAGCAGCCAGCCCATGCGCCGCCTTGTGCAACTGGTTCAGACAGTCGCCCAAACAAGCGCCACGATTCTCATCACGGGCGAGACCGGCACCGGGAAGGAGGTCGTCGCCCGGGCCATTCATCAGAGCAGTCCACGGCGCCACCATCACTTCGTTGCGCTCAACTGCGGCGCGATCCCGGAAACGCTCCTGGAGGCCGAACTCTTCGGGCACGCGAAGGGCGCCTTCACCGGAGCCATCGGCACCCGGCAGGGCCGGATTGAGCAGGCCGACAAGGGAACGCTCTTTCTAGACGAAGTGGGCACGATGAGCGCGGGGCTGCAGATGAAGCTCCTGCGGGTCCTGCAGGAGCGTGAGTTCGAGCGCGTCGGCGACAACCGAACGATCAAGGTTGATGTCCGCATCGTCGCGGCCACCAACTCCGACCTGGCAGGGATGGTGCTCGCGGGCTCGTTTCGCGAGGACCTCTACTACCGCCTGAACGTTATTGCGGTGCAGGTGCCCGCGCTTCGCGATCGCAAGGACGACATCCCGTTGCTGGCGCAACACTTCCTCGAGAAGTTCTGTCCCGAAGACCCCCGGCCGACAATCGCCCAGGAGGCAATGCGCCATCTGATGGGTTACGCCTGGCCCGGCAACGTGCGTCAACTGGAGAACGCCATCGAGCGCGCAGTGGCCCTGACGGGAGCACGGGCGGAAATCGGCCTCACCGATCTGCCGCCGGAGGTGCAGTCGGCCGCCGTGCCAGCCACGCCGTCGGTCGATTTTCCGGAGGATGGAGTGAACCTGCCTGCGCTAATCACCGAGATCGAACGCGATCTGATCGGCCGCGCCCTCGCTCGAACCGGCAACAACCGGGCCGACGCGGCAAGATTGCTGGGACTCAAGAGGACCACGCTGGTGGAGCGGCTCAAGCGCCTCTAGCGAAGCGGGGCTTGGCCAGCCCGGGCAGGGACCCGGGCAGGGGACAGACCCCAGGCGTTGTCGGGGACGAGGACGCGGGGTCTGTCCCCTCGTCTCTCCCTCGTCACTTCCCGAGGCCGGCCGCGGTTTCGCGCTACCCTAGATCCATGCCTCCCCGTCATGCCTACTGGACCATCATCGTCGACGGCGCCCCCACGGCGTTTCGCTCGGCTCTCCCCGACGATCTTCAGGCGACCTTCAACCGCCTGAAGGAGAAACATGCCTCCGCGACGATGAAGTGGTTCCAGGCAGGGCGGCTCTGGGAATCGAAGGACGAAGCTCACACGAAGCTTCGGGACGGCTACAGAGTCGGCAAGGACGGAGAGCTGATCGCTCCCGAAGGACGGGAACGGCGCGACTACAGTTGGCGACCCGGCGGCACCCACGAGGACCCCCGCGAGAAGTACCAGAAAGCCAAGAAGGCGAAATGGGATCGCTTCAAGCAGGCGATCAGGAGCAAGGCAGACCGCCGTCAGGAAACCCCTTCCGAAGAGAAGGACGTCCCGAAGACCGGTTCCGAACGCAGCAAGTGGCGCGAGCCGCGCGGCCCGAGACGTCCGTCGGTACCGAAGAGCACCGAAGGTGCCTCGCCTGCGGGACGCCCACCCCGGGGGCCGTTGGACACGCCTGCACGGACACGGGAGAAGCCGGCCTGGAAGCCAAAGCCTGTCGCCTCAGGGAACGCACGGACGCCTTGGAAACCCAAGGGACCAGCGACACCAGGCGCCCGCCCTCCGTGGAAGCCCAAGGGCACCGTGCCTGGTGAACAGGCGCCGTGGCGACCCAAGGGACCGGCGACGCCAGGCGCACGCCCTCCGTGGAAGCCCAAGGGCACCGTACCTGGTGAACAGGCGCCATGGCGACCCAAAGGAGGCCGTCCCACGACAGGGGAGAAGACCCCCTGGAAACCCAAGGGTGCCCCCGGACCGCGCGGTGCCCCGAAGGAGGGCGGGTGGAGGCCGAATGCCCCTGGAGAGTCCCGAGCGCCATGGAAGCCCTCTGGGCCATCCCCCGGCGGTCGCGCGCCGTGGAAGCCAGCGCGTCCCGGCGGCGACACTCGTGGCCCCTGGAAGCCAGCCCCCACATCTGGCGCGCGGGAGAAGACCGGCTGGAAGCCCAAGGGACCTCCGGCGCCAGGCGGCCGTGCGCCCTGGCCCAGGAAGGGCCCGGGCGGACCGGGGGGAACCGGCGGCAAGTTCAATCCGGCCGGACGACCCGAGGGGCGGGAGCCTCGGGGAACGTGGAAGCCATCGAGGCCTGCCTTCAAGCCGCGCCCTCCTGGTCCGCGGGGGTCATCCCCGGCGAAACCAAAGAAGCCGCGCGACGACGACTGACGCGATCAGCGCTTGAACATCCGTCGAAGGGAGCCGACGACGCCGCGATCCTTGCGGCGGTCGTCGATCTCCTCGAGGGCCGTCAAGGCATCGGAGATCGACGGCACGACCTTCACCCCAATCCGCGCTGCTCCCGGAGGCACGCCCTTCGGGTTGGCCGTCCACACGAGGATGGACCTGGCCTTCGACTCCACCGCGACGTCGATGCAGTTCTCCGGCCGGTCGTCGACCACGGCATCGAGCGTGAGCGCATCGGCCACCTTGCCGCGCGAACCGGTCACGACAAAGCAACTCGGCAGCGAGAACCCCCTGGCCGCGAGCCACCGCTGTGACTGAATCTGCGTGGGAAGGCCGGCGGTCGACGGCCGCGTGGTGATGAAGATCACGTCCCAACGGCGCGCGTCCGCTGTCTGCGCGATGCGGGCGATGATGCCCGGCTCGGTCTCGGGAAGATCCAGCCAGAAGTTCTCAATGGAACGGACGCGGCCCCACAGTTCGGACTGCTGCCGCGATGACAGGTTCAAGTCGGCGAGGGACGGGAGTTCGACCTCGGCCTCGACGCCGTTGCCGGATGCGTCGGCGGATGCGTCGCCCCTTCCAAACATCTCGGACGCCACCCGGGCCATCGCACTGTGCATGTCGGCGACGGTGCCGTCGAGATCGAAGGCAACACGGAGGGGCATTCGCTGGCTAGTCTAACTCACGCACGGATCACTTCCGCATCACGAAGCCGCCAACCGCGAGGACATCGAGCCCGGTGCCGTAGAAGACGCGCACGGCATCGCGCGGCGAGCACACCAGCGGTTCGTGGAACCCGTTGAATGACGTGTTGACCAGCACCGGGGACCCACTCCGTGCCTCCCACCGCTCGAGCAACCGGCCCACCGTGCTCGTTCTCTCGGCCACCGTGTGCACGCGCAGGCGCGACGCACCGGGAGGCATCAGTTGCCGGAAGCGTTCGGGATCCCGAGGCAGGTACTCGAACTGCATGTAAGGCGACGCCGGTGGACCCTCGAACAGGTCGTGGACGCGACTGGCCGGCAGGCTGACGCCGTAGGCCCGGTACCAAGGGCGTTGCTTCAGGAAGCCGTTCAGGTTGTCGAGGACGTGCGGCGCCGTCGCGCCGGCTAGGACCGAGCGATGTCCGAGAGCGCGCGGGCCCCATTCCATCCGCCCATCGAACCATCCAACGAGGGCTCCGCGCATCAGCGACTCAACTGTCGTTTGAGCCAGCCGCTCATCGTCCAGCAGGGTGTACACGAGCTTGCAATTGTCGAGGGCCGCCTTGACCTGCTCCCTCGTGAAGCTGGGACCGAGAAATGGTGACGACAGGCTTGCGCCGATGTCCGCCGGCTCCGGGCCTCCCGATCCGGGTTCCTGTCTCGAGGGACGTCGAGGGGCGGGGGTCGGCACGCCGGACAATGACAGCGCGGCTCCGATCGCGGCTCCGCCGTTTCCGGGATGCGGCGGTACGAACACGTCGGAGAAGGGACCTCGCATCGCAGCTTCCGTGTTGAGGTGCGTGTTGTAGAAGAGCCCTCCGGAGAGGCAGGCGCGCGTCGCGCCTGTCACTCGCTGGATTCGCCCCAGAAGCTCCAGCAGCGAGTCTGTGATCAGCGACTGAACGGCCTGAGCTGCGGCAACCTGCGCCGGTGTGCCTTGCGGCCCTTCGTCCTGCGCTGCCAGGCGAAGTCCCTCCCGCCACCGCGCGTCCACGACGAGACCTTCATCCCGAACGGCGAAATACTCCGTCACCGGATGGGCCCCAGGCGCGCCCACTCGCGCAAGGGCTTCCACAATGTGCTCGTCGCGACCGGCGGTGAGTCCGAGAGCTTCCGTGAGATCGCTGTAGAGACGCGCAAGGGGGAACACCCCAAGGTCGTCATCCATGGGCACCAGCCCTGCAGCCGAACCGCGCCAGGCTGTCCACCCTCGGTCGGTGGTGGTGTCGCACACCACGACCACCGCGGCGTCGAACGGCGAGGCGCGAAACGCGTAGGACGCATGCGCGAGGTGATGGTCGATCACCTCGACCTCCCGGCCCGGAAACTGGCCGCCACTCGTGACCGCGACGGACGTAATGTCCGCGGCTGAGCGGCCGAGGAACGCGGTCAGTTCGCGCACGCCCAGACGCGGAAACGTCGTGCGGTCCGACAATCGAAGACGGGAGAGCCGGCTTTCCTCACAGGCGGCCAGCCTCTCCCCGTCTAGCAGCGCTACGGCCGGGCCCTGCCGTGAGCCGGAGATACCAATGATCATCGTTCGCTCGTCAGTCGGTCAGTCGCCGTTGATGTTCGACGCTCGTCGGGCACATGCGCCGACCCTCGGTCCGCCGGCACGCGGTCTCCGTGACCCGGCGGGAGTGACTCCATTATTTGCCAGGATCCAACACGCCATCACGAGGCCACTCCGCACGGAACCCGGCACGGTGAAGGTCCCCTCGGTGTCGCGGAAGGTCCTCTGCACACAGCGCGGATTCGAGTCTGCAGCGACGCGGCGTGCTCTCCGTGGAGGGGCCACACCGCGCACGCCGCGCACAGCCACGCACACCCGCGCACATCTGTGCGCACAGGTCCCGCACACGTCGTTATTCCCTATGATTCAACGACTTACGAAGAACCGATGGTCGGCATGCGCATTGAATACTTCTTGGCAGGAAAGAGAGGCCCAAGATGTTCCGCACCCTCCCCCTGGCCGTAGCGACCGTCGTCCTCATGACCTTCGCGGCTCCCGTCGCGTCGGCTCAGACCACCGATGGCGATGTCCCGGTCTATCTCCTGGCCCGTGCGGCCACCATGGCCCACCTGGGTGCGAGTGACGCGACCCTCGAGACCCGCGAAGAGGCGCCGGCGCCGAGTGTCGTGGCCGGGCCGCAGAGTCCCGTGAGGCCGACGTATCGCACCCCCGTGATGAACCGGCAGGCGCGCCCGCTGGCGCTCCCGGTCCTCTACGCCACGCTGGGCGTGCTCCAGGGCATGGACTTCTACACCACCCAGAAGGGGATGGCGCTCGGCGCTCACGAAACGAACGGGCTCATTCGCAACGGCAACTCCGGCACGACGATGGCTCTCAAGACCGCGTCAACGACGGCCACGATCTTCATCGCCGAGCGGATGTGGAAGAAGAACAAGGCCGGCGCGATTGCGCTGATGGTCGCCACCAACGTCGTGTTCGGCGCTGTGGTCGCGAACAACGCACGGGTCATCGGCGAGCTGCGATAGCGCCGCGAGTCGCCGCGCGAGGCGACCGCAGCCGGCATCGCCAGACGCCAGAAGGCCTACACCCCTCGCAGCGCTCCTTGCTGCGCCAGAAACCACTCATACGTCGAGCGCACACCGTCCTGTAGTGGGGTGGTGTGCCGCCAGCCGAGCGTGCGGAGTCTCGATACGTCGAGCAACTTCCTTGGCGTCCCGTCTGGCTTCGAGGTGTCGAAGATGATGTCGGCATCGGGATGCACGGCCTGCCGCACGAGCGCCGCGAGATCCGCGATGGAGAGATCCTCGCCGGTACCGACGTTGATGTGCGCCCCTTCGTCGTACTCCTGCATCAGGAAGTGGCATGCGTCGGCGAGGTCGTCCACGTGCAGGAACTCCCGCTTCGGGCGACCGCTGCCCCACACCACAACCTCACGACGGGCTTCGACCTTCGCGTCATGAAACTTTCTGATGAGCGCGGGGAGCACATGCGAGCTCGTCAGGTCGAAATTGTCGTGCGGTCCGTACAGGTTGGTGGGCATCGCCGCGATGAAACGACACCCGTATTGCGCGCGATAGGCCTGACACAGCTTGATGCCGGCGATCTTCGCCACGGCATAGGACTCGTTGGTGGGTTCCAGCGGGCCGGAGAGCAGCATGTCCTCCGTCATGGGTTGAGGGCAGTCGCGAGGGTAGATGCAGGAGCTGCCAAGATAGAGCAGTTTCTGCGCGCCGTACAGATGCGATGCGTGCACCACGGTCGCATGAATCATCATGTTGTCGTAGATGAACTCGGCCGGGCGCGTGGAGTTGGCCATGATGCCACCCACGGTGCCCGCGACCAGGAACACGTATTCGGGCCGATTGGCCTTGAACCAGTAGTTCACCGCCGCCTGGTCGCGGAGGTCGAGCTGGTCTCGCGTGGCTGTGAGGACTTGCTGGTAGCCGAGCGCCTGGAGTCGCCGCACCACCGCAGATCCGACCAGGCCACCGTGCCCCGCCACGTACACCCGCGACGCTGAGGTCATCGTCATGGGAAGAGGATAACCGGAAGGGCGACCGGAACGGGGAGGGGACAGACCCCTTTCCCAAGAACGGACAGCAGGAGGGGACCCCTTGTTCAGACCCTGCTCAGAATCTGCGATCGACTACGGGCACCCCGGCGAGCTCGAGCGCCGAGTCGAGGAAGTAGTTGTCGATCAGGCGCCGCAGATGCGGGATCGACTGGGCGCTGTTGATGGCGACCCGGAGCTGACTCCCGCCATCGAGCCCCTTCGAGTACCAGGCGCAGAGCGCCCGAAGCTTGTTGATGACCCACTTCTGCCGGCCGACGGCTGGCACTCCCGGGTCCGCGCTCGAGAGAGGGGACAGACCCCCTGACCTCGCTCCAGATGCCGAGCCGTGCGCCTTCCCCTGCATGCTGTGCCGGAAGCCCTCGGCCTCGTCATCGCCCTCACGCAGCAGAAGATCGACGTACTCGAGCAGGAAGCGGCCGCGCTCTTCCAAGGTGACCGTCCGCGCCGGGCGTCCCTCCAGGAGATCCCCGGCCTGCGCCAGAATCCATGGGTTGCGCAACACGCCGCGGCCCACGAACACGCCGCTCACCCCGGCGCGCATTCTGTCGACGATCTGCTCCGGCTCCACGCAGTCACCGGATCCGAACACCGGGATCGACAGCCGGCTCGCCACGTCCGCGACGAAGTCCCAGTCGGCACGCCCGGTATACGACTGCTTCGCTGTCCGCCCGTGAATCGTGACCGCGGATGCCCCTGCGTCCTGAACACGGGCCGCGACCTCGGGCGCGGACAGGTCGTGGTCGTCCCATCCCTTCCGCATCTTGACGGTCACCGGGATCCGGACCGCCTGCACCATCTCGCGGATGATCCGCTGCGCGTGCGCCGGCTCGCGCATGAGGCTGCACCCGGCATTGTGCTTCGAGATCTTCGGCACGGGGCACCCCATGTTCACATCGACGATGTCGGCGCCCAAGCCTTCGACGATTCGCGCGGCCTCGGCCATCGTGGCAGGATCGCCGCCGAAGATCTGCACCGAGACGGGTCTCTCCTCCTCGGTGTACTCCGCATATTGGAGCGTCCGATCGATCCCGCGCACGATGCCTTCGCTGCTCACCATCTCGGTGACGACCAGACCGCACCCCCCCTGGCGCTTCACGAGACGCCTGAAGCTTGTATCGGTCATGCCCGCCATCGGCGCGACGACGAACGGCGACTCAAGGTGGATGTTCGAGATCTTCATGGTCGTCCCGCTCTCGTCAATACGCCTTCACGTCGGCCGCATCCACTTCTACGCTCACGGCTTGCCCGATCAGGTGCACCGACAGCACGAGGCGCGCGTGGGTTCCCTTCCGAACCAGGCGCCCAACGACGCCCTTCAGCGGTCCGCTCTTCACCTCGACCATGTCGCCCTCTTTGATCATCGGACACGGGTCGTAGCTGAGCTCGCTCTCGATCAACTGACGAATGCTGTCGATCTCCACCTCTGGAATCGGGGTCGGGGCGCCCTCGGCGCCGACGATCGACACGACGCCGTCGCATTTCAACACCGGCAATCGGTCCTGCGCATCGAACCGGGCGAAGCAGTACCCGGGAAACAAAGGCCACTCGATCTGCTTCTTGCGATCCTTCCACCGGCTCCACTTCTGGTAGGTCGGCAGGAATACGTCGACCTGCTTGCGTTCCAGTTGATCGCGGACGGCCTTCTCGTGGCGGGAGCGGATCCAGATCGCATACCAGTGGACGCCCGTGGCGAGAATTGGATCCTGGAGCATGGCGTGGGTGTTCCGCGGCTGGCTGGGACGTTCGGCGTTCTCTTGACGACACGCCTCAGTCCGTCTGGACGGACCCGGAGTCAGAAGCGCTGGGCGCCGAGACGGCTGGCGCGCGCCCGTGCGGACACGAGAGAGGGCTTAGCGCGACGCAGTGCCCGCGATCGCCTTTGCCTGTGCTTCAAGGCCGAGCTCGTATGCCTTCTTGATCTCGTCGTTCTTCCATTCGATGATCGCCTGCCCGCGCAGTCGGGTCAGGTAGCGGCCAAACTCCGCGCGCCGTTTGTCCTCGAAGATCCGCTCGGAGATCTCTTGCTTCGCATCCTCGAAGGGCTTCACGGCCTCGCCTTCGACCGATTCCAGCCGCAGGACGAGGTACCCCCGTTCGATCCGCATCACCTCGGACACGCCACCGGGCTGCATGCCCTCGAGCGCCCGCTGCAGGGGCTCGGCAAGGTCGCTGCGGCTGAGCGGGCCGACGAGACCGCCGTTGGCCTTGCTCGGCGCATCCGAGAGCTCGGCCGCGAGACGGGCGAACGGTTCGTCGGCGAGCGCTCTGCGGCGAGCTTCTTCTGCCTTCGCTTTCGCGTCATCATCCGCCCCAACGTTGATGCCCTGAGGAGTGGTGGGGACGATGATGAGGATCTCGCGCAGCGTGATCTGCGGCGGCGTGGTGAACGAGGCGCGGTTCGCGTCCCAGTAGCCGCGCGCCTCTTCGTCGGTCACCCCGATTCGGCCGAGAACTTCGGCCTGCTGGACGCGCGTGATCAGCATCTGCCGTTCGAGCTGGCGACGAAGGTCGTCCATTGTGAGGCCTTCCTGCTGCAGGGCCATCTGGAACTGCTCGTCGCTCTCGAGCTTGTTCTCCTTGCGGATGTTCTCGACGATGCTCGTGAACTGATCGTTGCTGAGGGAGTACCCGAGCTCGCGCCCGCGCTGGACGAGCACGAGTTCGTCGACGGCGTCCACAATCACTTCTGGCGTGATCTGGGCGACCGCGGCCCGCAACTCGTCGCTGTCCGGACGGAGGCTCTGCGCGTTCGGCAACTGGCGCAACGCGGCGACCTGACGGGCCTCGAGGTCGGTCTTCGTGATGATGTCACCGTTGACCTTCACCAGAATCTGCTCGAGGATCTGCGCCTCTGAAGCCGCCGCCATCGCCAGGAACGCGGCGACGGCGGCCACCGGCAAACCGAGAGTTCTTGAGTTCATAAGTATCTTCAATACCGGAGTTTACCGTTCTTCTCCCAGAACCAGCAACAGCGTCGTCACACGCTCGAGCACGCCTCCCGGCGCCCGCGGGTCCTCAGGGGCCACCTTGAGGATCTCGGCCTTGCTGAACCCCGGGGTGACGTCTCCCGCCCTCGCACGTGCCGTCCACCACGACGGCTTGCGTGAAGGGCGCCCTCGTTCTTTAGACGCGGCATGGGCGCGTTTGAGCGCCTCCGACCCGTGGCCGCCGCCAGTGCCCCCGGCCGGCTGACCGGCAGAGGCTTCGCCCGATTTTCGCACGTCCATCTTGAGTGTCGCCGGCGGCAGCAGCTGCAGGTCTTCTCGTTCCCGCACGAGGTGGATGAGCCTCGTCGGATCCACGTTTGCCCGCTCCCTGAACTTGAAGACGACCAGGGAGCCCTCGCGGTCGATCGACTCGACACGAAGCTGGTCGGCCAGCACGCGGATGCGGCCGTAGTCGGCCAGGTTGAGCAACGCCACCGGCGGAGGACCGTAGCGGTCTCTCACTTCCTCGACCACGCGCGCCAGCTCGTCCTCCGTCCGCGCGGCCGCGATCTTCCGGTAGATCATCAAGCGCTGGTTGGTCTCCGCCACGTAGTCGTCGCCGATGCGGAAATCGACCCTGAGGTTGACGGTGGCGCGCACATCGTCTTCGAGATCCTCGCCCTTGAGCTCGCGGATCGTCTCTTCGAGCAGCCTGGTGTACGTTTCGAAGCCGACGGCGTCGATGTGGCCGCTCTGCTGGCCGCCGAGGAGGTTACCGGCGCCCCGAAGCTCGAGGTCGAGTGCGGCCACGCGGAATCCGCTGCCGAGGTCGCTGAACTCGCGGATGGCGGCGAGGCGCTTGCGCGCAATCTGTGAGAGCGAGTCTTCGGGCGGAATCAGCATGTAGGCATAGGCCGGCCGATCGCTGCGGCCGACGCGACCCCGCAGCTGATAGAGCTGCGAGAGCCCGTATCGGTCCGCCCGGTTGATGATGATGGTGTTGGCGTTGGGGATGTCGAGGCCGTTCTCGATGATCGTGGTCGCGAGCAGGATGTCGAACTTGTGCGCCATGAAGTCGAGCATGGCGTGTTCGAGGGTGTCCTCACCCATCTGCCCGTGGCCGATGACGAGACGAGCTTCGGGAACGAGGCGCTGAAGGAGGTTCGCCATCGAGTAGATGGATTCGACGCGGTTGTGGACGAAGAAGACCTGCCCCCCGCGCCCCAGCTCGTGGCGAATCGCGCGCGTGATCACGGTCTGGTCGAACGTCACCACGTGGGTCTGGATCGACAGGCGGTCCTTGGGGGGCGTCTCGATCACCGACATGTCACGGATCCCGACGAGCGACATGTTCAACGTGCGCGGGATGGGCGTGGCCGACAGCGTCAGGACATCCACCTTCTTGCGCATCTGCTTGATGCGCTCCTTGTGCGTGACGCCGAAGCGCTGCTCCTCGTCCACGATGAGGAGGCCGAGGTCGCGGAACTGGACGTCCTTCGACAGCAGGCGGTGCGTGCCGACGATCACATCGAGCCTGCCGGCGGCAAGCGCCTCGAGGGCCTCCTTCTGCTCGCTCTTCGAGCGGAAGCGGCTCACCAGGTCGACACGCACGGGGAAGGCGGCGAAGCGCTTGCGCAACGTCTCGAGATGCTGGAACGCGAGGACAGTGGTGGGAGCGAGCAGGGCCACCTGCTTGCCGTCCATCACGGCCTTGAACGCGGCGCGCATGGCGACTTCGGTCTTCCCGTACCCGACGTCACCGCAGAGCAGGCGGTCCATGGGCGTGGTGGATTCCATGTCGCGCTTGATGTCGGCGATGGCGGTGGCCTGATCGGGAGTCGGCTCGTACTCGAAGGCGTCCTCGAATTCCTCCTGCCAATGCGTATCGGGGCTGAAGGCGTGGCCCGGCACTGCTTTGCGTGCGGCGTAGAGCGCCAGGAGCTCTTCGGCCATGTCGCGCATGGCCTTCTTGACCTTCTTCTTCGCGCGCTCCCAGGTGCCGCCGCCGAGCCGATCGAGCGACGGCCGTGCGGCTCCGGTGTACTTCTGCACCAGGTCGAGCCGCTCAACGGGGACGAACAGTTTGTCGTCGCCGTGATAGCGGAGCTCGAGGAACTCGTGGACGGCGTCACCGCCGGCGGCGATTTGCTTCAGCCCGACGAAGGTACCGATGCCATGATCGACGTGCACGATCAGGTCGCCGACCTTGAGATCGCGCAGGTCCGACAGGAACGTGGCGACCATGGAGCGCCGGCGCGCCGCGGCGCTGCGGCGGGGTTCCTCTTCGAAGATGTCGTGTTCGGCAAAGAGCGTGAGGGCCGCGGCCGGCAGGCGGAATCCGCGCGAAAGGGCGCCGGTTGTCACGAGCACGGCGCCCGAGAAGCCTTCGCTTCCGTGGTCGATGCTCTGGGCACGAACGTCGTACTCGCGCAGCAGCTCGAGCGTGCGCTCCGCGCGCCCGCTCGTGGCCGCCACAAAGACCACCGTATCTCCGCGATCCCTCGCCTGCTTGACCTCGGCGACCCAATCCGCGATGCGTCCCCTGAACTCCTGCGTCGGCTGACACGCCACCTGGAAGAGCGCGGGGGAGGGCGCGGGGGAGGGGACAGACCCCTTGTCCGGTTCCGGCAGGACGTCGATCGTCAGTTCCTGCAACGCCGGCGCGGCGAGAAGGATGGGCGCCAGGTCGTCCCACGACAGAAGCAGGGATGATGGCGGGGCCAGGGGCAACGAGCCCGCCGGCCGGCCCGCGGCCTGTTCCTCGTGCGATGCCTCAACCTGATCCCACCACCGCTCGACCTGCACGCGGACATCATCCGGCTCGTCGACGACAAGCCTCGCCTCTTGGGCGAGTCGCAAGTACGCAAGAACTGACACCCTGCCGGTCGCGGTCGCGGGGGGGGGGACAGACCCCGCGCCTTCCGGCCGGGAAGGCGCGGGGTCTGTCCCCTGTTCGGTGATCGGGGCGAGCTGGAAGTGGTCCAGGGTCTCGACCGAACGCTGGGTGGACGGATCGAAACGGCGAATCGACTCGACCGTGTCCCCCATGAACTCGATGCGGACCGGCCAGATCTCGCTTGGGGGATACAGATCGAGGATGCCGCCCCGGAGGCAGAACTCTCCGTGGGTGTCTACCGGATCCTGACGCTCGTAGCCTCCCTCGACCAGCAGGTCCGCCAGCATGTGAGGATCGATCTCGGTGCCTGGGCGCACACCAAGGGCGCGCGCCCGGAGGGTCTCTGGCGCTGGCAGCCTCGGCATCAGCGCCGACGCCGATGCCACCACCACGCGCGCTTCCCCCGACACCATCGCCAGCAGCGCACGCGCACGCGCCGATGCGACCCTCATATGTGGAGCCAGTGCCCGGTACGGGTCTACCTGAAGGGAGGGAAACGGCAGCACCAGGCGATCGACCATGGCCGCCGAGTGGCCCTCGATCGCGCTCAGAAAGAAGCGGACGTCAGACACCGCTGCCTCGACGGACGCGTCTGTCGGCACGACGTAGAGGACCACCGCCCGCGCGTAGTCATGCGCCAACGCCGACACGGCAAGGGCCCGAGCGGGCACCGTCAGGCCCGACACGCCCGCATCGCGCGGGACGAGTTGCGCTCGCGCCGCGGCGCCTTTGAGGAGCGAGCGGAGTGCCAGAGACGTGGACGGAGACACCCTCAGGTTGCCTCTCGGATGCGGCGCAAGATCTCCGTCGTGGAGTACCCCTCAGCGAGCGCGATCCGCTCCACGCGGCCGCCTCCCTCGCTCACGACGCCCGCGCCCACGATGTCATCCGGACCCCAGTCGGCTCCCTTGACGAGCACGTTGGGGCGGAGGGCGGTGATCAGTTCGAGCGGCGTGTCCTCGTCGAAAAGGACGACCGCGTCCACGTCCGCGAGAGCCGCCAGGACCTCGGCGCGCTCCGCGTCAGGATTCACCGGCCTGTCCGGCCCCTTGCCCTGCGCGCGGGCCGACCGGTCCGAGTTCACGCCCACCAGCAGCGCATCGCCCAACCGCCGCGAGGCCCTCAGGTACCGAACGTGGCCAGGATGCAGGAGGTCGAAAACGCCGTTCGTAAAGACAAGCGCCCGCCCCTGACGACGAAGCCCGGCAGCCCACTCGACAGCGTCAGCGCGACTCAGAACCATGGGGTCCGTGTCAGCCTCACGACTTCGTCGGCTTCCACCGCACGTCACCCTTGAACTCCCAGCGGTGAGGCGGGCGGTAGATGCCGACATCCGCCGTGCGCGACTTCACGCGGAAGGAATAGAGCTGGCGGTGGTAGTCGTAGGGGTAGCCGTCCACCTTGTGCACGGCAAGGTCAAGGCGATACGTCCCCTCGACGAGCTCCAGACGATCGATGTGAAACGTGACCTCGGCCTCGCCGCTGATGCCCTCGGGGTTCAGCTTCTCGACATTCGTGTTCGTCCCGTAGCAGCACACCCCATCGGCGTTGAACAGCCCGAACCCGAACACGAAGTCGGTGGACGGTTCGTGGGCACGGACCCTCATCACCACCCGTACCGCCTCGCCGCTCTGGAACACGTGACCCGCCTCGCCTTCCTCGCCGATGATGGCGACGTGGATGATCTCGATCTCGCGCGTGCCCCATCTCCCCTCGGTGGCCTTGAACATGTCCGCGGGCGTCTCGCCGGCATCCGCGGGATCCGCCGGCCGCTCGGCCTCGACGGGAGCGTCGGACTCGGCCTGTGCCATCCGTTCCGCCTCTTCCCGCGCGAGCAACTGCTCTTCAGCCTTGCCGACATCGATCAGGTACTGTGCGACGACACGCCGGGGCTCCCCCTCTCCGTGGTTCTTCCCCTTGTCGAGCCACAGCGCGTGATCGCAGAACTTCTCGACGAGATCCAGCGAATGTGTCACCAGCATGATCGTCTTGTTCCTGCGCCGGAACTCCGCGAACTTGTCGAGACACTTCAACGTGAAGCTCTGATCGCCGACCGCCAGCACTTCGTCGATCAGCAGCACGTCGGGGTCGACGTGGATGGCCACGGCGAACCCGAGGCGCATGTACATGCCGGACGAGTACGTCTTGACCGGTGCGTCGATGAAGTCCTTGAGCTCGGCGAACTCGACGATCTCGTCGAAGCGCTTCGCGATCTCGCGCTTCGTCAGGCCGAGCATGATGCCATTGATGAAGACGTTCTCGCGTCCCGAGATTTCCGGGTGGAACCCCGCACCGAGCTCGATCAGCGCCGAGATGCGCCCGTCGACCTCCACGGTGCCTGAGTTCGGCCTCGTGATGCCCGCTACGCACTTGAGGAGGGTGGACTTCCCGGATCCGTTGCGCCCGACGACTCCGTACGTGCAGCCCTTGGGCACGGTGAACGACACGCCCTGAAGGGCGGGAAACGTCTCGTCTGGCTGCAGGTCCGAGATCAGGCTTCCGCTGAGCAGTGCCGACTTCAGCGTCGCGAACTGCTTCTTCCGGGCATAGCGCCGGTAGACCTTCGAGACGTTGCGAACGTCAATCGCGGGAACCATGGATCTCACTGTCACGGACAAACACGAAGGTCACGACGCCCGCGAAGACGCACGAAGACGCCCTTCACTCCCCGACACGGGAACGCCATCTGTCTCTTCGTGTAGAGCTTCGTGGTCATCGTGGCCTTCGTGTTTGTGATCGCGGAGGCAGCCATCACACTTCTTCCGCGAAGCTGTCGCGGAGGCGGTCGAAGACGAAGAACCCGGCGAAGAACATCGCCACCGATGCCACCGCCATCGCCATGAGCCACTTCCAGTGCCCGTGCGGACCCACATAGAAGAGCACCTCCTGATACGAAATGACGAAATGCGCCATCGGGTTCAGGTTGAGCCACCACCGCATGGACTCCGGGGCCATCTGCATGGAGTAGATGATCGGCGTCGAGAAGAACCAGAGCGTCAGCAGGTTGCTCAGCAGGTCCTTGATGTCGCGGAAGTGCACGGTGAGCGCGGCGAGCATCAGCGCCAGGCCCAGCGTGAAGACGAGCTGCACGAGCACGATCACGGGGAACCAGAGGAGCTCGATCGGATCCAGCGGGCGCTGGAAGTACACCAGAAACGCCACGAGGATCGGCAGGCCCAGGAAGAAGTGGACCATATTGGCCAGCACCGCCACGATCGGCAGCACCTCAGCCGGGAACAGGACCTTCTTGATCAGGTTCCCTCCCGCGATCAGCGTGTTCGACGCCTCCGAAAGCGATGCCGAGAACCAGGTCCACGGCAGGATGCCGCAGAAGAAGAACAGCGCGTACGGCTGCACCGACTCCGGGTGCATTCCGGGGAGCACCACGGTGAAGACGAACGTATAGGTGAGGAGCAGGAGAAGCGGATTGAAGAACGACCAGAAGAATCCCAGCACCGACCCGCGATACCGCGCCTTCAGATCACGAACGACGAGCGTCTGGACGAGGCCGCGGTAGCGGAACAGGCGCGCGAGGTGAGGAAGCACCTTACCTGCGCATCCGCGCGCGCTCCGCCACCTGCAGCCGGATCAGCGACTTCATCATCGCGATGCGCGCTCGCTCGAAGTCCATGTCAACCTGTGTCGGGACGGCGCCCTTCTCCGCCTCGGCCGCGCGTACGCGCGCGGTCTCCGCCCGCTCGATGTCGATCTCCTCAGCCCGCTCGGCCGTCTGGGCGAGGATGATGACGCGGTCCGGCAGCACTTCGGCAAACCCGAACGCCACGAAGAGATAGTGGATCTCCGTGCCCTGCCGGTACCACATCTCCCCGACCCGCAGGGTCACGAGCAGCGGCGTGTGCCCGGGCAGGATGCCGAGGTAGCCCTCGGCGCCGGGCAGCTGCACCTCGTCCACTTCGCCATGGGCCAGCGCGCGGTCGGGCGTGACGATCTCCAGCGTGAGCTTGGTGGGAAGCGCCATCAGCCTACTGCTTCATCTCCGCCGCGTTGGCGATCACATCGTCGATCGTGCCCTGCAGGTAGAAGGCCTGCTCGGGGATGTGGTCGTGCTTGCCCTCGGCGATCTCCTTGAACCCGCGGATGGTCTCAGCGATCGGCACGTACTTGCCGTCGCGTCCGGTGAACTGGGACGCGACGAAGAAGGGCTGGGACAGGAACCGCTGAATCTTGCGCGCACGCGACACGGTGAGCTTGTCGTCTTCCGACAGCTCGTCGATGCCGAGAATCGCGATGATGTCCTGCAGATCCTTGTAGCGCTGGAGGATCTGCTTCACCTGGCGCGCGACGTTGTAGTGCTCGTCGCCGATGACACGCGGGTCGAGAATGCGCGAGGTCGATGCCAGCGGGTCGACCGCCGGGTAGATGCCGAGTTCCGCGATCTGGCGCGACAGGTTCGTGGTCGCATCCAGGTGGGCGAAGGTGGTGGCCGGCGCCGGGTCCGTGTAGTCGTCGGCGGGCACGTAGATGGCCTGCACCGAGGTAATGGAGCCCTTCTTCGTGGACGTGATGCGCTCCTGCAGTTCGCCCATCTCGGTGAGCAGCGTCGGCTGATACCCGACGGCGCTCGGCATGCGGCCAAGCAGCGCCGACACCTCGGACCCCGCCTGTGTAAAGCGGAAGATGTTGTCGATGAAGAGCAGCACGTCCTTGCCTTCGGCGTCGCGGAAGTACTCCGCCACGGTGAGCGCCGACAGCCCGACGCGCTGGCGTGCGCCCGGCGGCTCGGTCATCTGGCCATAGACGAGCGCCGCGCGCGACTTCGACAGGTCGTTCATGTCGATCACGCCCGACTCCTGGAACTCGAGCCAGAGGTCGTTGCCTTCGCGCGTGCGTTCGCCGACGCCGCCGAACACCGACACACCGCCGTGCTTCAAGGCGATGTTGTGAATGAGCTCCATGATAATGACGGTCTTGCCGACGCCGGCGCCGCCGAACAGGCCAATCTTTCCGCCCTGCAGATACGGCTCGAGCAGGTCAATGACCTTGATCCCCGTCTCGAACATCTTGAGCTCGGTCGACTGCTCCTCGAGCGTCGGCGCCGGACGGTGGATGGGCCAGTGCTCGGTCGCATTCACCGGGCGATCCGGGAAGTCCACCGGCTCCCCCAGCACGTTCAGCACGCGCCCGAGCGTCGCCGGACCCACCGGCACCGTGATCGGCGCTCCGGTGTCCAGCGCGCGCATGCCGCGCTGCATGCCGTCGGTCGGCTTCATCGCCACCGCGCGGACTCGGTTCTCGCCCAGGTGCTGCTGCACCTCGGCGATCACATCGATCGGCTCAGCCGCACCCTCGTCCGAGAGGATGCGGATGGCGCTGTAGATGAACGGCAGCTGCCCGGCCTCGAACTCGACGTC